>JBJKSM010000114.1:0-17041 GCA_046704045.1 Thermodesulfovibrionales bacterium | reverse complement strand
GCCCGGCAGCATCGCGCCGAATGTATACTCCTTGTCGCCGTTTGTCGTCCCGTCCCACGTCCAGTTCATGTTCGAATCGATATACCAGTTCCCCGTCGACGGATCGAAGACGGCGATCTTGGCGGGTATTGAATTCGCGCCGGCTGAAAAATCGAACTTGAACATCCCCCTGCCGTGTGTAACGGCAACCAATTCGTGGTCGCTGTACCAGAACAGATCATCCACCGAAACATTCGCCGGTCCGTCATTGGTAGTGCTCCAGGTCGTGCCCCCGTCTTCGCTTGAAAATATGCCCACTTCGGTCCCGACATAAAGCAGGTTTGCGTCTGTGGGATACCTGGCTATCGCACGAATGGGGGCGGAAGGGAGATTTCCCGATATATTGGTCCATGTGCTCCCGCTGTTCGTTGTCATATAAAGGTTATCCGGATCGTATCCGCCGAAGGCTACATAGACCTTGCTTGAGTTATCCTTGTCTATAAGGATTCGTCCCACGTACCGGTTCGGCAGGACGGTACCGTCCACCTCTGTCCACGAGGTCCCGCCGTTGGCCGTATAATATACGTCGCCGTTTTCATCTCCGACCCATATGATGTTCGAGTTTCCCTGGGCAACTGCGATCGCCGATATGTATACCATGTACCCACTGAGATCATATACGGGAGATTTGACAGCGCTCCAGGTCGGCGTCGCCCCCTTGACATTTGTGCTGCGCCAGAGTGAAGCGCCGCCGGCGAGCATTGTGTTTGGATTGTTCGGGTCCAGGATGAAGGGAGCTATAAAAAGCGCGTCGCCGTTTTGCACATCGGTTATTCCGGAATTTATGTATGAGTAGGAGCCCGCTCCGCCGCCGATCGTGGAGCGATATATATTGAGATAAACATATTCGCCGTACATATAGTTGCTGTCCGTGGGATCGACTGCCGCAAAGCCGCCGTCGCCGCCGTTGGTCATATCCCAGGTTGACGTGCCGGTCCACATTTCATGGCCGTTGTCCTGGGCACCGCCGATTATCTTTGCCGCCGTGGAATTTCCGGCCCCGCCGTAAAACTGCGTAATGGCCAGGGAGTTGTTGAGGTTTGTCCATCCGCTCGCGCCGGAAACGGTGGTAATATCGCCGGCTTCATATATGCCTCCGTCATTGCCTATAAGGATCGTCTTGTTAGTGCTGCCGTCAAACCCGGGTTGGCTCACTATTACATGCTGATCGGGATGAATGCTTCCGGAATAGCCTCCTATGTCCGTCCATGTGCTGCCCCCATCTGTAGAGCGGGAAAGATCCTGGCCGCCTATGACCACAAAATTCGCGTTGGTCGGGGACACCCAGACAGCGTTGTCGTACCACCCCTGATCGCCGTAATTGTTATAGTTGAGATGGCCCGGGGTGCTCGCCAGATTCCATGTGCCGCCCCCGTCCGTTGATTTCCATATCTCGCCGTTGTTCATGTCGACCGAAGCATAGGCTATCGCAGAATTTGATTTGGCGTATGCCAGCTCGATTCTTGCCCAACCCGAATTCGCGAATGTCTTTACAGTGCTCCAGCTTGCCCCCGCGTTTGTGCTTTTCAGAATATAGGTTTCGTACCAGGAAGAGGTAAAATTGTATGCTCTTGCAGTGGCCAATACGTTATTGGAATTATTGGGGTCGAAAAGCACCTGATCGACCGTGCCTGAAGACCAGACGCTCGTCCACGTTGAGCCCTGGTCCGTTGAGCGGTAGATTGCACCGACATTGGAATAGCCGCCATTTGTGGCAGCCAGGAGCACCCCACCGGAAATCGCAAGGCGATTGACATAATACCAGTTGTAGCCAGGATTGCCTTTAGTGGTATCGGGAGTGGTGGACGTAAGGAAATTCCACGTCGCTCCGCCGTCAGTCGATTTGAATACGCCGTATCCTCTCAAGGCATCCCCATTGAAATAGCCTTCCCCTGTGCCGGCGTACATTACATCAGTGTTTGAGGGGTCGATTACGATGGAGCTTATCGAAAGATTCGTCATGAAATCGTCCACGGGACTCCAGCTCGCCCCGCCGTTTGTGGTCTTCCATATCCCGCCACCCACACTTCCAAGCCACATCACGTTGCCGTCCGAAGGACTGACCGCTATGGTGCGGATCCTGCCGCCTATGTTGCCGGGGCCGAGAGCGGACCATTGATTAGATGACAGGCCGGCGGCATACGGAAGGACCTGGTTCGCAAGCATCGCTTCTCTCTGTGAAACGGCATTCATAAGGCCGTCAGGTTTTACCGAACCGTTTGCGCTTGATTCCTGTTTGGCCCGCAATCTCGCCCACCCTTCGGGACCGGCCTCTGCATACGCCGCAGGCAAATATGATGCTCCGCATAACATAGCAACGAAAATAAAGGACCAAACAGCTCTTCCGATACCCCTCGATTTACACATTTCCCAAACCCTCCTTGTTATTTCAAGTCCCCGGCTATGCCGATTGCAGTGTCTTATAAATTATCCGAATCTCTGTTGTACCTTTCCTCCGTTGAAGAAGAAAGAGCGCAATTAGCAATATCTTAGGCGACGGCCTTCTTTCTGTCAAGAGTCCGGTGGGATAAAACCCCTTTGACAGGCGGCCGGAGGGTACTTCAAGAGATGGTCGTAACTCAGAGTCTTAACTCTCAGGTAGCTTAATAAAGGTACTTATACCGTTTATATTTTCCCTGTTCAGATCGTGCGATCTGACATATTCTGCGATCTGCCCGCCCATCTCCGAGGCAAACTGCATACGACCATAATCGATTACAAGATTGTTCAGAAACTGCAGGACGAGGAGGTCCGTTCCGGGGGCGCCCGGACTGATCCCGGCAAAAAAGAAGCCCAAGTTCTCGAACTCGGCGGTAATCAGCGCCGTCAACGGGTTACAGAGGTCGAGGAAGAGATAAACCGCTTCGATCCGGTCTACGCAGAGCGCCCTCAGGGTTCGCTTCACTTTCGGGACCAGGTCCTCTCCGTATTCCAGCACCTCGACCTTCGCCGTGTGGTATGGCTCGACGATGACGCGAACCGAAGATTCGGCCTGAAGTGGTTCTGCCTGCTGGCAGGCGGCTTCAGGGTATGCGCCAAGTCCTTCGTATATCCTGTCGACCATTTCCTTATGGTGGAGAGGCGGGTAGATCCTGAACGGAGCAGGCCGATGGAGATATACGAAGGCGTGCAACATGCTCTCCCGTTGCAGTTTGCCTGTGGCAAGTTCCACGAATTCCAGCGGCTCGTATTGTGCCAAATAAAGGCAACTCCCGCTGAAACCATATTTCAGTGCGGTTTTTTGCGAGTAGGGATGGGACGTAACCGCCCTGACGTAGAGACCGGAAAATCCCCTTGCTCTTCCTTCTTCGATAAGTGCGCCGGTCAGGGCGTTCAGGCAGCCCCGGCCCCGGTATTCCGGCCTGACAAAGGCAGCCATGAGCTCTGCCACGCCCCGTTCCTTTTCACCTCTGAGTGCGGCATGCCCCATGATTTCCCTCTCCGGGGTTACGGCGACATACGAGATAAGCTCGTCGGTCTCGTTCAATCTTCTCACCCTTTCCGGGTAGTACATGTATTCGTAAAAGTAGGAGTAATGGTAGGCACTATATGCGCATCTCGAAACCTCGACAGCCTCGGCAGGGTCCAGCCTCCTGACCAGATATGAAACGGCCCCCTTCGGCAGCGCATCCCTGGTCTTTGCCTCACCGGCTGCTTCGAGTTCAGCTTTTGTTACGCAATTGCCGGTCGCGCCGGTTGCAAAGTACTTGAAAAGGCGGGTCTCTTTCCCCCGTTTCCCGAGATTGTGGAAGGAGACTTCGTCCATTTTCCTTTTCATCAGGCAGATGCCCTTCTCCTGCCTCCCCGGGGTAACCCCGGCAGGAGTGTCAACTGAACATTCGGGGACGCGCGAAGGATCGAACGGCATGCCCATCTCGCTGATGATGATCCCGAGACCCAACTGAGTGGGTTCGCATATCACATCGAACGATGCCTCCTCTTCAGGGGCAAAGGCGTGTTGTATCACGTTGCCCGCTGCCTCCACGACGGCGGCACGAATATCAGCGGCATCCTCCTCTCCAAAGCCCGTCAGCCTTGCCATATTGCAGACGAATTCACCGATGAGGGGAATGGCAGCGGTATCACTGGAAACCTCTAAACTGAATCTCCTGCCGCAGACGCTCATATCCTATCCCCGAATGAGGACTGACGGCGGTCTTTTCGGAAGACAGTCATGATCATCATACTTCATTTTATCCGGGGCCTCGGCCATTTTCAATCAATGAATTATTGACTTCCCTACGGCGAAACTTCTTTGGCATGCTTTTCTGCCCATACATACCCATTATGAGCGAGGACAGCATTTAAGCGGTCCCGTCGGCAAGTATTCTCTCGGCCGAGTGTGAGCGCCCGGCGCCCTCGCAGGTCGCTTCGACCGATAATGTTGTGCTCGTTTATCTGTAATTTGATGGTCGGCTTCAAGGACCGGTCACGCCGGTTTAATGGAACAAAATCGCGTTTGACAGCAGGTCGAAATCGTAATAGCATGTGCTTGACTGTGCTTCATGTTGCGCGGCGGGACAGATTCCAGCCGGACAGTACTGATCAAGACGCTGTTTATTTTTCTGCAGGGATAAGCTCATCCGCCCGCTACCGGAGAAGGCGTCATGGACTACCGGGATCTTCACATGGGAAAGACTCTTCTGCGCGGCTGTGAATAATGAAGGGGTGCTTCCGGGCTTGGATACGCCGGGAGACTACGGAAAGTTCTTCAAAAAATGGAGGTGACGGGATGAAAAAAAAACCGGTTTTTTCCTTTTTTGCAGGACTGGGATTCCTCATCGCAGTGCTGTCGGGACTCGGCGCGGTCGCTGCCGGCCTGGGGACACGGTGGGGAATCTGGGACTTCAGGACCGGCCTGACAATCTTCCGCTGGTCGGCTTACGGCGGAGTCGGCGCAGTCGTCATATCGGCGATCGCTATTCTGTCCATGCTGCGTCTTGTCAGCTGGAGCAGTTTTCTCTGGGCGCTCGTAGCCCTCATCATTGGCGCCGCACTCGTCACCATGTCCTGGCGATGGGTGCAGATCGCCAGGAGCGTGCCCCCGATACACGACATAACGACGGACACCGCAAACCCTCCCAAATTTGCCGCCATTGCTCGTCTTAAAAAGAAAAGCTGGAACTCGCTGGAGTACGGCGGCCCCGGAGTCGCGCAGCAACAGCACAACGCCTATCCCGACATCGTCCCGCTCGTGCTGACGGTCCCTCCTGACGGGGCGTTCGACAGGGCATTGTCCGTTGCAAAACACATGCAATGGAGGATCGTCGATGCGAACAAGGCAGAGGGGAGGATCGAGGCGGTCGCCACGACCTTCTGGTTCGGCTTCAAGGACGACATCGTGATACGCATCGAAAAGACGGAAGCAGGCAGCCGGGTGGATATCAGGTCGGTCTCCAGGGTAGGTGTCAGCGACCTCGGCACGAACGCGGGAAGGATAAGGAAGTTTCTGAAGAAGATGAGGGGCGCGTAGGCAAAAAAAATGGGCCGTGACTTTTGCCGCGGCCCGTTGAGTCGGTGATGAGGTCCGTTCTTACGCGGTGAGTTCCCTGCCGCAGTGCTTGCAGATTTTTGCGCGAATCTTTACGGTCTCCGCGCAGTACGGGCATTCCATCGTGAAGTTCTTCTTGTGGATCATCGCTATCGATTCCGCCGCCTTTTTCCCAATCACCTCATTCGTAAAGGCATGGTTCGCCATCGGTTCGATCGCCTTGAGGTCGCCGAGATCGCCAAGGTGTTCGGCCGCCTTCAGGCGAACGCTTCCGAAGCCCTGCTCGTCAAGGAGCACCCGCAGTATCGAATCGACGTCCCTGGCGATAAAATAATCGGTGAGCGCCATGAAGTCCTTTTTCCTCGCCTCCAGCTCTTCCTTCTCCTGGGCCTCCCTTATCTCATCTATGATGTCGCCTTTCATCGCCATCCTGTTTCCAACGGGAAGGCTCGCTGATTCGCCCGAATCCGGGTGTATCATGAACCTGTATCCCATTTCCTGGCCGTAGGTATCGTTCATATGCTTCCAGCTGTTTACGAAGAACGTGCATTCGTCATTGAAGCAGACATAGAGAAAAGGAGTGCACCATCCAAGGCCGTCGGCAAAATTAAAAGACGGGGTGCTCCATTTGTTCAACTTCTGCCCGCAATGGGGACAGACCGTTTTTTTATCTTCCATAACCTCTGCCATTCGTAGCTCCTTTGAGAAGGGCTGCGCCGCCGGATACGCGGGTGTGCCTGCAGATCCCTTCAGTTTTATTTAGTAAATAAAGCACTTTATTTATTATAACAGAACGTCTCATGAAAAATGCCCTACCGCCTCTTCATGGTATTAGCCCCGAAGAGCACGTGCCTCATCCATCTGAAGGCGAAAAGCAGGAGTTCAGTGTCGCCGGTCTTTATCTGTTTCAACACCTTCTTATCGACGGCGAAATAGTCCAGAAAACCTCCTTTGAATACGATGTTCCTGAACTCATCGATGTTATAACTGCCGATGAAGAAGATGTCCCTCCCGCTGCCTTCGAGGAGATTGACGGAAGAAAAGTTCTCATGATGGGTCACTTTCTTCCATTCATCGTTGATCTGCTCGTAGAAGGCGACGCTCTGCGTGTCCCGCCACTTTTTCACCGGCTGGAGCTTCCCCTTGCCCAAGCCCATGCAGAAATCCCTTTTCACGATCTCAAAGACCGGCGGCGCGCTCTCCGCCACGGGCTCGAGCGGAAAGCTCCTGCACGACCAGGGCCTGTCGTCATAGATCATGCAGCCCTCGTCGCCCACGAAGGGACAGTTCTTTCCTTCGCCGGGCAGCATCCTCATAAGGATCACCGGGTGTCCTATCTCCGGGGGAAAGAGCGGGATGGTGTAGGTCCGCAGAAATTCTTCAGAGGAAATCTTCAGCCGCTTCTTCATCCTGAGGATATCGTAGGGAGTCAAAAAAAGGTTGATGTCCCTGCAGCACTTGTTGAAGCACTCAAGGTGTCTGCCGCAACTGAATTCGAAACTGTCCCTGATTCCTAATTGTTCAGTTGATGTCTTAAGCGATTGCGTATCCATAAATACGGTCGGTCGAGCTGTTTTCGATGTGTTATTATAACGTTGAAGGTTCCGCATTTACAAACCTACTACGGAGTGATAATCAGAATGATGCATATCCTTGCCGTATGCACAGGCAACATCTGCCGCAGCCCGATGGCAGAAGGCATCCTGAAAAAGCTGCTGAAAAACGGCAGCGCGGCGGCGGTGTCTTCGAGCGGCACCCATGCCATTGAAGGCAACGCGGCTTCCGAGTTTTCGGTCATGGCATCGGCCGAAAACGGCGTCGACATCTCCGGTCACAGGGCGCGGATACTGACTCCTGCGATGATAGAGGAGAGCGATGTCATCCTCTGCATGGAGCGCTCCCATGTCGAGAGGGTCCTTTCCCTCGACGCCGCCGCTCATGAAAGAGTATTCAACCTCGCCGATTTCTCGGACGGGAGACTCAGGAACATCGCCGACCCTTACGGCTGCAGCCTCAGGGAATACAGGGAGTGTTTCGGAGACATACGGAGTTGCATCGATAATTTTCTTGCCGGCCATGCCGCCGCCCGCACCCGGAAGGCTTTTTGAAACTGCCGGCTTCCGGCTCTCCCGCTTTATCCGTCATGCCCTGGGAACCCGATCGGGCGTCCATTCCTGTCTGAATCTCGTTTTCGCCCCGGCAATTCGCCGGGGATACCGGCCCTCGCGGATTTTTTTTCTCCATTCCCGGAGTCTTCGAAGAGCGCGAAACTGGGACAGGTATCGTACCACGGCCTGAAGCACATTCTTTCCATCTCGTCTATACCGGGAACGTGGATGGCGTCCGGTGCGCAGCAGATGCCGAAGTAGCCTGCCTTAAAATACGGACAGCTCATGTTTTTCTCCTTTAAAGGCTTTGGTTCATGAATATCATTAAGACAAAGATAGCAGAGACTTTTGAATAAGATTTGAAAATGCGATGAAATAATTATGAAGACGGCGGGTAATTCTTCGTAACCTTTTCCCTTCAGCTTGTTTTTCGTTATTCCCTGTAGTATATTACGCATATGCCAAAGCATCGAGGAGGAAACATGACCGGAAAAATAAAGTATATTTCAGTGCTTTTAGTGTTTGCGGCTCTTTCGTTCTGCTCCACGGCAACGTCTGTCCACGCTGAGACGAGGCTGCGCTGCGCCTCAACGACGAGCACCCAGAATTCAGGTCTTTTCGACTACATCCTTCCGCTGTTCCAAAAAAAGACGGGCATCAGGGTCGACGTGGTCGCTGTCGGCACCGGCGCGGCGATCGAGATCGGAAAGAGGGGGGACGCCGACGTCCTTCTTGTCCATGCCAGGCAGCAGGAGCTGAAGGCGGTCAGCGAAGGGTATTTCGTAAACCGCCACGACGTCATGTACAACGACTTCGTAATCATCGGCCCGTCGAACGACCCGCTAAAGATCGAGGGCATGAAATCCGCTTCAGCCGCATTCCGGAAAATCGCGGAGGCATCCTATCCATTCGTATCAAGGGGGGACAGGTCCGGGACGAACACAAAAGAGCTGTTTCTCTGGAAACAGGCGGGCATAAACCCGAAAGGGCGGAAATGGTATCTCGAGGCGGGCCAGGGCATGGAAAAGACCCAGAGGATCGCCAATGAGAAGCGCGCCTATACCCTCACCGACCGGGGGACCTGGCTTGCGACAAAGGACCTCGACAGGCTCGACATGAAGATCGTGCTCGAAGGCGACCCGGACCTCTTCAATCAATACGGCGTCATGGCGGTGAATCCGGCAAGGCACAGGTATGTGAAGTACAAGGAGGCGATGCAGTTCGTCAACTGGCTCATCTCGAAGGAAGGCCAGAGGGCTATCGCATCCTACAAGGACAGGCACGGCAACATCCTCTTCGTCCCGGACGCCAGGTAGCGGCCTTTCACGACCGGTTGTATAATAGTGGCAGGAAACGATGGACTCATTCAGAGACGGGTTCGCAAACGCCTTTCATCTTATCTTCAGTCTAGACCAGGAACTTCTGGATATCATCTTCCTGTCGCTGAAGGTCTCGTTCATCGGGCTCGTAATCTCGTGCATTATCGGCCTTCCCGCAGGAGCCTTTGTCGCGTTGAAGAAACTGCCCGGCAGAGGCTTCGTTATCACCATACTCAACACGCTCATGGGCCTTCCGCCCGTTGTGGTCGGGCTGTTCCTGTATCTCGCCCTCTCCCGCAGCGGTCCACTCGGCGTTCTGGGACTGCTCTATACCCCGTCGGCCATGATCATCGCACAGACGATCATCGCCCTGCCGATAGTGGCGGCGCTCTGCCATTCGGCGGTGGTGGAGGTAAAGCCGATCATCGGGCAGGCGGCGACGACCCTCGGGGCTACACCCTTCCAGACTACGGTGACGGTTATGAAAGAGGCCCGGTACGGGATCGCATCCGCAGTCATCGCCGGCTTCGGCAGGGCGATGGCGGAGGTCGGGGCGATACTGATCGTGGGAGGAAATATTGTGGGATATACGCGCGTTATGACAACGGCGATAGCCCTCGAAACCGACAAGGGGGATTTCGAGCTCGCCCTTGCACTCGGGATCATACTGCTTGGCATTTCTCTTGTGATCAATATCGTGTTTCATCTCTTTCAGAGAAAAGGCATGCTCGGGCCTGTGCTATGAGATTCACGCTGGGCATCTTCGACATTTGGAAGGAATACCCTGGAACCACCGTCCTGCGCGGCTGTTCCTTTTCTTTCGACAGCGGGGTGTACGCCCTCACCGGTTCGAACGGATGCGGAAAGTCGACGCTGCTGAGGATATGCGCCCTTCTCGAAAAGCCGGACAGGGGTGAGGTGACCTATTTTTCCGGTGATGCCGTTGCGCATTCAGGGATAGGGTTGATGAGAAGGATAACCCTCCTGCTTCCGTCCACGGGGGTCTTCAACACCACGGTCTTCAAAAACGCGGCATACGGCCTGAAGATAAGGGGAATGAAGCGCCGCGAGATCGAAGACAGGGTAAACAGGGTGCTCGATTTCGTGGAGCTCGGCCACAAGAAGAAGCAGAACGCGCTCACCCTTTCGAGCGGGGAGACTCAGAGGCTCGGCCTCGCACGTGCCATGGCGGTGGAGCCGGAGATGCTCTTTCTCGATGAGCCGACCGCTTCCGTGGACGAGCGAAACCGGGAGACCATCGAGGAGATCATCCTGAAGATGAAGAGAGAGTCCGGGTCGACGGTCGTCATTACTACCCACGACATGAAACAGGCTGAAAAACTCGCGGACAGGATTCTCATACTGAAAGAAGGTAAAATCTCCGTCAGGTAGCCATCTCAAGACAGGATCCGCCACAGAACACAGAGGATAAGAGGCTTACAAGCTGAAAAGCAAAAGCCATAGTACGCTGAGGTTGCAGAGCGGATTCGATCTTATAAAATTCCGGTTCTTCTCTCCGTGTACTCTGTGCCCTCCGTGGCAATTTTTCCCCCGGTTCTTCGGTCTTTTTTTATGATCTGCGTCAATGACAAGCCTCGAGCTCCCTGCTAAACTGAAAACAGAAAATACGAAAACTTCGAAGGCACGGGAGGATAATATGGATCTCAGCCCAAAGACAAAAATAGAGGAACTTCTCGGGGAATACCCTTTTCTGATGGATTTCCTGGTGAAGAGGTCGCCCAAATTCAAAATGCTCGAAAGCGCGGTCATGAGAAAAACCGTCGGCAAGGTGGCGCCCCTTTCCCATGTTGCTTCGATCGGCGGCATAGAGATAGACAAGCTCCTTTCGGAACTCGCGGAGGAGATCAGGGCCAAGACAGGAGAGGAAGTCGCAATTCACCATGAAGCCGCGTCCGAAACGCCGGCGCCCCCGAAGGATGACAACGAGCGCCAGGAGATTCTGAAGGGCATCATAAAGGACCTCCACAAGGGTGTGGATATGGGGGTTCTGAAACAGCGGTTTCATGAGCTCATCCGCGATATCGACCCCTCGGAGATAGCGAAGATGGAGCAGAAGCTGATCGAGGAGGGCATGCCGGAAACCGAGATAAAGCGTCTCTGCGACATCCATGTCGAGGTATTCAGGGAGTCACTCGGCCAGCAGGAGGCCCCGGTCGCGCCGCCCGGCCATCCCCTCCACACCTTCATGCAGGAAAACAGGAAAGCGGAAGATATCGTCCGCGAGATAACACGCTTGATGGAAGAGCTCTGCGATACGCCGGACAAGGGGGTTTTTGAAAAGCAGCGCGACCATCTCACGGAACTCGTTTTGAGGCTTTCCCGCATCGATCTCCACTATCTCAGAAAGGAAAACCAGCTCTTCCCGATCCTTGAATCACATAACATCTCGGGCCCATCCGAAGTGATGTGGGCGCTCCATGACGACATAAGGCAGATGCTCAGGTACACTAAGGAGCAGATAGAAGGGCTGCAGGTGCCGCTTCTCTACGGCACTTTGAAATATCTGTTAAAGAGCGTCAACGACATGATCTACAAGGAAGAGCATATCCTTTTCCCCATGGCAAAAGAGATGCTCACCGAATCCGACTGGATCAAGGTGAGACAGGGCGAGGAAGAGATCGGCTATGCCTGGATCAGGCCGGAAAAGGAGTGGCCGAACGAAAGAGAAGCCGCAGCCGACGCACAGCCCGGTGCCGCAGAGGCGATGCAATTCGATACAGGCAGGCTCACTCCCGAACAGGCGAACCTGATCCTTACCCACTTGCCGGTCGACCTTTCCTTTGTGAACGAGGAAGATGAGGTGGTCTACTACTCCCGGACAAAGGAGAGGATATTTCCGAGGAGCCCCGGCGTCATCGGCAGGAAGGTCCAGAAGTGTCATCCCCCGAAGAGTTTTCACATGGTCCAAAGGATACTCGATGAGTTCAGGGCAGGAACCAGGGATACGGCCGACTTCTGGATAGAGATGAAGGGAAAGTTCATACTCATCAGGTATTTTGCGGTGCGCGACACGGAGGGAACATACAAAGGCACCCTTGAGGTGAGCCAGGATGCGACGGAGATAAGGAAACTCGAAGGCCGGAAAAGGCTCCTTGACTGGGCTTAGCGGTCGTGTCTACAGAAGAAAGTAAAGGGCGGACCACAACAGGCAGCCCGAAAGCGTCAGCGCCTTTTCAGAAGTGCTTAAACGGTCGCTTTTGAAAATGAAATAAATGCTCAGCGGCGAAGTGAGAAAGCACGCCGTGATATAGATCCACTTCGGCAGGACGGTGCGCCCCGGCGACTCGTCGAAGAGAGAACAAAACGGACACTCTATCTCGCCTTCCAGCCTGTGTCCGCATCTCGCGCATCTGACAATACCCAGTATTTCGTCGATCTCATGCCGATCGTCCACGACTACTCCGCGGCGGTCCTCGCAGACCTCCTCTTTCTCTTGTCTTCCTGCGGGACGTCACCCCAGAAGGAGGCATCGGGCGCCCGCTTTCCTGTCAGGTCCTTGAACCACTGTGACGACGGCTTGTCCTGCGTCCTGGTGTATGCGCTTCGGACGGCATAGCGCACTTGGTACCGGTAGAAAGAGGGCTTCCGGTAGAGCGGATAGCGTTCCTTGAAATTGGGGAGGGCCCTCAGCCTGTCGCTCCACAACAGGATAAAGTCAATCGCCTGCTCGGAAGGTATGCCGGCCTCGCGGCATATGAGACCGAATGTATAGGCGATATTGTGGATGCCCGATTCCGATTTCGGCAGCGTCTTCAGCAAGACCTCGCATGCAGCCTGCGCCGCCTTTGTGTCCTTTCTGCTATTATTCGCCATGATCGCTCCTTAAATATTCAGAGGCGACCGGAAAGCGGGCTTCCCGTGATTTTCCGACCGCATTTTCTCTCTATAAATTTTATCCGTCTTGCAACGGGAAAGGCAACATCTCATTTGTCGAAGCCGCGGGAGAAGCCGCGCGGTCATCTCAGACCGATCGCCCGTTCAGGGACACTGCCGTTTCATTTCATCAACGTGAAGGGACGCCATTCCGCGATTTCGCCTCACGCGGCCGCATCCACGAATTAATGGAGGGGGCGGTGATATAATCAGAAAATGCAGAAAGAAAAAATAATCATCATAATGACCGTTCTCATCGACGTTCTCGGCCTGGGGATCATCGTCCCGGTGCTGCCCTTTTACGTAGAGAGCTTCGGGGCCTCGGCCATCACCCTGACGATGCTTTTTTCGGTATATGCCCTTTTTTCATTTGTGAGCGGACCTTTTCTGGGGGCGCTCTCCGACAGGATAGGCCGACGGCCGATCCTGATCGTCAGCATCTGCAGCACCGCCGTCGGCTGGTTTGTCTTTGCATCGGCGCATGCGATATGGGTCCTTTTCCTCGGGAGGATCATAGACGGCATGGCTGCGGGGAACCTGCCGATCACACAGAGTTATCTCGTCGATATAGCAAGAAACGACAGGGAACGGACCACGAATCTCGGGATCATCGGAGCGGTTTTCGGCGTCGGGTTTATCATCGGCCCGGCCGTCGGGGGCGCCCTCAGCTCGATCTCTCACCCGCTGCCCTTTTTCTTTGTCGGGGTGCTGGCGACACTCAATGTCATCGGCGCACTGCTTTTCCTGCCCGAGTCCCTCAAACAGATGGACAGGGATAAAAAAATGGCGCTCAACCCATTCAGTCCCCTGGTCAACGCAGTACGGGACAAACCGCTCCGCTCCCGGTACGTGGCCTGGTTTTTTTTCGGACTCGCCTTTTCCGGCATGCAGTCGATCTTTGCACTTTACATGGGAAAGGTCTTCGCGTTCACCGTCGCCATGGTCGGAACTATCTATACCGGCATGGGCATAGTCATTTTCCTGAACCAGACGTTTCTCCTGCGCATCTTCTGGCTTCGCTTCTTCAGGGAATCCTCGATGGAGGTCTGGGGGTTCCTTTCGAACGCTGCAGGATTGGCGCTGCTGATGGTGCCTTCCCTTTCCTTTCTCGTCTCCGGGATAGTCCTTTATGTCTTCAGCCAGTCGCTGCTGCGCGTGACAGTGGCGAGCCGCGCGGCCGGGATAGCGGGAAATCGCAGGAGAGGGGAGGTGCTTGGCATCATGACGTCGGTGCTTTCCGCCGCAATGATCGCAGGGCCGCTGCTTGCCGGATCGCTTTTCGATGTCAGGCCGTTCCTGCCCTTTGCCGCCTGCAGTCTCGCCCTCGTCGCCGGATTTGTCACGATGAAATTCTACTCCGCGAAAACGGCCGACAGTGAAGGATAACAAAACGGGAAGCCGGAAAAAGAAGTAATTTTCAGGGCAGGCGTCGAGCCGGCAGACACGGCATTGCCGATTTACGCTACAATAGTGAGAAGGCAAAGGGGGGGCTGGCGGGACATGAAAAAGATCAACTGCTGGGAATTCAAGAAGTGCGGGCGGGAGCCTGGGGGCGCACACGCAGAAGACCGGGGAGTCTGTCCGGCTGCTGCGGACGGGACCCTCAACGGCACACACGAAGGCGTCAATGCGGGAAGGGCATGCTGGGTGATCGCAGGCACGATGTGCGGGGGCAAGACTCACGGCACATATGCGCAGAAGCTGGGGGACTGCGAGATGTGCGATTTCTATTCGTTGGTCAAGAGAGAGACGGACGAAGGCTTTCTGATGACGATCTCCCTGATAAGGAAGGTGATCGAGTAAGAGCCGTCAAATTGACGGGAGGACCTGGAACCGCTAAACGACGGGTGTGCGGGCGCGCATCTTCGCTCATCCCGCTCGAGGCACCTCCGGAGGCGCCGGCGCGCCTCGCCCCGCCGATGAGGCGCTATAGCCCGGATTCTACATCCCCGCATAAAACAGGAAATTTCGCCGTCCCAAGCTTGACCTCCGCCGCAAGTCTGCTACGATTGTATTAACACCACCCACGGCGGGCCGATATCCATGTCGGCTGCCGACGATATTAAATTCAACAGGAGGCTATGCATGAAAGGAAATGAGAAAGTCATCGAACACTTGAACGCGCGCCTGGCCGAGGAACTGACGGCAATCAACCAGTATATGGTCCACGCCGAAATGTGCGACAACTGGAAGTACAAGAGGCTTGACGAGGTGATAGAGAAACGTGCGATCACCGAGATGAAGCACGCGGAGAAACTGATCGCACGCATCCTCTTTCTCGAAGGAAGACCTGTCGTGAGCAACCTCAACAAGATGAACATCGGCGCCGAGGTGCCGAAGATGCACGAAAACGACCTCACCGCCGAGGAGACCGCTGTGCGGGGGTACAACGAGAGCATCAGGGTTGCTGTCGAGGCAGGCGACAACGGCACCCGCGATCTCCTCCAGTCGATCCTCAAGGACGAAGAAGACCACGTTGACTGGATTGAGGCCCAGCTCGACCAGATCAAGCAGATAGGGGTGCAGAACTACCTGTTGGAGCAGATCTACTGAGAGGCGTCCGCTGGATCGTACGCAGAGACAATAGCCTTTTACGGGCTATTGTCTCTGCGCTCACGGGGTGAACAATCGGATATGCATGCTGTTTCCATGCTTCACCTCGCCTCACCTTAAGAAATACCAATGACCTTCCTTCCTTTATTTCCTGTTTCATATAAAATTGCCTTTCCTTCTTGACCGGAAGATACAGAGGGGGTAATAATATCTATCAAATTCCAGACAAAAGGAGGCTCTTCATGACAAGTATTGCCAGACTCCTCAAGGAAACCATCGAGCGCGCCGCCAAAAAGCAGGCTCGCGCCGAAACGCACGCGCTCAGGAAGGCATCCGCCCGGCAGAAAAAGACCATCGCTGATCTCGGCAACCGTCTGAAGGAGATGGAACGCGAGCTCGCGTCGCTCCGCAGGCGGGTGGTGTCGGCCCCGTCGGACGGCGGCCAACATGAGACGGACAATCTCAGGTTCTCTGCAAAGGGTTTGCAATCCATGAGGAAAAAGCTTGCGCTGTCCAAAACGGAATGCGGCATGCTCGTCGGCGTCTCAGGCCGCACGATAGGGCAATGGGAAAAAGGCATCGCGCGTCCGGCGGCAGAAGAGATCAGGAATATCGCAGACATCCGGAACATCGGAAAACGTGAGGTGAGAATGCGTCTGGAAGAAAAGGGCCGCGCAAAAAAATAAAGACGACTCATCGAGCCAAAAGATAGCCGTCGGGGGACAGGCTGGTTGCAAGCATCACCATGTTTATCGCGGAATGCGAGGCCCAGGAGGCGGAGTCCCGGTTTTTCCCTTCGAGCCAGAATGCATTGATAGATTCGCTCATCGGGAAGTAACGTCCGAAGTCCTGCATGCCCACGCGGCCGCAAAGTTCCATGAAGAACTCCGGATGGAGTTCGATCAGGCCCTGCGATCTCTGTGCAGCCTGCAGTCCGACGGACAATCCAAGCTCTCTAAACGCCAGGCGGTAATCGGCAGGCAGTTTCATGGGCGACGTTCTTTCGAGGTACCTTAAGCTCCTCAGGGAATCCCACAATACCGTCTCAAGGAGTTCGGGGCGTGAAAAGCTTCCGGCAAGGATCAGGTGCGCCATATTGAAGGCGCCTGTCAGCAAACCACCTGTTCCGAGGGGATCATCTGTGGCCCAGTCCTTCCCATCGCAGATAGCTGCCATGCAGGCTGTCTCTCCGGCGAGTTCATACGACGGTCTTCCCGAAAGTTTCGCCGCGGTCGCCTCAATCTCGCTGTACGTGATGAGTCCGTCGAGCGGGTCGTGATGACCCATGGAAGATACGAGGGGATGGGAAAGGTCGATGCTCATCTTCCAGTAAAGGCGTTTCTCCCCGCCTTTTTTCGACACATGGGCAAACCCGGCATGTGCGGTCTTTGCGAGCTCCATCGCCCATCGGTTGAATGCCAGGTCCCCGGTCACACGGCTCACACAGTCAAGGGCGTGCATCCACCGGGCCAGGTAATGGAAATACTGCCCGTCCCGGTCCCATTCGAGATCCTCGTCAAAGGGCTCGTCCGGACGCCGCTCCCTCAGCTTCTTGCCGATCCTGAGCCCTCCCATAGTGGGGTGACTCCGTCCCTCTTCTTCAGCAACTCCCCTGATCAAGCCGGAGCCGGGATCGT
>JBJKSM010000113.1:0-8931 GCA_046704045.1 Thermodesulfovibrionales bacterium | reverse complement strand
TATCCGGCGAATGCCTCGCCGCGAAGACCAATGGTAAGCCGTGTGCGGGAAACCCGCACGCACGGTTTGAAAGGGGGACTTGGGAACGGAGCGGTTTAACCGCCACCGCACCAGATTCTACCAATGCTCATTCTTGGTATCGACACATCCTGCGACGACACCTCGGCAGCCGTCGTTGAAAACGGGGCGACGATAGTCTCGAACGTTGTTTCGGGCCAGTCCGACATCCATTCGAAGTACGGCGGTATCGTGCCGGAGCTGGCATCGCGGAGACACATAGAGATGATCATGCCTATTGTCGACGAGGCCCTGAAGAGGGCCGGCATTGCGCTTGCGGACATTGCGGCCGTCGCAGTCTGTCATGGTCCGGGACTCATCGGCTCGCTGCTTGTCGGATGCTCCTTTGCAAAGGCGGCCTGCTACGCGGGGAAGATTCCGCTTGTTGCGGTCAACCACCTCGAGGGGCATATCCTCGCGTCTTTTCTCGAAAATCCTCCGCCCGAATTCCCCTTCATCTGCCTTGTCGTTTCCGGAGGTCACACGAGCCTTTATATCGCGGAGTATCACCGCACGTTCAAAGAACTCGGCAGGACGCGCGACGACGCGGCAGGGGAGGCGTACGACAAGGTGTCGAAGCTCCTCGGGCTCGGCTACCCGGGAGGGCCGGTGATCGACAGCCTGGCGCAGAAGGGAGACCCGCGCGCCATAGATTTTCCGAGGGCCTATCTCCCCGATACCTTTGACTTCAGTTTCAGCGGCATGAAGACGGCGGTGCTCAACTTCATGAAGTCTAACCCCTCTCCATCCGCTGAGCTCGTCAACGACATCGCGGCGTCATTCCAGGCGGCCGTTGTCGATGTACTCGTCAGAAAGACCGAATGGGCGGTTAAAAAGAAGTGGATCAGACGGGTTGCGCTTTCCGGCGGCGTGGCCGCCAACAGCGGCCTGAGGAAGCGGATGAAGGAGATGGGTGAGGAGAAGGAGGTCGAGGTCTTTATCCCCTCGGCCGGTTTATGCACCGACAACGCGGCGATGATCGCCGCCGCCGGTTACCATCACTTCGTCGCAGGAGACCTCGCCGGCCTCGACCTGAACCCGAGGGCGTATCTGAAGCTGTAAAAGGCATGCTCGCCACAGAGCGCACGGAGATCACAGAGGTACAATGATACTTATCGTTGCATACAGCCCTGGAGTGCGGCCCGTCGGGCTGATCGCGGACATCCTCAATTTCGGCTCTTGTTCAACCCTGCTATAATCGATCCATGAGCAGCGAGTCTTACTACGGAAAGGCCCTCAGGGAAAGGAGAAAGGACATCTTTGCGACAAAGCTGCCCGGGGTTACATCCCTTGAGCCCTTTTATCGGTATGCCTTTTCGCAGCCCATAACCACTGCGGTGATCGGCTGCGTGGCAGAAGATGCCCCGCCAAGCAGACTGAAATGGAGCGAACCGATATTGAGGGTGGAAATCGGCAGAAAGAGAGGATGCATTCTGAAAGTGAGTGATTATTTGAGTTATGGCTCAACCGAATAAAAGCAAAATCGCTGGAATCTCCTTTATTGTTTTCACGCTATACCTTTTACTATGTGGGTATTTGTTTGGTTCTGAACGGCCCGCATTTATAGTAAGGGCAAGGCCAACCGAGAAGGTGTATCATCTTAAGACAGCCAGGTTTGAATCTTTTAAGATCGCTTATTCTGCCCGGAATATAACTAAGGAACCCCAACAATTTCGAGTGTGGACAGGCTGCTATGGTTGGAATTGGAAGACGGATAACGCGCTCATTTTCGTCGGCGGCCAGTCCTGTTTAGCAAATTTTGCC
The DNA here is from genome assembly GCA_046704045.1 of Thermodesulfovibrionales bacterium. Lineage (GTDB taxonomy): Bacteria > Nitrospirota > Thermodesulfovibrionia > Thermodesulfovibrionales > UBA6898 > JAWOKY01. The sequence continues at coordinate 7,110 of JBJKSM010000113.1, read as the reverse complement.
GCACCTGTCACTGTGAAAGCGGGGGGATCCTATAAAGGCCAAATCGCTATTCGGGTGGATGAGCAGGCCCCCAAAGGCTGTCTTCAATTCCGCTTGGGATTCCAACCGTTAGAGGACAATGCGCATGGAGGGGTGGGCAGCAAGAAGCTCGGACCTTTTTGGAGCAATACTGTTCGGATTGAGATCGAAGATTAGCTCACGTCCGCGCAGCTGTAAGATGCGTTCGGGGTCAAACTTCATTCTTCATTTATCACTCATGAGATGTTGTCTCAAAATGCAGAATGTTCACCGTTTAGCCGACCCTCCATAAGACAGAGGAGAGGGAAGTGGACTGTTCAGGCGCATTATCAGGAAGCTAATACATTGGAGAAAGAAAAATGGCGGAGAGAGAGGGATTTGAACCCTCGGTGAGTTTCACCCCACACACGATTTCCAGTCGTGCTCCTTCAGCCGCTCGGACATCTCTCCAGAAGAGCAAAATACCTAAGATATTAACCGATAAAACCTTTTGAAATCAACTTATGCCGATGCCGGACAGAGGCGGAAAACGGCAGATCACTTACCTTCCCCGAAAGACGCGATATCAGGAGAGCTTTTTCCGGAGCAGCTCGTTCAGCATCTTGGGGTTTGCCTTTCCCTTGGATGCCTTCATCACCTGGCCGACGAAGAATCCCAGGAGTTTTTCGTCTCCACCGCGGTAGCGTTCGGCCTCATTGGGGTGATTCGAGATCACCTCGTCCACGAGTTTTTCTATCTCCGAGGCGTCGCTTATCTGGACGAGTCCCTTCTCTTTGACGATCGTCGCAGCGTCCCTGCCGGTCCTGTACATCTCTTCGAATACGGTCTTTGCGATCTTGCCGCTGATAGTCTCCTTGTCGACAAGTGTGAGCATCTCCGCGAGTCGGCCTGGTCTGAGCGGGCATTCATCGATTGACCTGTTGTCTTCATTGAGGAGACGCATCAAGTCGCCCATCATCCAGTTCGATACCGCCTTCGGCTGTCCCCCGGCCCTGACCGCCTCCTCAAACCACTCTGCAACAGGTTTCTCCGATGTGAGGAGATCGGCATCGTATTCGGGAAGGCCGAAGTCCGAGACGAATCGTTTTTGCCTTGCTTCGGGCAGCTCCGGAAGCGAGGCACTGATCTCTTCGATCCATGATCCGGCGGCCCTTATCGGGACAAGGTCGGGTTCCGGGAAATAGCGATAGTCATGGGCCTCTTCCTTCGAGCGCATCGATTCGGTGATACCCCTTTCCGCGTTCCAGAGCCTCGTCTCCTGTATGACCTTTCCTCCGTCTTCGACGACTTTGACCTGCCTTTTGATCTCACATTCGATCGCCTTTTCGACGAACCTGAAGGAGTTGATGTTCTTAACCTCCGCCCTTGTACCCAACTCCTTCCGTCCCTCGAGCCTCACGGATACGTTTGCGTCGCACCTGAGGGAGCCCTGATCCATGTTGCCGTCGCAGACGCCGAGATATCTCAGAATCGTCCGAAGCTTCCTCATATACTCGGCGGCCTCTTTCGGGCTCCTGATGTCCGGCTCGGAGACGATCTCCATAAGAGGCACGCCCGCCCTGTTGAGGTCGACGAAACTGTAATTGCCTGCGCCTTCATGGATGTTTTTTCCTGCGTCTTCTTCCATGTGGATCCTGGTGATGCCTACCCTTCTTGTCACCCCGTCGACCGTGACCTCAATATGGCCGTGCTCGCAGATCGGGTTTTCATACTGGCTTATCTGGTAGCCCTTCGGCAGGTCGGGGTAGAAATAGTTCTTTCTCGCAAACCGGCTGTATTCCGAAATTGTGCAGTTTGTCGCAAGCCCGGTCCGGATTGCGAATTCGAGAGCCTTCCTGTTCAGCACCGGAAGCACGCCGGGCATCCCGATGCAGACCTGGCATGTCTGTGTGTTCGGCTCCGAGCCGAACTTCGTCGAGCAGCCGCAGAATATCTTCGTCTCGGTAAGCATCTGCGCGTGGACTTCGAGCCCTATGACCGCCTCGTATTTCACAGCGCCGGCCTCCTCCTGTGCCACTCCGTGGACTGCTCGTAGGCATACGACGCCTTCAGGATCGTCTCTTCGGCGAAATGCCTGCCGATCAGCTGCATGCCTATCGGCAGGTTGCCGGAAGTGAAGCCGCAGGGGATCGAGATCCCCGGGACGCCGGCGAGGTTTACGGAGATCGTGAAGATGTCGGCAAGGTACATCTGGAGCGGGTCAGCGGATTTTTCACCTATTTTGAACGCCGGGGTGGGAGAGGTGGGGGTCACGATCACGTCGACCTCCCTGAATGCCTTTTCAAAGTCGTTCTTTATGAGCGTTCTGACCTGCTGACCCTTCCTGTAGTAGGCGTCGTAATACCCGGATGAAAGGGTATAGGTGCCGAGCATGATCCTTCTCTTTACCTCCGGCCCGAACCCTTTGGCCCTCGAATTCATATACATCTCCATAAGGTCTTTTCCTTCAACCCTCGATCCGTACTTCACGCCGTCGTAGCGCGCGAGGTTCGAGCTCGCCTCCGATGTGGCGAGTATATAATAGGTTGCGACGGCATAGTCCGTGTGAGGAAGGGATACCTCGACCGGGACCGCCCCGAGGGACTCGAATTTTTTTATAGCCTCTTTGACAGCGGTGTTGATTTCGGGGTCCATGCCCTCGATGAAATACTCCTTCGGTATTCCTATCCTCAGGCCCTTTATGTCCCTGCCGATGACGGATGTGAAATCAGGCACTTCAACCGGCGCAGAGGTGGAGTCGAGCGGGTCTCTTCCCGATATGACGTTCATCAAGATCGCTGCATCGGCAACGTTTTTCGTTATAGGACCTATCTGGTCGAGAGACGATGCGAAGGCGACGAGGCCGTACCTCGAGACCCTCCCGTAAGTCGGCTTCAATCCCACGACCCCGCAGAGGGAAGCGGGCTGGCGTATCGAGCCGCCGGTGTCGGAGCCGAGGGCCGCGATGCATTCGCCGGCGGCGACCGCCGCTGCCGAACCTCCGCTCGAACCGCCGGGGATCCTCTCCGTGTCCCATGGATTCCTCGTTGTAAAGAATCCCGAGTTTTCGGTTGAAGAGCCCATGGCGAACTCATCGAGGTTCGTCTTGCCTGCAAGGACGTAACCGCTTTCGATCAGCATTGCCGTGACGGTGCTCTCATAGGGCGGTACGAAATCCCGGAGGATCTTCGATGCGCACGTGGTCTTGATGCCCTTTGTGCACATATTGTCCTTGATAGCGACGGGGATGCCGGAAAGCGGCTTCTTCCTGCCCGCAGCGATTTCTTTTCCGGCTGAATCGGCCATCCTGAAAGCCTCTTCCCGCGTCAGGGTGATATATGCCCTGACCTTATCCTCGACAGCGTCTATTCTTCCGTAGACGGAATCGACGATTTCCTTTGACGAAACCTCGCCTTTTGCGAGCATATCGTTTAATTCGGAAATAGAGAGACTGTATAGCTCCAAGGGTTCCTCCGGAAATGAATTCCTAAAAGTTTAGCACTCGAACTTTAGAGTTTGCAAGGATACGAGATCGAAGGAGGTTTCACTTTTTCTTCTTGAAATCCACCTTCACAACCTTCTCGCGGGCGGTTTTCCTTTCAGGCTCCGCAGGCCGGGACCCCGCGGGTTCGACGGTGATCTTTTTTTCCTCAGGCGACACGGTGAACTGGGCAAGAAGTTCCGGCGAAAATACGGACAGGATGTCGTCGACGGGAATAAAACACTGCTCCTGTGTCGCGCCGAAGCCCAGCTTTGCCGTGATACCGGGTTCGTCCCACTGAAAATGCATCTTCTTGTTGAACACGAGCACGAGCCCCTTTTCCATCTCTTCGGGGAGAAAACCTCTCTTGCCGATGACGACGTCGTCGGAATGCCGGACAAGGACAAACACCCTTCCTGCAAGGTCGAGCAACTCAAAGAATATCTGCTTCTTAAGTTCGTCCAGGTTTTGAGCCACCTCACCCCTCGCTGTCCTGTTCTCTGAATCTTTCTATCATCTCCACCGCGGTGTCCTTGTCTTCTTCCCTGACGAAGATCTTCACCTCTCCCATCTTCCCGACGTTCACGGGAAAGGGGCTGACCTTGGCGGACCGGATGACGGCGTCGATCCCTCCGCTTTCGAGCAGGTCCTTGATCATCTCCGCCTCGATGGCATCATAGGTGATGTAGGCGACGGTCCATTTTTCTTCCATTTGGATATTTAAAGAATAGAATGAGCGTGGGCGATAAGTCAAAATCACGGTGCGGCAGACGCCGCTGCAGTCTTTCTATTGATCGGTATAGAACGAAATCGCGGCTTGTGTTATCATAACGTGCCTGAAAAAGCGGACTACCGCAAGGAAAATCTCGGTCACAAGAAAACAACCGGAGGAGATCAGTGGAAAGAAATACTCTCGACGAACTCTGTGTCAATACCATAAGAATGCTCGCCGTCGACGCGGTGCAGAAGGCGAATTCCGGGCATCCCGGCATGCCGATGGGCGATGCGCCGATGGCCTATGTTCTTTGGTCGAAATTCCTGAGGCATAACCCGAAGAACCCGAAGTGGCACAACCGCGACCGTTTCGTGCTCTCGGCAGGCCACGGCTCGATGCTGCTTTACAGCCTTCTGCATCTCACGGGTCATGCGATATCCCTTGACGATATAAAAAATTTCAGGCAGTGGGAAAGCAAGACCCCCGGCCACCCGGAATACTGCATCGACTGCGGGATCGAGACCACGACGGGTCCCCTCGGACAGGGGTTTGCCACGGGCGTGGGGATGGCGATCGCCGAGAAATACCTGTCGGAGACGTTCAACAAGCCGGGGTTCCCGGTCGTGGACTATAACATCTACGCCATCGTGAGCGACGGCGATATCATGGAGGGAATATCATCCGAGGCCGCTTCTCTTGCCGGACACCTCGGGCTTGGAAAGCTCGTCTATCTCTATTCCGACAACAGGATAACGATAGAGGGACCGACCGACCTCGCATTTACCGAGGACGTGGGCAAGCGCTTCGAGGCATACGGCTGGCAGGTGCTCCGCGCCGACGGCGAAAACCTTCAGCAGATCGTGCAGGCGATCAGGGCGGCGAAGAAGGAAAAGCACCGTCCGTCCCTGGTCATCGTCCGGACGCACATAGCTTACGGCAGTCCGGCAAAACAGGATACCTCCGACGCTCACGGCTCTCCCCTCGGAGAGGAGGAGATCCGCCGCACAAAGGAGAACCTCAGTTGTTCCCTGAAGAATTTCTGCATCCCCAAACCGGTGCTTGCCCATATGAGAAAGGCGGTGGGCGCGGGCAGGGAGGCGGAGGAGAAATGGAAATCCCTTTTCGCCGGATACAGGAAGCAATACCCCGAACTCGGGAAAAGATGGGCGGCCCTTTCAGAGGGCAGATTGCCTGAGGGATGGGAGGAGACGCTCCCCGTGTTCGATCCGGCAGCCGGCGCAGTCGCTACCCGCAGCGCTTCGGGAAAGGTATTGAACGCGCTGGCCGACGTGCTTCCCAATCTCGTCGGCGGCTCTGCCGACCTCGCCCCTTCGAACAATACCTACCTGAAGAAGTACAAGGACCTGGGCGCGGCTAAGGGCGGCAGGAACATCCATTTCGGCGTGAGGGAGCATGCTATGGGCGCCGCCCTGAACGGCATGGCGCTGAGCAGGATGCTCATCCCGTACGGCGGCACGTTCCTGGTATTTTCCGACTATATGAAGCCCGCGATACGCCTCGCAGCCCTGATGGAGACGCACGTGGTCTATGTCTTCACTCATGACTCGGTCGGGCTTGGAGAAGACGGCCCCACTCATCAGCCTATAGGGCATCTGACCGCGCTGAGATCGATGCCGCATCTTGCCGTAATCAGGCCGGCGGACGCAAACGAGACAGCGGAGGCGTGGAAGGCCGCCGTACAGAAAACCGGGCGGCCCCACGCCCTCATACTTTCGCGCCAGAAGCTCCCCGTCCTCGACAGGAAGAAATATTCTCCGGCGGCTGAGATCTCAAAGGGCGGCTACATACTTTCCGATTCCAAAGGCACGCCCGACGTCATCCTTATCGCCTCCGGAGCCGAGGTACATCTTACGCTCGCCGCCGCAGAGATACTGAGGAAAGAGGGACTGAAGGTAAGGGTGGTGAACATGGCCTGCTTCGAGTATTTCGACGAACAGCCGGAATCCTACCGGAAAAAAGTGCTTCCCGCTTCCGTCGAGGCGAGGCTGGCGGTCGAGGCCGGGACGAGCCTCAGCTGGTACAAATACGTCGGGCTGAAGGGTTCCGTGATCGGCATCGACCGATTCGGTGCTTCGGCACCCGCAAAGGTCCTGTTCGAGAAGTTCGGCTTTACCGTCGACAACGTCGTGAATCAGGCGAGGAAGTTGTTGAAGAGGTAATTTATTTTGCGGAACCCGGAATTTGCGGAAGGGCGATACTCCGATCGCCCTTTTCTCCCTTTTCCGCTGTTTCCAAACAGCCTATCTCCGTCCTCTCCCGTGTCCCCGGCCTCCGCCGAAGCCCCCGGGTCTGCCCCCGCCGAAACCGCTCCTTTCCCTTGGCTGCTGGGGTTTGGCCTCTGCAACGGAGAGTGCCCTGTCCATGAAAGTTGTGCCGTTGAGGGCCTCGATCGCCTTCCGCGCATCTTCTTCGGTTGCCATCTCGACAAATCCGAACCCCTTCGGACTACCCGTCTGCTTGTCTGTGATGATCTTTACCGATTCGACGTCGCCGCTCTGCGAAAAGAGCTCTCTTAAATCTTCTTCACGGGCATTGAATGAAATGTTGCCGACATACAGCTTTTTTTCCATCTGTCATCTCCTGTTATGTTTGTTCAAATAAAAAAAACCTCAGAGCCTTCGAAAGGTCTGAGGTTACCAAAACTCCAAAAGTAAACTAAGTATAGTTCAAACGGCAGGAAGTTGTAAATCGCGAAGTGAGTATGACCTGTAACAGGGTCCCGCCTCATCCCTTTCCTATCGAAAATGCCTTCCCTATGAATCTTCCTATGCCGTAATAATCGCGGCTCATCGGGGTGAATACGACCGGCCGCAGCTTCTCAATGTCCGGCAGTTCATTGTCAGCAACGATGGATTCGTCCGCCTTCACGTCGAGTATCTCGCCGACAAACTGGGTG
>JBJKSM010000112.1:0-7745 GCA_046704045.1 Thermodesulfovibrionales bacterium | reverse complement strand
ACTCCGCACATGTCAGGCCCCCTCCCGCCGAACGTCTCGATTCGATTTCGTCATGTCGGATTATACCCTATCGCCGCCCCAAAAAAAGAGCGCGCACGATGAAAACAAAGGCCGGCGCGCGACTGCGGGGATATCAAAACAGAACACATTGCCTCTGATGCGGGGCAACATAACCCCTCCTGCCCTCCCTTTATCTTAAGGGGAGGGATCCAAACCCCCTCTCAGTTTAAGAGGGGGCCTGGGGGAGTTATTTGGGTAAGTCAGCCTTCAATTTTCTGTGTTGAACCTGTATGCCAGCCAATGCACGGTTGAGATGAATCCCGGGCAATATATCTTAGATGCCGTGCTCCTTCCAGTACGCCCTGATCTTGTTTTTCAGATTTTCCGGAAGGGGTATATAAGTGAGTTCCCTGGCCTTGCTGTCTCCGTGCCTGAATGCCCAATCAAAGAATTTGGCGGTCTTTATGTCGGCGCCCTTTTTGTCTTTGGCAAGAATGACGAAAGTCCCGCCGGCGATGGGCCATGCCTTTTCGCCTTTGGCGTTGGTCATCATCAGATGGAAATCATTGTTGCCCTCGAAATCGGCAGTCTTCGCGGCGGCTTCGAAGGAAGCGAATGTCGGAGACACGAAACGGCCGGCCGGGTTCTTCAGCTGAGTGTATGTCAGGTGGTTCTCCCTGGCGTAGGCGAATTCGTCGTAGCCTATGGAATAACCGGCCCTCATAACGTAGTTGGCCACTCCCTCGCTGCCCTTGCCGCCGATACCGACGGGCCATTTCACCGAGACCCCGGTGCCGACTTTTTCCTTCCACTCGGGGCAGGTCTCGTTGAGGTAATTGGTAAAGATAGCGGTCGTCCCCGAACCGTCCGACCGGTGGACAACGGTGATCTCATGGTGCGGCAGGTCCAGCGCCGGATTCAGGGTCTTGATCCGCGGGTCATCCCAATACCGGATTTCGCCGAGATAGATGCCGCACACGGCCCTGGAATCGAGACGCATCCGGTCGGGCTTCACCCCGGGTATATTCACGATAGGGACGACGCCGCCGATGACCGCCGGGAACTGGATGAGCCCGGCCTTTTGAAGCTCGGCGGGGCTGAGCGGCAGGTCTGAGGCGCCGAAATCGACGGTCCTGTCGGTGATCTGCCTGATGCCTCCGCCCGACCCGATCGACTGGTAGTTGAGCTGCACGCCCGTAACCTTCTGGTAGTTGTAAGCCCACGCCGAGTACATCGGGTAAGCAAAGGAAGAGCCCGCGCCGTTCAGCACTTCGGCCGCCTCGACTTGCGAAAAGGAAAAGACAAGCGCCAATGCCAGCGCTATTTTCAGAAACGTTTTCATGTTGCCTCCTTATGGATTTAATTTTTGTATTTACTCCAACACAATACGAAGAGCAGGCCGTGAGTTTATGTTACATGTCGTTGCCCCCCTTCACGCGTAGTTTCAACTCGATCCCTGTGCAAATACCTTCTTCCGAACACTTGTTCAATCAGCCGGAACATAAAGAGATTGGGCTCCCGCCTGAATATCGCCACCAGCAGTATTGCAAAGACTACGATGCTCATGACTGCGAGGAAAACCATGGGGTAAAATAGCATGCGGACTGTTACAGCATTATTAAAGAGAAGTTAAATGATGAAGACAGAGTCGCCGCCGCCTCAAGATCTATCTCTTCTCTTCGAAGAGATCGGCATAATAATTCTGCAGGCATTCCGGGCAGACACTGTGCGAATAGGAAGCGTCCCGGGGTATTCGTGTGTATTTTTCTTTCTGTTTCCACAGACCTTTTTTGCCGCGGATTCTGTGACAGTGGGAACAGATCGTCAGGATGCCCCCTGTAATACGCTCCTCGCCCCCGGAAGCGGGGAACAGGCCATCGGGGCCGGTATCCGGGTATTGTCTCAGGAATTCTCCGAGGCGCCTGTCGTCCAGCAGAACATGGTAATGTATCCAGTCGGAGATTACGCGGACGGTTTCCACGGAAAGCTCGTAGGAACCCTTCAGTCCCAAAGCCCGGACGTTCTGCAGCTCTTCCCTCAGGAAATAGATATCTTCGGCAAATTGCTCATGTTTTTCCTTGTGCGCATGGTACCCGGGATATACATAATGACGCATATACCGCTCCTCTTCGCAAAAGCGGACCTCGGCGTACTCTTCAAGATAGGCTATGGCATCTTCGATGGTATATCGGCAGACCTGCTTCCTGATCGCCCCGCGCAGATTGTTCAGCCTTTTGACTAATTCGCCGTGACCTCTTTCCATTATCGGCATACAGACGGCATGTTGCCCCCCCGTTCCATTCATATGTTCTTTCCCTCCGCGGAAAGGCAAGTGTTCCTCACAGGGACGCGTGACTTGGAGCGCCTTCTCCATTGTCTCTGCAGACAAGTCCCTTTAAATACAGGGGGCACTTCCTGTGGTCATCTTTTTTACAGTATTCCCCGACCTCGAACAGACTCGGCACGTAGGGGATATCAAGCGCGGCACACACTGCCCCGCCTCCCCGTGTGACAAAATGCGTGCATCTCATACTCCCTCCTTGCTTCCCGGGAGGCCCCGCGGTCTGACCGCGTCACGGCTTTTTCCAGTCGATCCATCACGTTTAAGAGGACACCTCGCATGATTGCCCTCGCAAAAGTATTGCCTGAAGAGAGCGGCAACCGGCATCCCACGCTTGCAGCGGGACTGTTCAGAAAAAAAATCAGTGCACTTCATGTAACGCTCCTTTCCTGGTTTATTTGACGAGTCCATGTTTTACTATTAGCATAGCGACGGATTGTTACGACATAATGTCGGCGGCGTTACATTTCGGGAAAAACCGGAGAGGGGTCAGCTGCGGGACAATACTCGGAAATGCCTGCCGTCGATTCGGTTTATCGGCGAAAGGCCGGGCTCTTCTTCAGTCGATCGGCATACGGACTTCGGGACCCGCCGGCTGCCGTATCACCCTCCCGGGCGGGCCGGCCTGCAAAACCTTTCCTTGAGAGTACACAATGACTTTTTCCGCAAGACTTGCGGCCTCTTCAAAATCATGGGTTACGAGGATTACCGGGATACCGAACAGTTTCCTTACCTTTTCCAGGAAATGTCCCATTTCCATCCGGAGAGGCCTGTCAAGCGCCGAGAACGGTTCGTCGAGCAGCAACATCTCAGGATGACGGACAAGCGCCCGCGCAAAGGCGACCCTCTGCTTCTGGCCGCCCGATATTTCGGAGGGATAGCGGTTTTCAAGACCGTTAAGCCTGAAGGCATCCATCGTTTCCAGTGCCCTTGAGAGCCTTTCATGTTTCGCCACACCGGGGCCGCCGAAAAGGATATTCCCGATAACGGTCATATGAGGGAACAAGGCAAGATCCTGGCAGACATAGCCGAACCTGCGGGCCTGCGGCGGGACGTCTATACCGGCAGCGCTGTCGAAGTGGGTTTTCCCTTCCGAGCGAACAATACCCTCATCCGGCCTCATCAGGCCAGCGATCATCTCCAGTGTCATTGATTTGCCGGAACCGGAACAGCCGAAGAGGACGGCAAGCTCGTCACCGATTTCCCATGCCGCATCGAGGGTAAAGCCTCTGACCTTCTTTTTCAGCCTGACCGAAAGCCCCATTATATGCTCCGCTTCGAGTACCTGTTTGCGAGATAGAGCAGGACCCCGGACATGACGGTAAGCAGGATGACCATCGCATGGGTCTGCGTCCATTCTCCGCTGCTTGCAAGGCTGTAGATGGCAAGCGGCATGGTGTCCGTTTTGCCCGGGATATCGCCTGCCAGCATCAGGGTCGCTCCGAACTCTCCCATCGCCCTCGCAAACGAAAGCACGGCCCCCGCAATGATGCCCTTCCTCGCAAGAGGAATAACCACCCGGAATACCGTCGACGCCTCCCCGTGTCCCAGGGTATATGCGGCATTGATAAGGCTCCTGTCCGTCGATTCCATGGCAGCCCTTGCCGTCTTGATCATAAGCGGAAGGGCAACGACAAAGGATGCAAGCGCCGCGGCATACCAGGTGAACACGATCGTAAATCCCGTCCATTCATAGATAACCTTCCCGATCAGGCCGTTCCTGCCGAAGATGATGATAAGGTAATACCCGGTGACAGTCGGCGGAAGCACAAGGGGAAGCGTCAACAGCATATCGAGCAGTTCCTTTCCCCTGAACTCTTTCAGTGCCAGCACATAGGCAATGCCCGTGCCGGCAAGGACAACGAATACCGTTGCCACGGATGCCACCTGCAAAGACAGCCTCAGCGAAAAAAGCGCGCCGTTGTCCATATTACGTCGTACTGCAGGGGCGGGTTTGAAACCCGCCCCTGCAGGTCTTCCCTGAAACCATATTTCTCAAGTATCCTCTGCCCCTCCGGTGACAGGACAAATGAGACAAAGGCCCTTGCGGCGGCTTCATTTTTTGTGCCCTTCACCAGTGCCAGGGGATAAACCACGGGCTTATGGCTTTTCTCCGGAGCGGAAGCCGCAATCCTCACTTCCCTGGCCCTGATCGCCGCGTCCGTTGCATAGACGATCCCGGCGTCCACCTCTCCCCGGGCGACGTAGTCCAGCACCTGCCGGACGTTCTCCCCATAGACGAGTTTGCTTTTTATGGAAGGCAGAAGCTTATAGTATAAGAGGACTTCTTCCGCGTATCTGCCGGCCGGGACGCTCCCGGGGTTTCCCATTGCTATCTCCCTGATCCCTTCGGCCGCGAGCCCTTCAAAGGACGGCGGTACCGCCCCGGATCCGGCGGGAACTATCAGGACAATGCTGTTGGCGGCAAAGTCGGACCTGGTGCCTCGAAGGAGAAGGCCTTTTTTGTCAAGATCGTCCATGTATTTCTCGGATGCCGGGGCGAAGACGTCCGCAGGCGCCCCGCCTTCGATCTGCCCGGCCAGATCCCCCGAGGCGCCGAAATTGAAGAAGACCTTCCGCCCGCTCCGGGCCTCGTACGCCCTTCCTATCTCCCGGAAGGCGTTCGTAAGACTGATCGCCGCGGAAACAGTGATGCCCCGCGACGCCGCCTGAACAGGCCCTGATGAAAAGATCAAAAGAGATACGATGCAAACAACCGAAAAAAACAATCTCCCTGTCATATTTCTTCTATTTTTTCTTCTGATGTGCATCCTATTTCCCGAACGGGCAGACGGGATACCTGCACGGACCGCATTTCAGGCAGAGACCGCCGTGCCCGGGCTCCGCCGGCTCCTTCCTCCCGATTTTCTCTCCCGCCAGCACCCGCGGCAGCGCCGGGTCGAATACGGTGGTCTTCCAGTACATGCCGCAAGCCGGTATTCCCAGGACAGGAATGAGTTCGGACGTCCGGAAGTTTGGAAGTCTTTGGGGGCACGGCTTCCATGCCCCTGCGCTTCTGTAACGCACGTCAAAAATTTGCCTGCCCGTTACGCTCGTAATACCCCGAACCGGCACAGGGCCTGCACAGAATCCTTCCCGCCCTGCGGACCTCCCGCGAATCCTGCACGGACTCTCCGCAGACATCGCACTTCACCCTCCGTAACGGTCTGTCCGGCATGTCTTCGGGATTCAGCTTCACCGTGACTTCCATCAGATCGAAGAGGTCCTCCTCGGGCATGATCTTATACGCTTCGAGCTGTGCCTCGTATTTGTTTTCGATTCCGGGAAAGAACTCCGTTGCCTTCCGGCGGGATTCCTCTTTCGCAACGACCCTGACGGCCCTGCCCGTCACGAGATTGACGAAGGTGGCGGCCATCTTTCCGTAGTCCATGAACTTCATGCTGCGATGTCCGAGACTGCAGCCGGTGACGGACTGAATAGCATCGGTCGCGCATCTGCCGGTCTCTACAAATACGATGATGCCCTTCCGGTCCTTCCCCTTCGGGTCTGAGATCCCGATTTCCCGGAGCCCGATCAGGGACATCCTCACCCCGATCACCTGGCCCGGGCAGAGATGACCGTGAATACCGGCCGACTCTTCAAGCAGTACATCGAAATCGTTCGTCCGGTTCAAAATAGACATCTTCGCACTCACAGCTTCTCTATCCTCACCGCGCATGCTTTATACTCCGGCGTGCCTGCTATCGGGTCCCTGTGTTCGGAGGTGAGGATGTTCGTGAGGGCATTTCTGTGGTGGAAGGTCATGAAGACGTTTCCGGGCTGGGACCGCCTCGTAACTTTTGCCCTTACCGACGCCTCTCCCCTCCTTGACGATACCTTCACCCGGTCCCCGCCTGACACTTTCAGCGCAGCCGCGTCTTCGGGGCTTATCTCCACAAGCTCTTCGGGCACTATTTCGGCAATTCCCGGAGACCGCCTTGTCATCGAGCCGTTGTTGTAGTGTTCGCGTATCCTTCCCGTTATCAGCACCAGTGGATATTGTTCATCGGGCACTTCCCCGGAGCCTTTGTGGTCGAGGGGCACGAACCTCGCCAGTCCGCCCGGCCTCGAAAACAGGTCGGTATACAAGGTCTTTGTCCCGGGATGGTCCTTTGTCGGGCAGGGCCACTGAATGCCCTCCTTTTCGATACGGTCGTAGCTTATTCCGCCGTAGATCGGGACAAGGCCCGCGATCTCATCCATTATCTCCGAGGGATGATTGTAATGCATCGGGTATCCCATCAGCGCTGAAAGTTTCGAGATCACCTCCCACTCGGCCATGCCTGCAAGCGGCTCTATCGCTTTTCTCACTCTCTGCACCCTGCGCTCCCCGTTTGTGAAGGTGCCGTCTTTTTCGGCGAAGCTCGCACCGGGCAGTATCACGTCCGCAAACCGTGTCGTCTCTGTATGGAAGATATCCTGCACTACGAGAAAGTCTACCTTTTCAAGGGCGGCGCGGACATGATTGAGATCGGGGTCGGTCTGCGCGGGGTCTTCGCCGAGGATGAACAGGCCCTTGAAATTTCCCCTCCTGCATTCATCCAGCATCTCGACGGACTTGAGCCCGGGCTTCGTGCTTATCCTGACGTTCCACGCCTTTTCGAACTTGTCGCGTACCCTGTCGTCGGCGACCGGCTGATAGCCCGGGAACGTGGCCGGAAGCGGGCCGAGGTCCGAGGCGCCCTGGACATTGTTCTGTCCCCGCAGGGCCATTATGCCGGTCGAGGGTCTCCCGATCTGGCCGCAGACAAGCGCGAGGTTGGCGACAGCCATCGCGTTTTCGGTCCCGGTCCTGTGCTCGACGACGCCGAGTCCATAGACGATCATCGCCTTCCCTGCGTGCGAATAGAAACGGGCCGCCTCGATAATGCGCTCTCTTGAAACACCGGTAAGCTTCTCCACGCGGTCGAGATCGTATTCTTTGACCTTGGCTTTGAGCTCATCGAAGCCCTCGGTCCTTTTGGCGATAAAGTCCCTGTTTTCCCAGCCGTTTTCGAGGATGACATTTACGAGACCGTTCAGCATCGCGATATTGCTTCCGGGCTTGAGGTTCAGCCAGACGTCGGCGCGTTTTGCCATCCATGTTCTTCTGGGGTCCCCCACAACGAGCTTCGCGCCTTTGCGCAGGGCCTTCTTGAGCCAGATAGAGACGATGGGGTGCGCTTCAGTAGGGTTCGACCCGAAAAGAAAGAGGGTATCCATGTCCGGCATCTGGCTCAACGAATTCGTGGCAGCGCCTGCCCCGAGGCTGGTGGCCAGACCGGCCACAGTCGGGGCGTGTCAAACCCGGGCGCAGTTGTCAACGTTGTTGGAGCCAACCGCGCATCTCACCCATTTTGAAAGAAGATAGTTCTCCTCGTTGGTGCACCGGGACGATGAAAAACCGCCGACTTTTTCAGGCCCG
>JBJKSM010000111.1:0-5055 GCA_046704045.1 Thermodesulfovibrionales bacterium | reverse complement strand
ATCGGCGTGGGGGTCGGCGCATCGAAGGACCAGGTCACGAGGCTGGCAAAGGACCAGCTCATGCGGCGGCTGAATGACAGCAACGGGACAGGGGAGCTGGCGGCCCTCGAAGAGAGGCTTCTAAAGGAGATAAACGGGCTCGGCCTCGGACCCCAGGGCCTGGGAGGCAACGTAACGGCGCTCGGGGTCAAGGTCGGAGTGAACCATCGTCATCCGGCCTCCTATTTCGTAGATGTCTCGGTCAGCTGCTGGGCCACGAGAAGGGGCAGGCTGATATGGTAGAAGCCCTCAAGGTAAGACTGCCGCTTCAGGCGGAGGACGCGGTCGCGCTCAGGGCCGGGGACATTGTCTCGATCAGCGGCGCGGTCGTGACCGGAAGGGACAGGGTCCATAAGTATCTTGTGGAGCACAGGCCGCCGAAGGATGCTGTCCCCTTCGGCCTTGCCGGCTCGGTCCTGTACCACTGCGGCCCCGTGATGCGGAGGCTCGAAGAAGGATACAGGGCGATCGCTGCCGGGCCGACCACGAGCATGCGCGTAGAGATGTACGAGGCGGAGATAATAAGAAGGTACGGCCTCAGGGGAATAATGGGGAAGGGCGGCATGGGCGAGAGAACCCGGCGGGCGCTGGCTGAAAACAGCTGTGTCTATTTTCACACCATCGGCGGGGCCGCGGTCTGCCTTGCCGACAGGATAAAGAAGACGTCAGGGGTCTGGATGCTCGAGGAATTCGGGCCGACGGAGGCGATGTGGCTTTTCGAGGTCGAAGACTTTCCGGCGACAGTGACCATGGACTGCCACGGAGGCGACCTTCATCGCGAGATAGAAAAAAGGTCGTTGGAGAGGTTTGCCGGACTGATCGGGAAATAGGGAAAAGGAAGCGGAGGGACGAATGATATTCATTGCAGGGGCCACGGGATTCGTCGGGGGGAACCTCGTTGAAGATCTTCTTGCCAAGGGGTTCAGACTGAAGTGTCTTGCACGCTCGGAGAAGGCGGCGGCAGCGCTTTCTTCCAGGGGGGTGGAGGTCGTGCGGGGCGACATTACGGAACCCGGGTCGCTGGGAGGCGTTCTCGGACCGGACGATTTCGTCATTAACCTCGTCGGGACCATAGAGGAGAAGGGGAAGGCGACCTTCCGGGCGGTGCACGTCGAGGGCACTGAGAACCTCGTCGCCGAGGGGAAACGGGCGGGAGTAAGGCATTTCTTTTACCAGTCGGCCCTCGGGGCCGACAAGGATTCCCGGTCGGGCTACCTCAGGACCAAGGCCGAGGCGGAGCAGATCGTGACGCAGAGCGGCCTGAGCTGCACAATATTCAGGCCGTCGCTCATAATAGGCCCCTGGGACGGTTTCACGAAAAAGATGGCGGAGATGATCAAGCTGTCGCCGTTCCTCCCGATCCCCGGAGAGGGCAGGTCGAAGTTCCAGCCTGTCTTTATCAAGGACTGGATAAGGTGTCTGGAAGCGGTCCTGGGAGAACCGGAGAAGTTTCGGTCGACCTTTGACATAGGCGGACCGGAACAGCTCACCTATCTGGAGATCGTAGAAACGCTTGCCGCCGCGATGGGCCGCGCCAAACCCGTGTTCAGGATCCCCATGGGCCTGATGAAGATCTCTGCGTCGCTGCTTGCGACCGTTCTTTCTTCTCCTCCCGTAACCGGCGAGCAGCTGAGGCTTCTCGAAATGGACAATATATGCGATCCGGAAGCGGTGGAGAAGAATTTCGGGTTCAGGCCGATGCGGTACGAAGACGCCCTTAAGGAATTTGTTCGCCCGTAGACGCACTGCAGCCGAGAGGCATTATATCTTCCGCTCTTGACGGCGTGAAATACCGTGGAGACGTGTCAGCTCTTTACTACGAGCACGCTGCACACTGCGTGGTCGATGATCTTCGATGATACGCTGCCGAGGAGAAATTTTTGGGCGCCGTGCCTGCCGTGGGAGCCGGTGACGATCATGTCCGCCTTCATTCTTTCCGCTGCACTGAGTATTTCGTCCGCAGGACTGCCCTGTTTTATGACCGTCTTGAGGGATTTGATTTTCTTCGGGCCCGCCTTTATCTTCGCCATCATCTTTTCAGCGTCTTCCGCGAGCGTGCCGAGGATGCGTTCCCTGTCCATCTCCATCAGTTCCGTCAGGTAAAGCGACGGAATGACCGTCATCACCGTGACGGCGGAATCGAACCTCTCCGCGATCTCCAGTCCTTTCCTGAGAGCCGTGTCGGAGGATTTCGATCCGTCGTGGGCGATCAGTATTTTTTTCATCGCTATTCTCCTTTGAAAGCAAATGTGCTTTGAAAGAAGTGTATCAGATAACACGCCGGCTGTCCTTTACTTTTTTTTGCCCGAACAGTTAAAATTTCCAATTCATTCATTGAAAGGAGAGGGCTATGGCGAGAAAGGACTATTTTTTCACCTCCGAGTCGGTTACCGAGGGCCATCCGGATAAGATAGCGGACCAGATATCGGATTCGATACTCGACGCGATACTGGCGCAGGATCCTGTTGCGAGGGTGGCCTGCGAGACGCTTGTCACGACCGGCCTGGCCTTCGTCGCGGGAGAGATCTCGACCACCTGTTATGTCCACATCGCGGACATCGTCAGGGAGACGATAAAGAATATCGGATACACGAGGGCGAAGTACGGCTTCGATTACGAGACCTGTTCCGTCATCACCTCCATCGATCAGCAGTCATCGGACATTGCGATGGGAGTGGACACGGGCGGCGCCGGCGACCAGGGCCTGATGTTCGGTTTCGCGTGCAACGAGACGGAAGAGCTGATGCCTCTGCCGATAATGCTTGCGCACAAGATCGCCATGCGGCTTTCCGAGGTGAGAAAAAACGAGGTGCTCCCGTATCTGAGACCCGACGGAAAATCGCAGGTGACGATCGAATACAAGGACGGGAAGCCCTTCAGGGTAGATACGGTTGTCGTTTCCACACAGCACAGCCGCGACGTGCATCTGAAGGACCTCAAGGAAGATATTATCGAGAAGGTGATAAGACCGATCATACCCGGGGACCTGCTCGACGAGGAGAAGATAAAATACTATGTCAACCCCACCGGCCGTTTTGTAGTAGGCGGACCTATGGGCGATACTGGTCTCACCGGCAGGAAGATAATCGTCGACAGCTACGGCGGCGTGGGAAGCCACGGCGGCGGCTGTTTTTCCGGCAAGGACCCGACGAAGGTCGACCGTTCGGGAGCATACGTGTCGAGATATATAGCCAAGAATATCGTCGCCGCTGGCATCGCCGACAGGGTGGAAGTGCAGCTTGCCTATGCGATCGGCGTTCCGGAGCCTGTTTCGATCCTCGTCGATACGTTCAGGACCGGCAAGATCGAGGAGAGCAGGATCGTGTCGCTCATAAGGAAGAGCTTCGATCTCACCCCCAAGGGCATCATCGAGCATCTCGATCTCAGGAGGCCGATTTACAAAAAAACTGCCGCCTACGGCCATTTCGGCAAGACCGATCCGGACTTCACCTGGGAAAGGACCGACAAGGCCGCGACCCTGAAGAAAGAGGCCGGCCTGTAATAATTGCAGGGCGTATGGCGATACGCCCCTGCTGCGGCAAAATCCAGGGCGGGGGACCCCCGCCCCTGCAATTCAGGAGGAGAAATGGTAAAGCATGATATAAAAGACATCAATCTCGCCAAGAAGGGGAAACTCAGGATAGAATGGGCCGAGAGGGAGATGCCGGTTCTCAGGAGCATCTCCGAAAGGTTTGCAAAGGAGAAGCCGCTCAAGGGGTTCAGGCTTTCGGCGTGTCTGCATGTGACGACCGAGACTGCGAACCTTATGGACACCCTCAAGGCAGGCGGCGCCGATGTACATCTCTGCGCCTCCAATCCCCTGAGCACCCAGGACGACGTAGCGGCGTCGCTTGTGAAGAACTCCGGCATTCCTACGTTTGCGATCAAGGGGGAAGACCACAAGACATATTACAGGCATATCATGGACTGCCTTTCTCTGAAGCCGAACATCACGATGGACGACGGGGCGGATATCGTCTCCACCATTCATACCGAAAAGAAAAGTCTCCTGAAGGACGTCATCGGCGGCACGGAGGAGACGACGACAGGAGTGATACGTCTCCGCGCCATGGCTGAAAAAGGAGTGCTGGCTTATCCTATCGTGGCGGTGAACGACGCATACACGAAATACATGTTCGACAACCGCTACGGCACCGGCCAGTCCACGATCGACGGCATTCTCAGGGCCACCAACAGGCTCATCGCCGGATCGATTTTTGTTGTCGCCGGCTACGGCTGGTGCAGCAAGGGGATCGCGATGCGCGCCAAGGGACTGGGCGGAAGGGTGATCGTGACCGAGGTGAACCCGCTGAGGGCGCTCGAAGCCACGATGGACGGCTTCGATGTGATGCCTATGAAGGAGGCCGCGCAGATCGGCGATATCTTCGTCACCGCAACCGGCGACATCGATGTGATCTACAGGGAGTGCTTCCCCCTCATGAAAGACGGCGCGATCTTCTGCAACTCCGGCCATTTCAACGTCGAGATATCGATAGAGGCCCTTAAGAAGATGGCGAAGGCCAGAAGGGTCATCAGGGATTTCGTCGAAGAATACACCCTCAAAAACGGGAAAAAGATCTATCTCCTCGGCGAAGGCCGCCTCATCAACCTCGCCGCAGCGGAAGGCCATCCCTCGGCGGTGATGGACATGAGTTTCGCAAACCAGGCGCTCTGCGCCGAATACATGGCGAAGAATTACAAGAAGCTCGAAAAGAAGGTCTACAGCGTGCCCGAAAAAATCGACAGCGAAATATCGAGGCTGAAGCTGAAATCCATGGGAATAAAGATCGATGTGCTGACAGCCGCTCAGAAGAAATACCTCAGCAGCTGGGAGATGGGAACGTAAGAGAAGTTTCTTTCATGGTGAATTGCAGGCGGGTCTCCGACCCGCCTTTTTTGTGCGCCCGGCACGGGCGCATGCTTGGCGGTGGAAGTCCGCTACGGAGGTTGATAGCGCCGACCGTTAGCCAAAGGCAAGGGTGTCCATCGCGAGATGGAATCTGAAGGAAGCCGGCG
>JBJKSM010000110.1:0-15296 GCA_046704045.1 Thermodesulfovibrionales bacterium | reverse complement strand
AAGTAGTACATGGCATCTGTCGGAGTTCCGTCCCATACACCGTTGCCGTTCTGATCCAGGAACCAGGTCCCGTTCTGATACAATCCGACATCGGTCGTTCCGGTTCCCGTCCAGTCGCCGACAGCCGGCATGGAGCCTGCCAGACCGATGCCGAACGAATAGCTTATGTCAGGCCATCCTCCGTCCCATGCGCCGCTGCCGTTGACGTCCAGGTCCCACGTTCCGTTGCTGTATACCCCTATCCGCTCGTAGGGAATATAGGAGATGAACCGCATCATGTCATTGTCTTCATGCGCCAGCATGTGGCAGTGCCACATATACTCCCAGCCGAAGTTATACGGCTGGTTGGTTACGGTAATCGGATTGTTGTTGGGGTCTTTGTCCGTAAACTCGCCCGTGGCGCCTGACGGCGCCGTAACGTCATAGGGCCGGATGCTGTCGGGAACGTTGAAGGGGAGAGTGGGAGTAGTCGGCCTCAGCGCCACGATGACGTCTTCGAGCTGGTTCATCCTGATCGTTTCCTTCCAGCCCACCTCGTTTTCTTCGGGTTTCCTTATTGTGCCGTCCCAGCCGACACGGTCGATCAACTGCAGGTCGAAGAAGTGGAAGTGGATCGAGTGGGTGTCGACTCCGTTATGGGTTATCTTCCAGTACTGGGTCTGGCCGTTGCTGAGTATCTCGGTGGGAGGGTCCCAGTCGAAATACGGTATCGTCGTCTGGGTGAGGAAGTTGGTCAAAGGCTGCTCGACTCCGAGAAGGGCATCCATCCGCCCGTAATTCAGATCGAAGAGCTCGTGTATAGCCTTCCTGATCAGCGGGACCGTTAAAGGGGTTCCCAGCTGAAGGCCGGTTACGGGATCGATCGGGGTGAAGGTAAGCGAAGTGGACTGGATATTCGCAAACGTATTGGGATATGTCGTGTTGTAAGCCGGTCCGTAAGCAGCCTGCGGCACTAAAGGCGTCGGCTGGTCCGCTGCAAAGGCGCCTTTATTGGTGGCGGTCGACTTGAAAGCTGTCTCAAGCGCAGGCAGATTGTAGACGGGGTCGGGAGTTCCCGAAACCTGGAACTGCATGATCGTCCTGGTGTTGGGGCCGTAACCCGGCTGGGTTGTAGGCGCTCCGCCGGTGTCGGCCTGGTCGGGGTCTCCGGTGTAGTAATCGTTGCGAGTGTCGTATCCCGGGATCGGTGCGGGCGAGTCGTTGTAGAGAATAATCCTCGAACCGCTCGGGACCTGGGAGAAGTCGATTATGATATCGGCACGCTCTGCCGGGGCGAGAAGTAAGCCGTGTGTGGAGACGTTCGTTATCGTTATGCTTCTGCGGTTGTAATCATAGTTGACCGGCGTGGAAGGTATTACTACCGGCGCCGGAAGGAAGCCGCTTTCAGTGCCGATCTGGATTATCGGAGGCCCGGCTGTGGTCGGATCGGGCACACCGCCGTCCCTGCCGTCTGTCGGCCAGGTCGTAGGGTAGCAATTGGCCGGCAGGCCCGTTCCGTTCATCGGCTGGCCGGTTGCATCGAAAATTGCAGTTGCAAGTCCGGCGTCCACGCCCGGATTGGTAATAGGCGTTACTGTCGAACAAAGGGGCAGCAGCGAAGTGGAGGTCGGCGGCACGGCCGGGACCATCTTCACCTCCGTGCAGACGCTCTGGACGGTTCCCGGAGTGCCAGGGTCGGCGACAGCGTTGCCCTTGCATATGGTTCCGTTTGCGGTAGTTGCGTAATAAAGCTGAAGGTTGTAGGTCCTGACGTTGCTTGCGTTCAGGATGCGGAACCGGTACGCCCTGGGCTGCACCTGGAGGATGGGATAGGCGGTTCCGTTGATCACCGGCGTGTCCATGAACGCCTCGGGCACAATCGTGGGGTTAGGCGTGCCGGGACATACCTGGCCCGGGTTGGTCGGAACAGGGCAGGCGTAAGGCTGTCCCACCAGCGTCGCGGGGTTCATCGGCGGCCAGAACCACGGGCCGTAGTCCCACCTGCCGAAGGGGTTTATGCCGCTTGGGTCGGAAGGGTTCTGGTTCGTCTCGTAAACATGCGGGAACCAGAAATTGCCTGTCGGTCCCCAGTTCCAGGTCGGGTCCTGGGCGGTCAGCTGAGCCTGGCCGGGAACGAAGCCCCTGTCCTGTATGAGGAGGGGGATGCCGAAGTGGTAATCCGGGTTTGCCGGGCCGAACGGATCCGGGATGACTTTGGCAAGGGTGGGGTTCGAGCCGGATACGTTCGTGCCGTTGATAAGGTCCTGTTCAACCTGGTCCCAGAGAATATAGGGGGCAGCCATGCCCGAATAGACCGTGAGACGAGTGATCGCATAGGAGTGGTCGTGATACCACATCAGCCTGCCGCTTTGCTGGTTGGTGTAATAATAGGTCGAGATCCCGTCGTTGTCGGCCGGGGTGAAACATGCCGCGCCTGTCGGGTCGGCGCATGGAGTTCCGGAGCCGTTTACCATGTCAGGAACGTTCTGGAAACTGTCGCCCTTCAGATACGAGGTGGTCTCCCCGGGAGGGGTGGTCCACTGGTGAGGAGTGCCGTCGCTGATCCATGGCGTATGTCCGCCGTGAAGATGGACAACGGAGCGGTTGAAAGAGTAATTCCCGCCCGCAACGCCGAGGGGACCGAGCCCCGCGCCCATGACCGTTGTATCGACCGGCATGAAGAATTTTGCGTTCGCCGCGATCATGTTGAAGACCTTCAGCCGCACCGGCACGTCTTTCCGGGCTATGATTAGCGGCCCGAGGTAATGCGGCATCGCATCCGTCCCCGTGGCCTGGAGGTCCTCATAGCCGCGTACCTGCGTAGTGGCAGGCAGGTCGGTGTGCATCCGCTGGGTATAGTCGACCACGCCGAACTGGTAATAATCCGAGCCCGGGAAGGTGGTCGTGTCTTTCACGGCAACGGGGATGTAATCTCCGAGGTCGTTCTGGTTGGCGGACCCGACTCCCGGAAGGGTGTCCATGAATTTCCTTATGCCGCCGGTAATGATTCCGCCTATCGACGCGGTAGCGGCCGCTCCTGTTCCGCCTCCGCCTGCTACAGTGACCATCGGCTCGATGTACCCGCTGCCGCCTGCCGTCAGCGTGATGCCGGTGACTACTCCTGCAGTGACCGTTGCCACGGCCGAGGCGCCTGTGGCTCCGCTTCCGGTAATCCTGTCGGTAATATAGACAGTAGGCGCAGAGGTGTAGCCGCTGCCTCCGGCAGTCAGCGTGACGCCCGTGACCGTGCCGGCGGGAAGGGGACTTTCGGCGTAATTCGGCTCAGGACCGAAATAATCCGGGGTCCCGCCGGGCGACGGCGTTGCCATCGGGGCGACAAACGGGCTTGCCATTGCGCCCCCGGATATCTTTGCCGCCCGCGCCGCCTCTGCGCGCTGCGCCGCCGCCTCGCGGTCGCAATTCGAGACGCTTCCCATCACGCCTTTGGTGTAAGTGGAGCGGGCGGTGCCGTCACACTTCGGATATTGTTCTGCGAACCCCTGGACGGGCGACCAGAAAGGCAGCAGTAACGCCAGGGCAAGGGATAAGAATATAAATTGTCGCTTACGCATCATTCCCTCCTTTAAATTTTTCTCTTTAAAAAAGTTCCGATATAAAAAACCGTACCGGCTTTTTTCACGCCGCAACATTGTTGTTTTTTGCTCAATCACCTCCTGTCCGGTCACTTTTGATCATTTTGATCAGAACGTCAGCACGGCATTGAAAATAAAAAGATTTCTTGTTCCACAACATATGCCGCGAGGGGTTCCCCTCTCCATTCTTGCGGTATATTCACTTTATTATTGTGCAAAGAAGAGCAATATTGATCTATCGGTCAACGGCTGAATTTTCCGTAGGGTTTTGTCCTACAGGAGAGGGGTCTTTTGGGGCCGGTTACAGGCTGCGAATCGGATGCGTCCCTTGTCAGCGCTTGCCGGCATATTCCGGCCGGACCGGGGCTATTGTAATTATTCCCTCCAAGCGTTTAGAATAAAACCCACCACTGAAGGGCAGGCATGAGAAAAACTACAGTCATGACTATGATAAGAAGCCTTGCGGCATTACTGCTCTTTCTGTTTTTTATGGCCGGGCCCGTTTTCGCCGAAGGGGTAGAGGTCATACCCGTGGGGCCGCAGATCGGCTCTTCGCAGGAAAGCACTTCTTCCCGGGCTCAGCCCGCTGTGCCGAATGCCGGCCCGGGGCAGCAGCAGGCGCCGGCAAAACAGCCCGGGAAGAAGGCAACCGCTGCTGCGGCCGCGGCGCAGACAGAACAACTCTCCTCGTTCGAAAAATATATAGCAGGCGGCGCCTCTCCCGCGGTCTCAACGAACATCAGGCAGTTCGGCTACGACCTCTTCAGTAACCCGCCTTCCCCATTTGCGCCCGTTCAGGAAGTCCCCGTCGGGCCGGATTACGTTGTCGGCCCGGGTGACGAAATCAGGGTTTCCATATGGGGGAAGATCAACGACCAGTGGACTGTTACGGTCGACAGGGACGGCAATATCAATATACCGAAGATAGGGGTCATCGGCGTGACGGGGCTGACCTTCAGGGAGCTGAAGGACGTTCTGCAGAGGGAGATTTCGAAGTACTACATAGGCATAGATATGAACGTCAGCATGGGCTCCCTTAGGACGATACGTGTGTATGTCGTGGGCAACGCAATGCGGCCCGGCGCTTATACGGTCTCTTCCCTTTCGACGCTCGTAAATGCGCTCTTCGAATCGGGCGGCCCGGGCAAGACCGGCAGCATGCGGGACATCCAGTTGAAGAGAAACGGCAAGACCCTCGTCCATTTCGACATGTATGATTTTCTTCTCAAGGGTGACAAGACAAAGGACATGAGGCTCATGCCCGAAGATGTCATTTTCATTCCCCCGGTGGGGCCTCTTGCCGGCATCGCCGGGAACGTGCGGAATCCCGCCATCTATGAGCTGAAGGGCGACACGAGGCTGCTCGACCTGATCGACATGGCGGGCGGTCTGACCGGTGTGGCGTTTAAAGGCAGGGTGCAGCTGCAGCGGGTCGAGGACCACAGGTTCAGGACCATCTTCGAGGGCGATCTTGTCGGCATACACACGGACTCCCAAAAGAATTATCTGCTCAGGGACAGCGATCTCGTCAAGGTCTTCCCGGTTGTGGAGCAGAAGGACACCGTTGTCATAGCGGGAGCGGTGGCGCATCCCGGAGAGTACGGCGTTATCCCAGGGGTCACCACCGTGAAGGACCTCATCTCCCTGTCCGGGGGGCTCCTGTACTACGCCTCGTACCAGGCCGAGCTTACAAGGGTGAAGGTGACCCAGCAGGGACCGGTTACGGAGCGGTTCGACATCGACCTTTCGAAGGCCGAACAAAACGAACCGAAGGACAATATGCCGCTTGAGATAAACGACTATCTCCTCGTGCACGAGGTCCCGGATTGGCATCTCTACAAGACCGTTACCATCACCGGA
This sequence comes from Thermodesulfovibrionales bacterium, assembly GCA_046704045.1. Classification (GTDB taxonomy): domain Bacteria; phylum Nitrospirota; class Thermodesulfovibrionia; order Thermodesulfovibrionales; family UBA6898; genus JAWOKY01. The sequence continues at coordinate 9,864 of JBJKSM010000110.1, read as the reverse complement.
GAGGTGAAGTACCCCGGAACCTACACGATAAAGAAGGGCGAGAGGCTTTCATCTCTGATCGAGAGGGCCGGGGGCTATACGGACAAGGCCTATCTGCGGGGAGCGGTGTTTACGCGGGAGAGCGTGAGAAAGCTCCAGCAGAAGAGCCTCGACGACATGGTGGCGAGGCTTGAGAGGGAGCTTTTTTCCCAGGGCACGGAGGTTGCGACTGCAGCGTCGCAGGAAGAGTTGCAGGCAAAGGCGGCCGAGATGCAGAACAGGCGGAGCTTCATCGAGCAGCTGAAGAAGCTCAGGGCGACGGGGAGGATGACGGTAAGGCTTGCAAATGTGAGACTGCTCAAGGGAAGTCCTTACGACATCGAGCTCGAAGACGGTGACGACCTTCATATCCCTATGGAAAACAGCGTCGTGAACGTCGTCGGCTCCGTGATGACCGAACAGGCGAGTTTCATATACGTCGGCAACCTCAGTTACAAGGACTACGTGGAGATGTCGGGCGGCTATACGAGGTACGCCGACACGGACAACGTCTATGTCCTGAAGGTCGACGGAAGCGCGAGAAAGCTTTCCCGGAGCTTCATCAACTGGGACCCTCTTAAATCCCGGTGGGAGGTGTCCGCATTCGGCGAGAAGGTCAAGGAGATAGAGCCCGGCGACACTATCATAGTCCCCGAAAAACTCGAACATGTCGCATGGCTGAGGGAATTCAAGGACCTTACCCAGATACTGATGCAGATGGCGGTGACTGCCGGGGTAGCCATCAAAATCCTGTAGCGCCTAATCCCATGTTTGCCCGGAAAGCATGAAAAAAGGAACACGGCGGAAAAAGTGAAATTCTCTCCGCGGCCGTCTCCCCTTCACGGATGGCGGCCCATCTTTATCGCCTTTGTAATCGTATTTTCCCTTGTCTTTCATCCAGGATTTTCCCTTGCCGAAGATGAGCCTTTTACCGGGACCTCCAACTGGGGGGGCACCGGTCTGATGGAGATCCCCACGGCGAGGGTCCTGACGCAGAACAGGTTCAGGCTCGGTCTCGGCCAGGTGTCTCCTTACCGGTACTATTATGCCGCGCTGAGTCCTCTCAACCGGCTGGAGATCGACGGAAGGTTCACCGAGGTGCTCGACACCGTATCGAGTGCGTCGTACTGGAAAGGGTACGGTAATTTCAAGGACAAGGCCATCGACCTCAAATACCAGGTGATACCCGAAAGCAAGTACATGCCGGCGGTCGCCCTGGGAGTCATGGACCCCTACGGCACGCGGGTATACGCCTCGCAATACCTTGTCGCGAGCAAGCAGATATACCCCTTTGATTTTACGCTCGGGCTCGGAAACGGAAGGTTCGGCAAGAGGCCCCTGCCCTCGGACCAGGGCGGCCTGCATTTCGAGATGCTGACCCATCCGCGGCAGTGGCTCAGCGATGCCCAGTTTTTCGGCGGCATACAGTTCATGCCTTCCGACAGCTACGCCCTCATGGTGGAATACAATCCCATCAGATACGATATCCAGACTGCGGACCCGGCGCAGAAGCTGTTCTTCACCGGGCCCGTTCCCTCCCATTTCAATTTCGGCCTGAGGTGGCGGCCGGTGAAGTGGGGGGAGGTCGACGTGAGTTATCAGAGGGGAAACAGGATAGGTGTAAACCTCTCTACGACGTTCAATATTGGCAAGCCGCTCATCCCGATATATAACGCGCCATACGTGGAAAGCAACATGGAAAGACAGAGGCCGGTCGCCGAGCGGCTCGCGACGGCCTTGCACTCGCTGGGGTTCAGCGACATCGGGATCGACATCGAAGGAGCGTCTCTCCGGGTTTCGGCCCGGAACGACAAATACTACTTTGCGCCGGAGGCGATCGGCGAAATCCTCGCCGCCGTCGCGGATATCGTTCCCGAAACCGTTACGCACTACACGGTGGTTCTTACGGACAACGGGATACCCATGGTAATGTTCCAGACCACAAGGGATGACGTGGAGGACCTTCGTTACGACAAACTCACCCTCGGTCAGTTCGTTTACTCATCGAAGATTTCCACCGGCATCACGGAAACGGGGATAGCCGGAAAGCGCTTCAGGAAACTGTTCAGTTACGGCTTCAGGCCGTCTTTCGAGACGTTCCTGAACGACCCTTCCGGCTTCTTCAAGTACAGGGCCGGGGTCGCCGGCTGGGTCGGCTACCACCCCTGGAAGGGTTCTTCCTTTGTCGCGGGGCTGGAAGAGTATCCTCTCAATAACATTTCCACGATCAACCAGCCCCTTTCGATCCCGGTCAGGAGCGACATCGCCCTGTACAAGAAGCAGAAACTTGTCCTGGGGCAACTTCTGTTTCAGCAGATAGGGAAGCTGGGACACGAAATTTACCTGCGCGGCGACGCCGGGGTCCTGGAGCCCGAATATGCAGGGCTCGACGGCGAGGCCGCGATGCCGCTTCTGGACGGCAGGATACTGGTGGGGCTCAGCGGCAGCGTCGTCAGGAAGCGCGATCCCGACCACCCCTTCGGGCTGAAGGGAAACGACGTCATGAAAAACTATACGACCATGTTCTTCAATACACGGCTGAACATCCCCGAAGAGGACATTTTCGTCGACCTCAAAACAGGGAGGTTCCTTGCAGGGGATTTCGGGTCGAGGATAACGATATCGAAATTCATCAACGGCGTGATATTCTCGGTCTGGTACGGCGTTACGGATACATCGAAGTTCACCGACAGTTTCAACAGGGGCTATCACGACAAAGGGTTTTCCGTAACGATTCCCCTCAGGCTCTTCTCGGGGACCGACTCACGGACGGCTTATCATTACGCCCTTTCCCCGTGGACGAGGGACGTAGCCCAGGATATAGATCATTACACAACCCTTTTCGATTTCATAGGCCGCAACACCAAGATTTATCTTGACAGGGACAGGGAAAAGATGCAAAATTTAACGAAATAAAAAATGGAGGAGGTGCCGATATGTCCGGGACGAAAAACGTCATCATTGTCTTGACGGTAGCACTCGTTTTTTCCTTCAGCATGCTGTTATTACCCGGTTTTGTGACAAAATCCATGGCAGCGGAAACGGCTCCTGAGGCCGCAGGAGCTGCAGGAGCGGGCGCGGCAGCGGCAGAAGCAGGAACGGGGGCTGCAGCAGGAGCGGGCGCGGCAGCGGCAGGAGCAGGAGCGGGCGCGGCAGCTGCGGCGGGCATCGGCGTCGGCACGATCACGGCTATTGCGGCGGGAGTGGCAGCTGTAGCCGTCGGGGTCGCCGCGGCGACCAGCAGCGGCGGAGCGCCGACGACGGCCCACCATTGATGATTTGGCAGTTTGCAGGTGCCTGCGCGTTTGTCGGATCAGTAAGGGAAAGACAACAGGGGAAGGGGCGATAGCCGGTCCCTTCGCCGTTTGCAGGAAGATGTCTGGATGAAGAAAAAACTCCTCGCCGTATTCGTCGCCTGCCTTATCTTCCATCTCGGCACGTATGCGTATGCGGTCGATCAGAGCAAAGAGGTCGACAGGATACTGTCTTCCGCTGAATCGCTTTTCAAGGCGATGAAGGCGAAGGATTACTCGCGGATATGGGAATTCCTGAGCGACAGGTCGAAAAACAGGATCGTCGAAAGTACGCTGGATGCGATCGAGAAATCGGGCGGAAAAAAGTTTTCGGCGGAGCGGATAAGGGGCGATTTCTCGGCGGGCGGCGGAATCGCACGGTCCTACTGGAACGCCTATCTGCGGTACTTCGACCCGGACAAGGTGCTGGAAGAAAGCAGGTGGCAGATGGGGCCGACAAAGAAAACCAGAGCCGAAATCCTGATAACATTCGAGAAAGCGGACAGGCCCGCGATCGTGCGGATGTTCAACGAAAACGGCTCATGGAAAGTCGGTCTCATTGAGACCTTCGGGTCGCGGAAGTAGAACAGGGAATGGAAGAAAAAGACAACTTGCAGCAGGAAGACAACTCTGGCGTCCTCGACCACCTTATCGTCATTCTGAAACATAAGAGGCTTGTGTGGGAAATTACGCTTGCGGCCGTTTTGCTTACGGCAGTAATAAGTCTGGTGATCCCCCCCACCTACAGGGCGCAGACGAGGATACTGCCTCCCCAGCAGGGGGGTGAAGGCATGGCCGCGCAGTTTCTGATGCAGACGGGCGCTCCCGGCTTTATCGGCGGCGCTCTCGGCATGAAGACCCCCAACGACCTTTACGTCGGGTTGCTGCGAAGCCGGGCTGTCCTGGATGGCGTTATCGATCGCTTCAACCTGATGAAGGTTTATGAGGTGAAGTACCACGTGGACGCGCGGCGGAAGCTCCTGGACAACCTCAAGGTCGAAAACGACAAGCAAAGCGGCATCATAACGATAGGGGTCGAAGACAGGATACCCGAGCGGTCCGCGGAGATGGCAAACGCCTTTGTCGGGGAGCTGAAGAAGCTGAAGGACGGGCTTGCCGTTACCGAGGCTTCTCAGCGAAGACTCTTTTTCGAAAACCAGATGAAGACCACCAAGGGGGCGCTCATCGCCGCGGAAGAGGCGATGACTTCGTTCCAGGAAAAGACGGGTGCGATCGAGATAAAAGACCAGGCCAAAACGGTCATAGAGTCCGTTGCGCAGCTGCGGGCAAAAGCTGCGGCAAAGGAGGTCGAGCTTAAGGTGATGCAGACCTATGAAACGCCGCAGAACCCCGACCTGCAGAGGACAGAGGAAGAGCTGAAAGGCCTCAGAGAGCAGGTCGGCAGGCTCGAGGGGGACGGCGGCCGCGCCGGCGATCCCCTCATCCCGACCGGGAAAATGCCTTCCGCCGTCACGGACTACGCGCGAAAATTGAGGGACCTGAAATATTACGAAACACTTTACGATCTCCTGTCCAGGCAGTACGAGGTTGCGAAGATCGACGAGGCCAGGGACTCTGCGGTTATCCAGGTGGTGGACAAGGCGGTTGCGCCCGAAAAGAAGGTGAGCCCGAGAAGGACGCTCATGGTCGCGATAGCAGCCGTTACAGGCTTTTTCATCGCGCTTCTCTGCACCTTTTTTCTCGAATACACCGAAAATACACTGAACGATCCGGAAAACAGGGAGCGCGTCGAAAAATTGAGGAAGTACCTGCCTTACGGGACCGCGGGCCGTGAGAAAAAAGAGGGATAACCCGCCGGCGCCCGGGGCCGCCGGAACGGCCGATCGTTTATCCCCCGGCGGCCGGTTGCTCGCCAGAAACGCGGTGCTGAGTTTTGGAGGCCAGGTCGTCCCGCTTGCGGTCGCCTTTTTTGTCATCCCGCCCCTTATCAGGGGCCTCGGGACAGAACGTTTCGGCATCCTCACCTTCGTCTGGATGGTGATAGGCTATTTCAGTCTCTTCGATCTCGGCCTGGGCCGCGCAACGACCAAGTTCGTGGCTGAGGCGCTTGGCAGGGGCGAAAAGGAGAACCTGAGAAGCCTCGTCTGGACGTCGTTTGTATTTAATCTCGTGCTCGGCATTCTGGCCGGACTTCTCCTTGCAGCGCTTACACCTCTGCTGACGGGTCACCTGCTGAAGATCCCGGCCCGGCTTTCCGAAGAGGCCCGGCATACGTTCTTTCTCGTTTCCCTGTGTGTTCCCCTGCTGCTCGTTTCGAGCGTCATGCGCGGCGTTCTCGAAGCGGGCCAGCGGTTCGACCTCATTACCAGGGTCCAGGTCCCCGCAGGATCGATGATGGTAATTCTCCCCTTTGCAGGAATGCTCCTGGGATTCAGGCTTCCCGGCATAGCGCTTCTCCTCATAACGGCGAGGCTTGTCGTCGCCTCTGCCTATTTTTTGCTCTGCCGGAGGGTTTTCCCCGTTCTCAGGGAAGGCTTTTCCTATAATCACTCGTACCTGCGTCCGCTCTTGTCCTTCGGCGGCTGGCTGACCGTCTCGAATATCGTGGGTCCTTTTCTCACATATCTTGACCGTTTCATGATCGGGAGCGTTATCTCGATGGCGGCGGTGGCCTATTATACAGCCCCCTATGAGATACTGATCAGGCTCATGGTATTTCCGACGAGCCTCGCCCTGGTGCTCTTTCCCGCCTTCAGCTCCATAGGCACCGCCTCGAAGGAGCTCATCGGCCGTCTCTACAGCCGCTCGATCAAATACCTCATTCTTCTCATGGGGCCGCTTGTCCTGATCATGATCCTCTTTGCCGGACAGATACTCCGCCTCTGGCTGGGGCCGGACTTTGCCGCGAAAAGCACACTCGTGTTTCAGATCCTCGCGGTGGGAATACTTCTGACGCCCGTGCAGGTGTCGGTGAGCCTTATACACGGCCTGGGACGCCCCGACATCATCGCCAAGTTTTATATTGCCGAACTTATTTTCTATGTGCCCCTGGTCTGGCTGCTCATCAGGAACGCGGGGATTTCCGGGGCGGCCCTTGCCTGGGTGATCAGGGCGGCGGTCGATACGCTCTTGCTGCTCGTCGCCTCGGGGAGGCTTTATCATATAGGGCCCCGCACGTTCAGGGAACACGGTCTGTTCAAGGGGGTCCTCACGCTCGCCGGTCTAGGGGTCATCTTTTTCCTGATGTCTGTTTCGGGCCTGCCCGTCCTTGCGCAGGCAGTCGCTGCTTTTGTCTTCGTTGCGGCTTTTGCGCTCGTTTCATGGCATTACGTCCTCGACGCAAGAGACAGGTCTCTTCTGGGTTTCGGAGGTCATGGGCATACATCATGAAAGAAGCGGCGAGAGCGGATAATCCGGGAAAAGAAGAGGGCGTGAAATGTGCAGCATAAATTGCATACGCTTTGGACGGGATAATCTCTCTGAAGATGAAGTCGCAGGGAAAAAGGTCATCGAAGTCGGCTCTTACGATGAGAATGGAAGTCTCAGGAGTTTTATCGGGACCCTCAAGCCGGCGCAGTACGTCGGCGCCGACATCGTTAAGGGATACGGGGTGGATGTCGTTTGCGCAGTCGACGGGCTTGTTGAAAGATTCGGAGAAGAGAGCTTCGATGTCGTTGTATCGACGGAATTGCTCGAGCACGTGAAGGACTGGAGAAATGCGATTGCCAACATGAAGAAGGTGTGTCGCCGGGGCGGTGTGATGCTTATTACTACAAGGTCCCGAGGCTTCGCCTACCATGGGTGGCCTTACGATTTCTGGAGATACGAGGTTTTGGACATGGAGCGCATTTTTTCCGACTGCACTGTCGAAAAACTTGAGGCTGACGTTGAGCCGGGTGTATTTCTGAAGGCGAAGAAGCCCGCCGGTTTTGCGGAAAAAGATCTCTCGGAGATGAAACTGTATTCGATACTCACCGACAGCAGGGTCGCGAACCTGGACGATCGCGCGGTCCTGGAAGTCCAGGAAAGATATCTGGAAGAATTCAGGGTGAAAGCGAGACGGTCTTTCAAGGGCAAAGTCAGGGTGTTTATGAGAGATGTATACTGGGAGATGTTCAGGCGCCGCAGGATTTATGGATAACAGGGAAAGACAGCCCAGGGTGGCGGTGATCGTCCTCAACTGGAACGGCAAAGAAGTCACCTCCGCATGTCTCGATTCCATCAGGAACGTTAATTATCCCAACTTCGAGGTCATCCTGGCCGATAACGGCTCGGAAGACGGTTCCCAGGCTCATTTCCGGGCCGGGTTCTCATGGGTGAGGCTTCTCGAAAACGGGGCAAACCTCGGTTTCGCCGGTGGGAACAATGCCGCCATAAGGCTTGCCCTTCGGGACAACCCGGATTATATTCTTCTCCTTAACAACGATACCGTGGCAGACCCCGGTTTTCTTTCCGAGCTGGTGCTGGCAGGCGAAGCCCGGAAGGATGTCGGCATCCTGAACCCGAAAATTTATTTTTACGATAAACCCGACGTGCTCTGGTACGCGGGAGGGAGGCTCTCGCTCCTGCGGGGCGTCGCAAGGCACCGGGGCTACGGCAAGACGGACAGCGGTCGGTTCGACCGGCCCCGGGAGGTGAATTTCATCACCGGCTGCGCCTTTTTCATCAAGCGCGAGGTTATAGAAAAGATCGGCCTGCTCGACGAAGAGATGTTCTGCTACGGAGAGGATGCCGACTGGAGCCTGAGGGCGGCGAAGGCGGGATACAGGGGCTGGTATGTCCCGACATCCAGGGTCTGGCACAGGATCGGCGTATCGGCCGGCAGCGACTTCAGCATGTATATGGGGACCCGCAATGCGATGTACCTCGTGTTCAAGCATGCATCGCGGTTAAGGTTTTTTTTCTTCCTCTGTTTTTTCTCGGTCGACTGGCTGCTCAGAAACACGATGAGCTCTTTGCTGAAGGGCAATTTAAGTGTTGTAAGAAGCATGTTCAGGGGCTTCATGGAGTTCTGGTCCATGCCCAAAAAAAGAGAAGGCGCGGGTGCATGGGCAAAATGAAGCTTTATGCGAAAGCCACTGACGCTCCGGAGCCCCGCTGAGAGGATTTTTTCGGGAAACGAATGGCCTATTTCAACCGAATAAAGACCGTGCTTATCCTCGGCATACTTTCGGTGCTGACACTGGGCCATTTTTTGCCGGGCAGATTGAAAGGCAGAAGCAGGATAATACCGAGGCTTCCGCTTCTTATATTTTCCTTCTATTATTTTCTCTACTGGGTCTGCGGCTCCGCCTATATTCTGAGCGACAAAAAGTACTTCATGCTCAACACTGCGGTGGATGCTGTGCCTTACTCGCTTCTCGTAGTCATGCTCAGTTATATCGCCTTTGTCGCCGCCTTTTACGTTTTTAAACCGGTGAAATTCGCCGAGCCGGTAAGTACGGACCTTCCCCTTTCCTACGGGGCCGCAGTCATCACCTCTTACGCGCTCCTCTGGGTCCTCAGGTTATATCTTATGAAACTCGGCTTATATTATAAATATGCGGCTGTGTACAACCTCATGAACGTCGGCCTGCCGCCCATGGTCAATGTTTTTTACCAGGTCATGCAATTTCTTCCCTTTCTGTTCATCATGGTTTCCATCGTCTATTTCAGGCGCTTGCCGTGGCTGGTCCCCGTGCTCGAAACCATTAATTTTGTCCTGTTCGGCTGGAAGTCTGCCATTTTTTTTGCTATTGTCTTCGGCGTTCTGATGTTGTTCATATACGGCAGGCTCGGGCTCAGGGATATATTGCTGAAAAAAAGGACTGTCGTTGCCGCTCTTCTGGTCATGCCGCTGTTCTATGTGTCTTTTTATATCACCCCCTACGTATACAGCCGGAACCTTCTTCTGTCAAAGGATTATCTGCAGGAGATCATAAGAGACATACCTGATTTTGTAGACTATGTGGCGACGTCTCATGTGTCGGAGGCAAAAGACCCGGAGTACATGCATACGAGACTGGCGGCAATAAACCCGCTCTCGGCGATTGTGTACAGGATCAAATTCGAGCACCGGGGTTTGATCGAAGGCGGGACACTCGTCGAAGCGGTTGATGCCATATTGCCGAGGGTGCTTTATCCCGACAAGCCGGAACGGTTCGGCGACGACCCCGAAGAGCAGGATGCGCTGAGGCATTACGATCTGCCCGACGCCGATACCGTGGGCACTATAGTCATGTCGGGATATGCCAACTTCGGCCTTCCCGGAAGCCTGGCCGGGATGTTTCTGTTCGGCGCATTTGTCGCCCTTGCATGGAGCATGGTCCTGAAGATGGCGGCAAGCCGAAAGAGTTTCGTCCAGTTCAACGGCTTCCTGCTGATGGTTTTCTTTCTCACGAGGATGCTGATACTCGAACAGACCTTTGTAACCGCCACTCTGCTTAATGTCAGGAATATCCTGTTCATACTGGCAGTGTTCAATGCGATCAGATTTTTCTACTCTGTGCTGTTGTTTGAATTCTTTGGAAGAATGAATATGCGGAGCGAGTCCGTTTGATGGGCCGCCATCTTGTGCCATATAGACTGAACTGTCTCCGAGATACCTTTGGGG
>JBJKSM010000109.1:0-63933 GCA_046704045.1 Thermodesulfovibrionales bacterium | reverse complement strand
GTCTGCGGAGGAGAAGAGCCCTGCATGTCCTGCAACGCCGCCCATCATGCAGGCGGTCGGGTCCTGCACTTCCCCTCTGAGCATGACCCCCTTCCGCCGCTCCGTAGGGGCGATGCGGCTGCGCCAGGAACGCGGCGGCCTGAATGCGGTATGGCTCATTCCGAGAGGGTCGAAGATATGTTTTTTGCAATAGGCGTCGAGCGGCTCTCCCGATATTCTCCTCACGAGTTCGCCGAGGGCCTCGAAATTGATGTCGCTGTAAATAAAGCGGGTGCCCGGCGGGGCGACAGGTTTTTCCCCTTCGATCATCCTGACCGCCCCGTCGTATCCTGAACGGACCGGTCCGGGATCGAGGTCGGGTCTGAGCCCCGAATAGTGGGTGAGCAGTTCCCTTACCGTTATATCGGTCTTTCCGTTTGTCCCGAATTCCGGCCAGTAGCGGGCCACCGGGTCTTCGAGGCGCAGCTTCCCCTTTTCGACGAGCTGCATCACCGCCGTCGTGGTTGCGATAACCTTTGTCAGCGATGCGATGTCGAAGATCGTGTTTTTCTTCATCGGCAGTTTACGGGGGACGAGCGAGCGGAAACCGAATGCCCTGCGGTATAAGACCTTCCGCGCTGTCCCGACGACCACTACTGCGCCGGGGATCTCTCCCCTGCGGATCGCCTCTTTGACGATACCGCCGATAGGGGCGAGCCGGTCCGGGCGCAGGACCGCCTGTGAGGACCGCGAACGCGCATCGGCCGCCACGGCGTTCGTCTGAAGGCAAAGGCATAAGACCGCGATAAGAGGAACGCAGAATCGCTTATGCATGTTTACGCCAAAAAAAGAGGAAAAGGAATAAGCCATTGGTCCTTGTCGATTACTTCAGAAACGAACATTCCGCAGACGGCGCACTTGTCGCTCTTTTTGATTGCTACCGGTCTGACATCGGCTGCGGATGCGGCGGAAAGAATGGCGAATGTCAATGACAGGGCCGCAAAAACGGCGGGAATGATCTTTTTCATCGCTGTTCCTCCTCCCGCCTATTATACCTTACCGCGGCACAAATCATCCGGCGCCTCCGGAAGCTTTCCGGACTTACCGGGTGGATTCCCGACGCTCTTTGCACGGGAGTAGCTGCGTCTCCGATGTGGTCGTGGGGCCAATGGGGTGTTTATTCACAAGAAGAGTATTTTCTGTGGTACAATATGCGGAAAAACAATACGTTGCCGGGTCCCGGGCGGCCCGCCGAGGAGTGAAGGAATGAAAATATCAGGTGCTGAAATATTCATCGAAAGCCTAAAGAAAGAGGGCGTGAAGCACATCTTCGGATATCCCGGAGGGGTGGTCCTGAATATCTTCGACCTCCTGCATGATGAAAAGGAACTCCAGCTGATACTGACGAGACATGAGCAGGGCGCCGTCCATGCGGCCGACGGCTATGCGCGGGCCACGGGAAAGGCCGGCGTCGTCCTCGTCACCTCCGGCCCCGGCGCAACGAACACCGTGACCGGCATAGCGACCGCATCGATGGATTCGATCCCGATGGTCGTCTTCACCGGCCAGGTGCCGACGCTGCTTATCGGCAACGACGCGTTTCAGGAAGCCGATATCGTAGGGATAACGCGGCCCTGCACGAAATATAACTTTCTTGTGAAGGATGTCGCGGACCTTGCCGGCGTGATCAAGGAGGCATTTTATATCGCTACCACCGGCAGGCCGGGTCCCGTGCTGATCGATCTTCCGAAGGACGTTACGACCCACAAGACCGAGTTCGTATGGCCCGATGAGGTGAAACTGAGAAGCTACAAGCCGACCTACGAGGGCAACAAGTTCATGATTACCCAGGCGGCCCATATGATCGCCAGGGCGAAGAAGCCGGTGATCATCGCGGGGGGCGGGGTGATTCTTTCGGGGGCGTCGAAGGAACTGAAGGAGCTTGCAGAATATACCGAAGTGCCTGTTACGATGACACTGATGGGGCTCGGCGCTTTTCCGGGTTCGCACAAGCTCTCGCTCGGCATGCCCGGGATGCACGGCACCTATTACGCCAACAAGTCGATCCAGGAGTCCGACCTCCTTGTCGCGATCGGCATGCGGTTCGACGACAGGGTCACGGGCAAGATAGACGCCTTTGCGCCCCATGCCAAGATCGTCCATATCGATATCGACCCGACGTCGATCAGGAAAAATGTTCGCGTCGACGTCCCCATCGTCGGCGACGTCAAAAAAGTGCTCGCCGTCATGAACAGGGTGATGAAGGATGAGGTGAAGGAGCAGTGGCGCGAGGTGAGGAAGTCATGGATGAAACAGATCGACGCCTGGAAGGAGGAGCGCCCTCTTTCATATGACAAGGAAAGCGATATTATCAAACCGCAGTACGTGATCGAAAAGATAAACGAGCTGACGAAGGGAGATGCGATCATCACTACGGAGGTCGGCCAGAACCAGATGTGGACGGCGCAGTTCTACAAGTTCGACAAACCCCGGACCCTTCTCACCTCAGGAGGACTGGGGACGATGGGCTACGGCTTTCCTGCTGCGATCGGCGCACAACTCGCCTTTCCGAACAAACTCGTCGTGGACGTGGCAGGCGACGGCAGCATACAGATGAACATCCAGGAGCTCGCGACCGCCGTCATCAACAGGCTTCCGGTGAAGGTGGCGATACTGAACAACCGGTTCCTGGGCATGGTGAGGCAGTGGCAGGAGCTCTTCTACCAGGAGAGGTACGCGCATACGAAACTCGACGACACTGTGCCCGACTTCGTGAAGATCGCCGAGGCATACAACGCCGTCGGACTGAGGGCGACGAAGAAATCGGAGGTGGAGCCGGTCCTGAAGGAGGCATTCGGCATCAAGAGGCCGGTGATGATGGACTTCATTATCGACTGGCAGGAGAAGGTCTACCCCATGGTGCCTGCAGGAGCCGCGATCGACTCGATGCTCTTTCTCGAGGAGACGAAGAAGGCCGAGAAGAAGCTCAAGGCCGTTAAATAATACCTATTACAGAGGAGCGCTATGAGACATACGATATCCGTTCTTGTAGAGAATAAATTCGGCGTGCTGTCACGGATCTCAGGGCTGTTCAGCGGGAGGGGATACAACATAGAAAGCCTTTCGGTGGGCGAGACGATAGACCCCCAGACGTCGGTCATGACGATCGTCACTACCGGCGACGACTGGATCATCGAGCAGATCACCAAACAGCTCAACAAGCTCGTTGATGTGATCAAGGTGGTCGACATGACCGAACTGGACCACGTGGAGAGGGAGATGGTGCTGATAAAGGTCTCCCCCCGTCCTGAAGACAAGGCGGAGGTGCTGAGGCTCGCGGAGATCTTCAGGGGCAGGGTGGTGGACTCCTCACCGAAGACCTATACCATTGAGATCACCGGCGACGAGAAGAAGATAGAGGCGATCGTGGAACTCCTGAAGCCGATGGGGATAAAGGAGTTTGTGCGGACAGGCAAGATTGCTATCGCCAGGGAAGGGATAAAAAAGCAGCCGTAGCCCGTTATTTTCAGGCTGCCCGCTCCATGCCCTCATTAAATCTTATCGCTTCGAAAGGGCTTGAGGACTGCTCTGCCGCCGCCGTTCAGCGATGAGGTGAACATTTCTGTTGTCATCTCCCCGGATTTACAATACGATATCTTTAACTGAAAACATCCGGCAGGGAGGATCGTTGCGAAAGGAAGATATTAAACTCGTGATCGAAGGCATTCATCCCGACCCTTTTGCCATCCTCGGCATGCATCCCTCGGACAAGGACGAGGAACGTTTGGAGGTGAGGGCGTTCCTGCCCGAGGCGGAAGAGGCATGGGTTGTCCACGCAAAAACGGGCGCCTCCTTTCAAATGGAACGGATACATAAGGAAGGATTCTTTGTCGCGCCGCTGTCCCAGAAGAAAGCGTTTCCCTACAGGATCAGGATAAAAACTCCGGACGATGAAGTGTCGTCTTTCAAAGACCCCTACTGCTTCGGTCAGGTCCTTACCGATTACGATCTCCACCTGATCGGCGAGGGCACGCATTACAGGGAATACGAAAAGCTCGGCGCACATGTGATGAGCGTCGGCCGCACAAGAGGCGTGCATTTTGCGCTCTGGGCCCCGAACGCAAGGAGCGTCCATGTTATCGGCGATTTCAATCGTTGGGACGACAGGAGACACCCCATGCGTCTGCTCGGGACGTCGGGGATCTGGGAGATCTTTGTTCCCGAAATCGGGGAGGGAGAGAAATACAAATTCGATATCCGCTCGAAATATCAGAAATACGAGGCTGTGAAGTCCGACCCGCACGGCTTCTATTTCGAGCACAGGCCGAAAACCGCCTCGATCGTATACGACATCGACAGGTACCGGTGGGCTGACGGCCGGTGGATGGAGAAGCGCTCCCGCTCGAACCGGTTCGAAGCCCCTGTTGCCATCTACGAAGTCCATCTCGGTTCGTGGATGAGAAACCAGGAAAAAGAAGACGGGTTTCTCACGTACCGGGAGCTGGCGGACGAACTGGTCTCCTATGTGAAGGAGATGGGGTATACCCATATAGAACTCCTTCCGGTCCTGGAACACCCGTTTGACGCCTCCTGGGGATACCAGACGATCGGGTATTTCGCGGTTACTTCCAGGCATGGCACGCCCGAGGACTTCATGTTCTTCGTCGACAGGTGCCACCAAAACGGCATCGGCGTCATCCTCGACTGGGCGCCTGCCCATTTCCCGAAGGACGCCCACGGGCTTGCTTTTTTTGACGGCACGTGGCTCTATGAACACAGGGACCCCCGCAAAGGCGAGCACAGGGACTGGGGCACGCTGATCTTCAATTACGGCAGGAGCGAAGTCAGGGGTTTTCTCATCTCCAACGCCCTCTTCTGGTTCGACAAGTATCACATCGACGGACTGAGGGTCGATGCGGTCGCCTCCATGCTCTACCTCGATTATTCGAGGAAACAGGGGGACTGGATCCCGAACGAGTTCGGCGGCAACGAGAACCTCGAGGCCATCGACTTCATAAAGAAGTTCAACGAAGTCACTCACAAGTATTTCCCCGGGATACTGACGGTCGCCGAGGAGTCCACGGCATGGCCCGGGGTCACAAAGCCCGTTTATCTCGGCGGCCTCGGCTTCGATATGAAATGGAACATGGGCTGGATGAACGACATGCTCGAATACATCTCCAAGGACCCCGTCCACAGGAGGTTTCACCACAACAGCCTCACCTTCAGCCTCCTCTATGCCTTCTCGGAAAATTTCATTCTTGTGCTCTCCCATGACGAGGTGGTGCACGGCAAGAGGTCGATGCTCAGCAAAATGCCCGGCGACATGTGGCAGAAGTTCGCCAACCTCAGGCTCTTTTACGGTTACATGTACGCTCATCCGGGCAAGAAGCTTCTCTTTATGGGGGGTGAGATCGGGCAGTGGGACGAATGGAAATTCTATCAGGCATTGGACTGGCAGCTTCTCGAATACGAGCAGCACGGGAAGCTCAGACAATATGTAAGGGAACTCAACCGCATCTACTCATCCGAGCCCGCCCTCCACGAGGTCGATTTCGACGGCAGGGGGTTCGAGTGGATCGATTTCCGCGACACCGACAAGAGCGTCATTTCATTCATCAGACGCGCGAAGGAGACCGACGATTATATCGTGGTCGTCTGCAATTTTACGCCTGTTCCCCGCCACGATTACAGAATAGGGGTCCCCGATGATCTTTTTTTCAGCGAGGTACTGAACAGCGATTCCTCGGACTACTGGGGGAGCAATGCGGGAAACGCCGGCGGAGTACAGGCGGAATCAGTGCCCTGGCACGGCAGACCCTCCTCGATAAGGATAGTGCTTCCCCCCCTCGCTGCAGTCTATTTCAAGCCGGTAAAAAAAACGCCTCCGGCGACCCCGGCTGACAAGTGAATCGACGGATCAGACCGCCTCTACCGCTTTGACCTCCGGCACGGCTTTTTTCATCTCAGCCTCGATCCCGCCCTTCAGGGTCATTAGCGACATGGGGCAGGTGCCGCAGGCCCCCTTGAGCCTTACCTTTACGACATCGTTGGGAGTTATCTCGACGAGCTCGACGTCGCCCCTGTCCCTCTGAAGGGCAGGTCTTATCCTGTTGATCACTTCCTCGACCTTTTTCCTGTCAACCATATGACGAAGCCTCCTTGCTTTTCTTTCTATATTTTAAGATAACAGAAAGCGCGGAAAACGGGAATGATCCGCATCATAAAAATGACGCCCGTTTCATGTGAAGAATCACTTCACGGCCCCGTTCAGGTACAATAGGATGACAATCCCACTTGTTCAAGGAGGAGATCTCATGGAAAAAAAGATCGTCTATTTCGAAAAGACCGGGAAGGACAACACGGGCGCGTGTCTTGAAATCGTGAAGGCTGAGGCACTGGAAGGAAGATATAAACACATCGTCGTCGCCTCCACGTCAGGGAGCACCGGGCTTCTTTTCTCGGATGCCTTCAGGGAAAGAGGCATGGACCTCGTCGTGGTAACCCATTCCGCCGGCTTCAGGGGGCCGAATACCTTCGAGATCCCGGGCGAGACGATCGAAAAGATGAAGACGAACGGCGCGAGGATCTTCACCGGCACGATACTTACCCATTCGATAGAGACGTCGCTGAACGCGAAGTTCAGCGGTGTCTATCCCGCGATGATCATCGCCCAGTCGCTCAGAAGGTTCGGGGAGGGAGCAAAGGTCTGCTGCGAGATCGTCATGATGGCAGTCGACGCCGGGCTCATACCCGAGGGACAGGAGGTCATCGCCGTGGCAGGCACCGGACACGGCGCCGACACGGTGATGGTGCTGAGGTCTGCCGCATCCAAACGGTTCCTCGACCTCAGGGTCCTCGAAATCCTCGCAAAACCGAGGCTGTGATAGCTGCCAGGCTTCCCTGCTTGCAGGCTCGTCAGCTTTCAGACTTGTCCAAATATCCCTCTACGAGGATGTCTTCGCCGATCTTTTTTATCCTGACGTCCCGGAGGTGGTGGGCCTCCTGGAGGCTGCGGAATGCCTTTCCCCCGACAGCGGTGTACGATTCCTTTCCGCCGATGATCTTCGGGGCGATGAAGAACATCACCTTGTCGACGATGCCGCTTTCGATGCAATAGGAGTTCAGGGACGAGCCGCCTTCGATCAGAAGCGACGTGATGCCCGACCCGCCGAGTTCCTTCATCAACAGGGGTAGATCGACCTTTTCGCCGTCGTAGCGGATGATCTTTATCCCTTTATCCTCCAGCGCCTTCTCCTTCCGACTTCCGGCTTCCGATTGTACGGTCGGGGTCATCCCGCCCCTGCCCTTTGCCCCCTGTCTTCTCGTTACTATGATCGTCGCCGGCGGTGTGCAGAGGACGTTTGCACCGGGGTTTATTTCAAGGCCGGGGTCGATGATCACGCGGGTGGGACTCTTTTCTCCTCCGACCCGGCACGTCAGCCTGGGATTGTCGGCCTTCACCGTTCCTATGGCGGTCATGATCGCATCCACGCCCGCCCTCAGTTTGTGCACGGCCTTCCTCGCCTTTTCTCCTGTGATCCATTTCGATTCGCCGCCAGGCGTCGCGATCTTTCCGTCGAGTGTCATCGCTACCTTCATGACCACGAAAGGAGTGCGGGTCGTTATGTGCTTGATGTAATATTCATTCAGCCTCCGCGACTCTCCCTCTAAAATCCCCGAAACGACCTCTATGCCGGCGCCCCTCAGTTCCTCGATCCCTTTACCCGAGACCTTCGGGTTAGGGTCTTTCATCGAAACGACGACCTTCGCGATCTTTGCCGAGATTATTTTTCGGGTGCACGGCGGTGTCCTCTTGTCCTTGTGGCAGCAGGGTTCCAGGCTTACGTATAGTGTCGCACCTGCCGCGCGGTCGCCCGCCCTCCCGATGGCGATCGCTTCTGCGTGCGGGGTCCCGGCCTTTTTATGGAAGCCCTCGGAGATGATCCTTCCGTTTTTTACGAGAAGGGCGCCTACCATCGGGTTGGGGCTCGTCATCCCCCTTGCCCGCGCCGCGAGCGTCAGGGTCCTCTTGATAAAGAATTCGTCGGTCATGGCTTTAAAGAATAACATAAAATCCTTTACTTGTAGGCGACATGCCACTAAAATCAAAAGTGTTCCCGTTTTCGGAGAACGCATAAAAGTGTGATATAATTTGCGGGAGGGAGCATGGATACTATCCTTTTGGCTATCATAGCTGTTTGTTTGCTTGTACAGGTGCTGTTTCTCGTGCCGATGGTCGTGGAACTCAGGAGGACGCTCATTCTCCTGAGAAAGTCGATGGACGACGGCCTGAAGCCTGCGCTGAAGGAGTTGCAGACCGCGCTGAAAAGCCTTCGGGCCGTTTCGGACGATGTCGGCGGCATTACCTCGGACGTGAGGGAATTTTCGAAGTCCGTCGTCGAAATAAGCCGTACCGTCAGGGCAATAAACGGACTGCTGGAGACAGTCGGCTCATCGGTGTCCGTGAGGGCGGTCAGCCTGAGGGCGGGCATCGGGGCCGCGATAGGATATCTGGCGAAAAATCTGATCAGGAAAGGAGACGGAAAATGAGAGACGAAGGTTATGGCACGGGTTCTGTCCTGTTGTCTTTTCTCCTCGGCGGGGTCGTCGGCGCGGGGATAGCTTTTCTTGTAGCGCCCCAGTCGGGCCGGGAAACGAGGGAGAAGATAAGGGGTCTTGCCGAAGACGCACGGGAGAAGGCCTCCGGGTATGTCGACCAGACGAAGGAAAAGGTCGGAACATACGTCGACAGGGGAAAGGGGTACTACGACGAAAAGAAGTCCCTTGTGAAGTCGGCCATCGACGCCGGCAAGGAGGCGTACGAGAAAGAGAAGGAGCGACTCTCGAAAGAACAGAATGCATGAGGTATCGATCGCGCTGAACCTGCTCGATATCGTTACGGAAGAGTGCCGGAAGAACGGCGGCAGCACAGTTGATTCGATCAATCTCAGGATAGGAAGGGCGTCGGGGATAATGACCGACGCCCTTCTCTTTGCCTTTGACGCTGTCAAGACCGGCACCGCGGCGGAAACGGCGCGTCTGAATGTAGAAGAAGTGCCTGTCTCCGGTCATTGCAGGGAGTGCGGCAACGACTTCGAGGTGGCAGAGGAGTACGTGCTCAGCTGTCCCGGCTGCGGCGGAGCCTCCTTCGAAATCACCGGGGGGCGCGAAATGGATATAATCGATATGGAGGTTACCTGATGAACGTGAAGGTCGTGTCCAGAATACTCGAGGCGAACGACAGGATCGCACTCGAAAACAGGAAAATGTTCGACAGCGCCGGGGTCTTCGTGATCAATCTCATGAGCGGACCCGGCGCGGGAAAGACGTCGCTCCTCGAAAGGACGCTCGCCGGGAACACGGGCCTGAAGATCGGCGTGGTAGAGGGTGACATCGCAGGCACCGACGACGCCGAAAGGGTCCAGAGATTCGGCGCTCCGGTCGTACAGATAAATACGGGGGGCGCCTGCCATCTCGACGCGAACATGATCCGCGAGGTTATCGGAGAGCTTCCTCTCGACGGTCTCGACGTCCTTTTCATCGAGAACGTGGGGAATCTCGTCTGCCCCGCAGAATTCAAGGTAGGAGAAGATATGAAGGTGATGATCCTCAGCGTTGCCGAAGGACACGACAAACCCCTGAAATATCCTCTTATGTTCCAAGAGTCTTCCGCGCTTGTGCTGAACAAGGTCGATCTTGTCCCGTATACCGACGCGGATGTGGCCAAGATACGCAGGGACGCGCTTTCCCTCAACCCGCAGCTGAAGATCTTCGAGGTTTCATGCAGGACCGGCCAGGGGATAGCGGAATGGACCGGCTGGCTGAAGGAAAGTGCGGGGCGCTGATCTTGCCGAGCTTTCCTTGACTTTCGCTCCCGCCTTCTTTTATCTTTTAGGCATCAAGGCAGCCATGGAGCGTGTATGGGGAATGTGAAGGTAGGTATCATCGGCGGTTCGGGGATGGACGACCCGCAGTTGATGAAAGACAAGAAAGAGAAGACGGTGAAAACGCCTTACGGGAAACCCTCTTCCCCGCTTACCACCGGAAAGATCAACGGTGTCGATACGGTCATTCTCGCCCGGCACGGGAAGGACCACTCCATCTATCCCACCGGCGTAAACTTCCGTGCGAACGTTCACGCCCTGAAAAAGGAGGGCTGCACGCACATCCTCGCCACGACAGCGGTCGGCTCCCTGAGGGAAAAGATACAGCCCGGGGACCTGGTTTTCCCGGACCAGTTTATTGATTTCACAAAGCACAGGCCCCTTACCTTTCATGAGGAGAAGGTCGTGCATACGCCGATGAGCGAGCCTTTCTGCGGAGACCTTCGGGCAGTGCTCGTACCGGCCGCAAAGGCCCTGAAGCTCAGGCATCATGCGGCCGGGACTGTGGTTACGATCGAAGGCCCGCGGTTTTCTACGAAGGCGGAGTCCCGCATGTTCAGAAAATTGGGAGCGGACGTTATCAACATGTCCACCGTGCCTGAAGTCATCCTCGCGCGTGAGGCGGGCATATGCTATCAGACAATCGCGATGTCGACCGATTACGACTGCTGGAAAGAGGGCGAAGAGCCGGTCACGTGGGACATGATTCTATCGATAATGAACAGAAACGCCGAGAACGTGAAGAAGCTGCTTCTCAGGGCGATCTCGGCGATCAGGACAACCGAGTGCGGCTGCAGATGACAGGAGGAGCCGGATGCCGATAAAATCGCTGATAAGGACAGTCCCCGATTACCCGAAGAAGGGGATCATGTTCAGAGACATCACCACCCTCATAAAAGACCCCGTCGGATTCAGGCTCGTGATCGACAGCCTGACGCAAAGGTATATAAAGGGCGAAGTGCCGTTCGACATAATAGTCGGTATCGAGTCGAGGGGATTTATTATAGGAGGGGCTCTCGCCTATACCCTGGGGAGGGGCTTCGTGCCCATAAGGAAGAAGGGCAAGCTTCCTGCCGAAAAGATAAGCCACGAGTACGAACTCGAATACGGGACGGATACGATAGAGATGCACATGGATTCCATCACTAAGGGGATGCGGGTGCTTCTGGTCGACGACCTGCTCGCGACGGGCGGGACCGCCCTTGCCGCCGCGGCCCTTGTCGAGAAGTTGGGCGGCATCGTGTCCGAGATGGTGTTCGTCGTCGATCTTCCGGACGTCGGCGGGCGCAGGAAACTCGCCGAAAAGGGATATGGGGTATTCGCCCTGACCGAGTTCGAGGGCGATTAGGGGTTATCTCCCCGCAGATATTATCTTCCCTAAATCGTATAACTTTTTCTCAAAAAAGGATGAAAATAGGACAGGTTCCGCGGCAGGGTAGAAAGGCGCTTGATTTCATTGGAAATAGAAGTTGGCATGACTCTTGTATGCACTTCTCTCCGGAAATTTCGAAGAAAAGAAATTTATTTCCATAAAAAAGGTGGTGAAATCAATGAAGAAGGTTATGGCATTAGTTGTTTCAGTGCTCTTCGCGTTCTCAGTTTCTTCGATCGCTTTTGCGGCCGACACGACGAACACCGACAAGGCGGCTACCACGAAGGTCGAACAGAAGAATGAGACCTCCAAGGAAGGCAAGACGGAGAAGAAGAAAGAGACGAGGAAGCACAAGAAGGCGGTCAAGAAGCACAAGAAGGCGGTCAGGAAGCACAAGAAGGCCAAGAAGGCCAAGAAGGCTGAAAAGAAGGGGGCCGAGGCACCGGCCGAGACACCGGCGAAGTAATAATCGGTACGCGGAAAAGACGGGGCGAAGACCGCAGTCGGCGCCCCGTCTTTTTTTTGCTTACGCGAGGGTTGCTACCGTAACGCCGTTGCCTCCCTCGGACCTGTCTCCCGCCCTGTAAGAAGCGACGAGAGGATGTCCTTCAAGGTGGCCGCGCACGGCGCGTGAGAGGATACCCGTTCCGAGGCCGTGTATGATGGTAACATCTGTGAACTCTGCAAGCGAGGCATGGTTCAGGAAGGGCTCGAGCCGGGACAGTGCCTCGTCAACGCGAAGGCCGACGAGATTGATCCGGGATGGGACCATTTCATCAGGGCCTTCAGGCATTGAGCGGGCCTCTTTCGCTATTCCCCGGCTGATAGCTTCCCCCTTCCGAAAGCCGATATCGTCTACAGGAAGTTCGATCTCTATTCCCCCGGCCCTGACCTTCAGCCGGTTAAGCTTTCTGCTCACCTTTATCACCGAGGCCTCATATCCCAGAGACTTCACAAAGACGATGTCGCCTTCCCGGATCTCTCCGATGTCCGGGCTTTCTGCATCGGTGTCGTATTCCACGAGTTTTTCCCTCACCTGTTTTTCCGCCGCCGCTGCCTTCCGGATCGCGGCCCTGACTTCCTCCCTGCTCTTTGCCCTCTCCTTTTTCTTTATCTCGTCGAGGAGGAGATTCATCTGTCTCCGGGCGTCCTGAACGATCCCGGCAGCGGCCCGCCAGGCCTCTGCCAGAGCCTCCTTTTTTGAGCTTTCGGCCTCGGCGAGTTTTTCTTCCACTGCCTTCGTCTTTTCCTCCAGGGCCGCTTTTTCTCTTCCGATCTCCCTGACTGCCTCCTCGTATGCGACCCTTTTTTTGTTCAGGTCGGCGATCAGGTCATCGAACTCCGCCTTGATTCCGCCCATCATCTGCCTTGCTGAATCCGCGACGCGGTCCGGGAGACCGTAGCGTCGCGCCGTGTCGATCGCGTGAGACCGGCCGGGCTCCCCGATCCGCAGCCGGTACAGCGGCATGAGCGTCTTCTGATCGAATTCCATCGACGCGTTCAACATGCCGTCCGACATGTGGACGAACCCCTTTATCTCTGAGAGGTGAGTGGTGGCGAAGACCATCGCCCCGCGGGCCTTGAGCTCCTTGAGGACAGCGCAGGCCAGGGCGGCCCCCTCGTCGGGGTCGGTGCCGGTGCCGAGTTCGTCTATCAGGACGACCGCATCCGGTCCCGCCTTTCGCAGAATGGCGGAGATGTTCGATATATGAGCCGAGAATGTGGAAAGGCTGGCTTCGATCGACTGTTCATCGCCTATGTCCGCAAGCAGGTCCCCGGCAAGCGGGAAACGCGATGAAGAATTGGCGGGCACGGGCATGCCGGAGAGCGCCATCAACAGAAGAAGCCCGATCGTCTTGATCGCTATCGTTTTACCTCCCGCGTTCGAGCCGGTAATCACCATCACCGTGTCAGTGCCGCCGAGCTCCATGTCAAGGGGGACGACCTCGCCTGAGATGCCGCTTTTCCTTAACGCCAGCATGAGCAGCGGGTGTCTCGCCTTCACTATGCTGATAGCGCCGGAGTCGCAGATCTCGGGGATCTCCATCCTCATGGGCAGAGCGCATTTAGCGATGCTGTTGAGGACGTCGAGCTGCACGATCACGCAGTATTCGGCGTCGATACCGTCCGATGCCTCCCGTATCCTTGAAGAGATGTTCCTGAGTATCCTGATCTCCTCGGCCTTCTGCTCGGCGATAAGATTTTCGAGTTCATTCGCCGGATGGATGATGGCGAGCGGCTCGACGAAGGCGGTCTCGCCGGATTTCGAAACATCGTGGACCACCCCCGCAACCTGTCCCTTCGAATCCATCCTGACCGGAATTACCCACCTCCCCGACCTCCTGGTAATAAAGTCGTCCTGGAGGAAGACCGAGATTCTTTCATCCCTCGTCATTTCTTCGAGCTTTTTCGTGATCCTCGTTTCGAGACGCCTGATGTCTTCTCTCAGGCCGGCAAGGCGGGCCGATGCGGTATCGAGGATGGCGCCCTCGCTGTCGACCGACCTCTTGAGAAGGCGGAGGATCTCGGGGAACCCCGTAAGTTCCCTTGTAAGCTCGCCAAGAAAAGGAAGATCGTCCCGTCCGCTTATCTGGAGGGATACGTCCGAAGCCATATCGAGGACGGGAATGAAGCCCGCGAGTTCAAATGCCTCTAACACGGCCCCCTCCGGTCTTGCCTTTGCTATCAGCGGCGCGATGTCCTGAAAGCGGGAAAGCCGGGGAGGATTTCCTTCAACGGACATCTTCATTATCTCGGCCACGCGGCGCTGCCGTGTTGTTATGGCGGTTCTTTCGCGAAGCGGAAGGATTTCGATGATTGCCTTTGCCGATGACGCGCTTCCGGCGTACCCGGCGACGAATTCCAGGAACTTGTCGAACTCAAGCAGGTGAAGTGAGATTTTTTCCATCATGGATTCCCGGAAGGCCCCGCGACCGGAAAGAAGGCTTCGCGACTCAGAGTGCGCCCTTGAATCTTCTTACCTTTCTCGTGAGCGCTATCCAGAGAAACATCCCGCTCATCACTGCGGCAAAGATCGTCAGTTGCACCGCGATCAGGCCGTCTATATTGTGGTCGCGAAGGGCATGAGCCGACTCGAATCTCGTGAAGGTTAGAATACGCGGGACCGCTCCGACAGTTATCCAGACAAGGGACCCGATGAATATCCTGGAAATTCCCCTGTACAGCCGGAGCATAAGCGCCTCCGTTTCGGCGTCCCTGTTTTTCTCGTATTGGCTTACTATCACCCACATTGCGATCCCGCTGGCGAGCGGGATCGCACTTGCCAGGTCATGCAGAAAATTGTTGATCGCTATTATAATGGCGAATGTTGGACTCATCATTTTCTCGTTTCGTGCTACATACGGTGTCCGGTCTAACGGTTGATCGGCACTTATTCATTGTATCCCGGCGGCGCGGCGGAGGTCAATAAAACGGAAACGGCGGCCTCACTTGGTTTGACGGCGACTGATAAGAATTTCTTATCAGTCTATAGGTAAAATTATAGCTAACCTATTATTTTTAAACATAAATGTCTTGACAAACTTTCGGCCCCTGTGCTAACCTTCGTAGGTTTCAAAGCAAAAAATCTTACTTTTAATAAGGGGATAAGATGCTTGATATTCAGTTGAAGTGGCTTCTGGTCTTGGCAGGCAATTTCTTCGTCCTTCTGTACCTGCTTAATATCATTCTCTACAGGCCCCTCCTCAAAACCTTCGATGAGAGGAAGAACACCGTCAAGGATTCCCTGAACGCAGCGAAGGAGATGACCGCAAAAAAAGAAAACGGTATTGCGGCCATGAACAGGGAAATCGCGGAGGCGAGGAAACGGGCGAAAGATGTTTTCGAAGGCATGAGAGGCGAGGGGATGGAAGTTCAGAAGAAGCTCCTCTCTGAAGCCGATGAAAAGGCATCGGGCATTTTGCAGAAGGCGCGTGAAGAACTCAGGGCGGAAGCGGAAAAGGCGAGGCAGGCGCTCAGGGCCGACGTGGAGAAATTCTCCGATGAGATCGTCAGGAAGCTGGTAAAGGCATGAAGAAAATGAACAGGCAGTCCTTAATCAAGAGCAAAAAGATCCGCACCGCATTGTATCTTTCACTTGTCGTGGCACAATTCTTTCTCCTCACCGCTGTTGCATTCGCGGCCGGGGGCGGAGAAGCCCACGAGTCCGTTTTCAAGGAATACCTCTGGCCGGTCATCAATTTTCTGGTTCTGCTTGCCATTCTCTTTTATGGCTTCAAGAAAGCGGACATAAAGGGATACTTCAAAAAAAGGACGGAGCTGATCGAGCAGACGCTGAACGAGGCCCGGCAGGCGAAGGAACTCGCCCAGAAGGCCCTTGCCGAAGTCGATGAGCGGCTCAAGGTGAAGGACAAGGAGATTGAAGAGATCGTGGCGTCCGCCAAATACTCCGGCGAAAGAGAGAAGGCCCGGCTTGCGGAAGAGGGCGAGCGGATGAAAGAGAAGATAATGGAGCAGGCCAGGACCAATATCGAGTTTGAGCTCAAGAAGGCGAAGGAATCGATCAAGGATGAAGCGGTCGGGATCGCCATGGAGCTTGCAGAGAAGAAGCTCAAGGAGAAAATGACGAAGGAAGAGCAGATGAAGCTGCTCGAAGAATCCGTTGCAAAGATAGAGGGCAAAAATTGAAACCGCAAAAAGAAGCCAGGAAATTTGCAAAGATGTTCATCAATGTGATAGGCATGGATGACGCGCCGGCGGCGCTGGCCGAACTCGGCGTCGTCGAAGAACTCATGTCGAAGAGCCGTGAATTCAGGAGCGTGCTCGTGAGCCCGGTGTTTACGGACGAGGAGCGGCAACAGGCTCTGCTGGATGTTTCCGCAAAGATGAAACTTTCCGAAAAAGTCGTGAAGTTTCTCGGCCACATAACGTCCTCCGGTGTGGCGGCGGCCCTATCGGATATCATCAAATATGCCACCGCGATCTACCTTGAAAAGAAAAGACGTGCAAGGGCGGTCGTCATGTCGCCGGTGACTGTAGGCAAGGACTATGAGGAGCGACTGAAGGCGGCGCTCAGGAAACTCATAGACCGGGACGTCGATGTGGAATACGTGCTCGACCCCTCGCTGCTCGGGGGTGTCCTCGTGAAGGTCGGCAGCACCATGTACGACAGCAGTATCAGGGGCCAACTGAGGCTTTTAAAAGATGAGCTTATAAAGGGGTGATGAGATGGAGATTAAGGTAGAAGAAATAAGTGAGCTTTTGAGGAAACAGATAACGGACTTCGAAAAAAAGGTCGATGTGAGCGAGATCGGAACCGTCATATCTGTCGGTGACGGTATCGCGAGGATCTATGGTCTTGAAAAGTGCATGGCCTCGGAACTTCTGGAGTTCCCGAACAACATCATGGGAATGGCGCTCAACCTCGAAGAGGACACGGTAGGCGCGGTTCTCTTCGGCGAAGACTCCCTGATTCACGAAGGCGACGTTGTCAAGCGGACCGGCAGGATCATGTCAGTGCCGGTTGGCGAAGAGCTGCGCGGCAGGGTCGTCAACGCCATCGGCCAGCCGATCGACGGCAAGGGCCCTATCAACGCGAAGCAGTTGAGGATCGTCGACGTTGTCGCTCCCGGCATCATCGAAAGGCAGCCGGTAAACCAGCCGCTGCAGACGGGCCTCAAGGCGATCGATTCGATGATCCCCGTCGGAAGGGGCCAAAGGGAACTGATCATCGGTGACCGTCAGACGGGAAAGACCGCCATAGGCATCGACGCAATCATCAACCAGAGGGGCGGCGATGTCACCTGCATCTATGTTGCGGTCGGCCAGAAACGCTCGAACATCGCCCGTGTCGTGAAAACGCTCGAAGAAAACGGCGCTATGGAGCATACGATCATCGTATCCGCCACAGCCAGCGAGCCGGCGCCTCTCCAGTATATCGCTCCTTACACGGGCTGCGCCATGGGAGAATATTTCAGGGACAACGGCAAGCACGCCCTCATCATATATGACGATTTGAGCAAGCAGGCTACCGCGTACAGGCAGCTTTCGCTGCTCCTCAGGCGTCCGCCCGGACGCGAAGCGTTCCCCGGCGACGTCTTCTACCTGCACTCCAGACTTCTCGAAAGGGCCGCCAGGGTGTCGGCGGAGTTGGGCGGAGGCTCGCTCACCGCGCTTCCGATTATCGAGACCCAGGCGGGCGATGTCTCCGGATATATCCCGACGAACGTCATCTCGATTACCGACGGGCAGATCTACCTTGAACCTGAACTCTTCTATGCCGGTGTGAGACCTGCCGTGAACGTCGGTCTCTCCGTCAGCCGTGTCGGTGGCGCGGCCCAGACGAAGGCGATGAAGCAGGTCGCCGGTACGCTCAGGCTCGACCTCGCGCAGTTCAGGGAGTTGGCCGCATTCGCACAGTTTGGAAGCGACCTCGACAAGTCGACGCTGCAGCAGATCTAACGCGGCAAGAGGATGGTCGAGCTTCTGAAGCAGGGCCAGTATGTGCCGATGTCGATGGTAGAGCAGGTATCGGTGCTCTTCGCGGCGACGCAGGGATACATCGACGACATCCCGGTCGAATCGATCAGGAAGTTCGAGGAGGAGTTCCTCCGCTACTTGAACGACCGTAAGGCCGACGTGAAGAAGGAGCTTGCGGACAAGAAAGCGATAGACGACGATCTCAAGGCGAAGCTCATCGCGGCGGTTGAGGACTTCAAAAGAGGGTTTCAGCCGTAAAGGCAGGCGAAAAGTGAATAGTGAGAAATGAGGAAGGAGAAATCCTCGGTACGCAACTCTCATTAGGGTAAAGGAAGAAAATGGCGACATTAAGAGATATCAAGAGACGAATAAAGGCGGTTCAGAGCACAAGCAAGATCACAAAGGCGATGAAGATGGTCGCCGCCGCGAAGTTCAGAAGGGCGCAGCAGAGGATGTTCGAGATGCGCCCGTACGCCGACAGGATGAACACCATTCTCGCAAACCTTTCTGTCGGAGTTCCTGCCGAAAGCCACCCGCTCCTCACCGTCAGGCCGAGAAAAAATATCGGAATCCTTGTCCTGACAAGCGACAGGGGACTGTGCGGGGCCTTCAACACCAACATCCTGAAGGCGGCCTCGAAGTATGCCGCGGAACTCCGCAATGAGGATTTCGTCGTTTCGGTCAGCTCGGTCGGCAGAAAGGCACGCGATTATTACAGGAGGCGGAACGTCGATCTGGAGAAGACGTGGACGGGCATTTCCGGGAAGGTTTCGTATACCGACGCGCAGGAGATAGCCGCCAAGATTGTAGAGGACTTCACGAGCGAGTCGGTCGATGAAATTGTGATGATCTATAACGAATTCAAATCGGCTATCGCCCAGCAGGTGGTCATCACTAAGCTGCTTCCGATGGCACCGATTCAGGCGGCGGAAGACGCCCTTCCCATATTCAACTATGTCTTCGAACCTTCGCGGCAGGAGATTTTCAGCAGCCTTGTCCCGAAGAATGTAGAGATACAGGTGTTCAGGGCGCTCCTCGAATCTCAGGCGTCTGAGGAGGCGGCCAGGATGGCGGCGATGGAAAATGCGACAAAAGCCGCGAACGAGATGATCGGCAGCCTTACGCTCCAGTACAACAAGGCCAGGCAGGCCTCTATCACCAAGGAGCTTATGGACATCGTCGGCGGCGTCGAGGCGCTGAAAGGATGACGGTGGAATTTCGGATGAAAAACAGAGGATACGCAATGGTTGCAGGTTATGCAGGATTTCAAATAGAGACGGGGGTATGCAGATGAATACAGGAAAAGTTTCGCAGGTTATTGGCGCGGTCGTCGACCTCGAATTCGAAGGCAAGATGCCCGACATTCTGAACGCCGTAACGATCGAGCAAAAGGGAAATGCCGAAAAGGGCATTCCCGACATCAGGATCACGCTGGAGGTGGCTTCCCATCTCGGCGACAATAAGGTGAGGACGGTCGCGATGTCCGCGACCGATGGACTCGTAAGAGGCATGCCGGCGGTAGATACTGGACAGCCTATTACCGTGCCCGTGGGAAAGGCTTCTCTCGGCAGGATCATGAACGTCATCGGCGAAGGTATAGACAACCTCGGGCCGATCAAGTCGGAATCGAAACTGCCGATCCACAGACCTGCCCCTGACTTCGTCTCCCAGGAGCCGGTCACGCAGGTTTTTGAGACAGGCGTCAAGGTCTTCGACCTCCTCGTTCCCTTTGTCCGCGGTGGCAAGATGGGGATGTTCGGCGGCGCGGGAGTCGGAAAGACCGTTGTTATCATGGAGATGATTCACAACATCGCTATGAAGCACGGCGGTGTTTCGGTCTTCGCGGGCGTCGGCGAAAGGACGAGGGAAGGAAACGACCTTTACGGCGAGATGAAACATTCAGGCGTTCTGGAGAAGGTCGCGCTCGTATACGGCCAGATGAACGAGCCGCCCGGAGCGAGGGCGAGGGTTGCGCTCACTGCCCTTACCTGCGCCGAATACTTCAGGGACGAGGGACAGGACGTGCTTATATTCATCGACAACATATTCAGGTATACACTTGCCGGAGCGGAGCTCTCGGCGCTTCTGGGCAGAATGCCGTCCGCGGTCGGATACCAGCCTACGCTTGGGACTGACATGGGTATACTCCAGGAAAGAATCACCACAACCAAGAAAGGCGCCATTACCTCGATGCAGGCGATCTACGTCC
Organism: Thermodesulfovibrionales bacterium; assembly: GCA_046704045.1. GTDB lineage: Bacteria > Nitrospirota > Thermodesulfovibrionia > Thermodesulfovibrionales > UBA6898 > JAWOKY01. The sequence goes on along the minus strand of JBJKSM010000109.1, from coordinate 44,048 downwards.
CTGCCGACGACCTTACGGACCCCGCTGTTGCGACGGCGTTTACTCACCTCGACGGTACGGTCGTTCTTTCGAGGCAGATCTCTGAGCTCGGCATCTACCCCGCCGTGGACCCGCTTGACTCCACGTCCCGAATCCTCGACCCGAAGATCATAGGCGATGAACACTACGCGGTTTCGAGGAATGTGCAGAACATTCTCCAGAGGTACAAGGAACTTCAGGACATCATCGCGATCCTCGGTATGGAAGAGCTTTCCGAAGACGACAAGCTGATCGTTTCGAGGGCGAGGAAGATCCAGAGGTTCCTCAGTCAGCCCTTCCACGTCGCGGAAGTCTTCACGGGCAGGCCGGGCAAATACGTGAAGGTTGCCGACACGATCAAAGGCTTCAAGGCGATCGTCGACGGACAGTACGACGACGTGCCGGAACAGGCGTTTTATATGGCCGGCGGCATTGAAGAGGTCGAGGAGAACGCGAAGAAACTCGGCTGGTCGAGGTAAGGATAATGGCTGAAGGGAAACTTCTTCTTGAAATAGTTACGCCCCAGGGTCTGGTCTTCAGCGAAGAGGTTGACGAAGTCAACGCCAGCGGAGGCGAAGGCGAGTTCGGGGTCCTTCCCGGGCACGTCCCGTTCGTTACCACGCTGAAGATCGGCATTCTCGCGTGCAAGAAGGGGAGCGAGACAAAGTACTTCTTCGTGAACTGGGGGTATGCCGAGGCCGGGCCCGAGAAGGTAATGATCCTTGCGGACAGCGCCGAGCGGGCGGAGGACATCGATGTCGAACGCGCAAAGGCTGCGATGAAGAGGGCGGAGGAGAGGCTCAGGAAGGCCGCAGACGTCGATTTTGCAAGGGCGGAGTCTGCTCTCGAAAGGGCGATGACCAGAACCCAGATCGTGGAGGCGAGAAGGCCGAAGTAAACTGAGCCCCTGTGGATTGATAGAGGAAAGGGTCTGCAGGGTTGCAGGCCCTTTTTTTATGCAGTCCAAAGGGAAGAGATTTATCTTCCCGGCCGCGGGATATTTTCGCCGAACATGACACGAAGGAGCCATCTGAGGGAGATCTTCAGAAGGTCGGCGTCATCGAGGCTGTTCTCACAGGCGTTATTTTCCGCGGCGTAAACTTTCAGAAGCCCTTGCTCCAAGGCGATCTTTCTGAATTCATCGATGTCGTAACAGCCCGTAAAGAAAATCTCGGCATCGGGACCTTCGAGGAAATTGCGAGTCGGAAAGTTCCGGTGGTGTGTCAGCATTTTCCATCGCGCATTTATTTCTTCATAGATAATAAGACCCTGTCTCTCCCTCCATTGCCTTATTGAAATATTGGCGAGGCTGTTGAATCCGCGGCAGTAACCGACTCTGTTAAAAGTAAACAGAGGCTCGGATTCGTCTGCGCAAGGCGCCGGCCTGCCATCAGTCCAGATCGGTACAAGCGGAAATATCCTGCATACCCAGGGCCTGTCTGCGTAAACAGCGCATCCCTTGTCGGTTGAGAAAGGGCAGCTCCTGTCGGCGTCAGACCTCCGCTTCACCCATATGGTAGGATAGCCTGCCTCCGGCGGGTACGCGGTTTCCGTATAGCTGCGGAGAAAATCTCTCGATCCGACGGCGAGGTTATTCTTGATCCTGATAATGTCGTACGGGGTTAGCCAGATATTGGGAGCGCTTGTGCAGCATTTCCCGAAACACGGCAGTCGCTCGCTGCAATCGAAGCAGATAGCGTCGTCGAGGCTCAGTCTTTTTCCCCATAACTCCTCCACCCAATTGCTTCGAGACCCTTAATAACAGGATCTCTTGTTCCAATATCCTATCACAGATAACATTCGATGTATCGGGTCTGTGATGCATCATGGGAGGACTTGTCGGATTCCCTTCAATTGTGCTTATCTCATTTGGAAAAGAGAGTTTGGTATAAACACCCGGACCGTGGCATCTGCGTCGCGGGAGGCCCGGAATATCTCGATTCAGAGCCTTTTTTTATGGACAATTTCGCGCCAAATAGAATATACTGTTGCAATTTTTTTAATACTCAGTTTTTGGGGGTAGCAGATGGGTTGTCGTAAGTTTGTAATAATCTTCGCTTGTCTGTTAGCGTTTATTTTCGTGTCTACCATTGTTTATGCCGCGATGTCTCCAGAAGAGAAGAGTTTCCTCAGCATGTACTTCACCGATCAGGAGCTGCAGGTGATTTCGGCAACAAGGAGCCTTCAGTCGATCAATCGCGTAGCTGAAAACATGGAGGTGGTCACCGCGAAAGATATAGAACTGATGAACGCCCACACATTGGCCGATGTATTGAATACCGTCAACGGTGTGCAGGTCTGGTTTGCAGGAGCAAGCCCCGGCAGCCCGGCAAATGTCCTGATTGAGGGATCGGATATCAAACATGTCGCCGTCTTCATGGACGGCGTGCCGATGAATTATCTTGCTACGAATGGATCTGCAGTGAACGACATCCCGGTCCAGAATATCGAAAAGATCGAGATTATCAAAGGCCCTGCATCATCCTCGTGGGGGTCGTCCCTGGGCGGTGTGATCAATATTATCACTAAAACGCCGGGCAAGGAGAAAGCAGACGGCACGCTTTCCGCCTCTTACGGGAAAAAAGACACCGGTGACTTCAGGGGCGAGGTGTACGGCAAGATCAAGGATTTCGGGTATTACCTCAACGCCGGGAGGCTGCAGACAGACGGTTTGAGGCCGATGCAGGATGGCGCAAACGATAACGTTTATGCGAAACTTTCTTACGATCTCTCTAATGTGACTCAAGTCCTTTTTACTCTGGCATACATGAAGGGCAACAGGGGCGAGGGAGATTGGGGAGACGGCGTCAATTACAATGACAAGTTCGAGGACCTTATCTCAAGCCTCTCACTTCATAGTTCTTTAAGCAAAGAAGTTGCTCTTGATCTGTCTCTGTGGACAGTGAGGTTGAGGCAGAACAACTTTGCCGATGACGTCTCACTGGTCCACCTGGATGACCGTAAATATGGAGCCACGGCGAAGATGGTATGGAGTCATGAAATCCATACTGTTGTCATCGGAACAGATTACAACGACGGTTCCTCGAAATATAATTTTTATTCTCTCGGAGAAAAAAAGCTCAGGACAGAGGCGGTCTATGTCAACGATACGATTGTTCTCGGCAAGTTATCTATTATTCCCGGCATGAGGTATGATGATTCCAATCTCTTTCGGAGTTTTACCAGCCCGAGTCTTGGAGCGACCTACGAATTGACAAAGGACGTCCTGCTGAGGGCGTATGTTGCCAGGGGTTTCAGTCTGCCTGCTCTCGACCAGACCGACTCGATAGATCCCACCTTCATACCAAATCCCGACCTGAGACCGGAGAGGGTCTGGTCTTATCAGGCTGGAGTTGAGACCGGAATTCTGAAATATGTCTGGCTTAAGGTTTCCGGTTTCAGGCACGATATAAAGGACGCTATAAATAACATTCCTCTGGATTCCGCGAATAGCACGTGGACAAATGTAAACCTGAATAAGGAGAGGCGCCAGGGCATCGAAGTCGAGATGAAAACAGTCCCGGTATATAACTTTGTACTGTCTGCCGGTGCGACATTCATGCACACTGAAAACCCTGATACCGGGCAGACCGTAAAAGGGGTACCGACTTACACTTACGATATCGGCCTCAAATACGACGACAAAAAATCCTTCAGGGCGCTTCTGAAAGGCAGGTATGTGTGGTGGAACCTTGAACCCTTCTGGAACGCCAAATACAGCTCGATGATCTTCGATCTCAACCTGATAAAGGACGTTTGCAGGAGCAGGGGCAATATAACCGAAGTATTTGTAGCGGGACACAATATATTCGACGGCCGGCAGTATGTATTTCCGGTGTATGAAAACGCCAGCCGATGGATAGAGGCGGGTGTAAGATACAGGTTTTAATCCCGAAATCCCCTTTTGGGGGATAATTTTTTGTAGAAATGGAGGTAAGGACTATGAAAGGAAGGATCATCGTGGTACGCATGGGAGTTTCGAAGAAAGAGCTGGCGAGCGGAGCCTGCTGCAATACGGCCGGGGCAGGGGTGAGCAAACTCGGATAGCTGCTTTATTTGATCGAGGGGAGGCAAAGCCTCCCCTTTGCCTGTTAAGGGATGTCATCGATGGAGAAATTGTCAAACTACTGCAAAATCTATTCCCTTGAAACGCCGGGTTCAGTCGTTCTTTTTTCCACAAAGCAGGCGTCAACCGTTATTCTGCCGGAAACCATGTTGGAAGATATAGCCGCCGGAGGCATTTCACAGGAAGAAAGAGAGGCATTGATCGATCTCGGCTTTCTTGTAAGTACCGAAGAAGAAAAAAGCGAAATACTTCTCTTCATGGAAGAGCTCAATGAAATGGACCGGGTATTCCATGCCAAGATCGTCATGAACCTCGACTGCAATCTCGCCTGCACTTATTGTTTCGAGGGCCGGAGAAAAGGCAGATTCTATATGACGAAGGAGACCGCCGACCGAATCGTAGATTTTATGAGGGGTGATATTTTTTTGCAGAAAGAAGAGTGGAGATTTACCTTTTACGGAGGAGAGCCGCTCCTCAGCCTTGAGCTTATCGCATATCTTTCCGGGAAGTTGAAGGCTGAAGCCGAAAGGAATGGGGTGCGATATAATGGATATATTATAACCAACGGGACGCTCCTGAGCGCCAAGACCGCGCACAGGCTGAAAGCGCTAGGGCTGAAAGAAGCTGCGGTGACTATCGACGGCCCCGGGAATGTTCATGACCTCTTCAGGCCGTTCAAAACCGGCAAGGGGTCTTTCGATTCTATCATGAGGAATGTGAAAGAAGTCTGCGGAACAATCAAAATCCAGTTGGGCGGCAACTACACCAGGGAAAACTATCGCTTAATGCCGCTTCTTCTCGATTATCTTATTGGCGAGGGATTGACTCCTGAGAAAATTCCACTGGTGAGGTTCGACCCCGTACTAAGTGAACGTTCGGGAATTGCGCCTCCGGATTTCCATGAAGGGTGCGACTGTCTCAATGAATCGTGGTTTTACGAGGCCAGCCTGTTTCTCAGGGAAGAGATATTGAAGCGGGAGTTTGGCCTGACAGCGATCGCCCCCTCACCGTGCATGATGGAGATGAGGGATAGGCTTCTGATCAATTACGACGGCAGTATCTACAAATGTCCCGGTCTCATAGGCAGAAAGGAATTCTGCGTGGGGGACATATGGAACGGCATCAGGGATTACCGGGAGTCGCACAACCTCGGCAACTGGAAGAACGAAGAGTGTCTGAATTGTGCGTATCTTCCGCTCTGCTTCGGCGGATGCAGGTATATGAAATTCATCAGAGACGGAAACATGAACGGCGTAGACTGCAGGAAACCCTATTTCGACGCCTGCCTGGAAGCGCTTGTGAAGCAGGACATAAAGTACGGCCTGACCGCCTCCTGATCGGGGCGTTCCTCAGCAAAAAGTGATTGTAGAAAATGCCCGTTTCCGCTATCATATGAGTGACCGGGCTGATCACATGCCGGGGTCGGGATATGGATATGAAAAGATGTTAACGTGTATGTGATGACCGGGGATCGTGTTTAAGAAAGCGGTAGTTCTTCTCATCACTGTGCTTTTGCTTCTGCCAGCCGTATGGTCGCAGGCGAACGACGTGGTCGTGCTGAAAAGCGCGGACATCAAGCCTTATGACGATGCGCTCAATGGGTTCAAAAGCTCCTGCGGGTGCAATGTCAGCGAGGTCCCCCTCACGCAGGTCGGGGCCGGCGGTTTCTCAAAGAAACTCTCCGAAGTTGACCCTGATATGATCCTTGCGATAGGGATGGGCGCTTTCAGCCGGGCGCAGACGGTCGCGAACCTGCCGGTGATCTATACGATGGTCCTTCCCTTCGAATTCCCGGGGCCCCTCAGGAAGAATATTTCCGGCGTCAGCATGTACATCTCTCCCGAGAAATTTTTCGGCATGATGGCCGATATCCTGCCGGGAGCAAGGCGCATCGGCATCATCTACGATCCGAGATACTCCGATGTTTTTGTCCGTGAGGCGATCCGGGCCGGCCAGCAGCGCGGCATTCAACTGGTCCTGAAAGAAGCGGACAGGCCGTCGGATGTCCCGTCGCTTATAGACGCGATGAGGGGGAAGATCGACGCATTCTGGATGCTCCCGGACGTCACCGTCATCAACGCCGAAACGGTCAAGTACCTTCTCCTGTTCTCCTTCCGGAATAAGGTCCCTGTTTTTACCTTCTCGAACAAGTATGTCGAGATGGGCGCCCTGGCCGCGCTGGATATAGTTCCCTTCGACATAGGCGTGCAGACAGGCGAGATGGCGAAGAGGCTTTCGAAGGGGCAGAACGGCCGGACGCCCATACGGCAGGAGGCGAGAAAGACGGTTCTTTCGATCAACCGGACTGTTGCAGCGAAATTAGGTATCAGTATCAGGGATGACATACTGAAAAGGGCCGATGATGTCTACTGAAAAGATGAGAGCGAAATACCGGGAGTTCCGCAGCAGCCTGAAAGAGAGTTTCAGCGTGAGGGTGTTCAGGTCCTTCGCGATTTCTATCATGATAGTTTTTCTGATCTTCACGCTCTTCTTTGTGGCATACGAGAGAAAGATTGTCAGGGAAGACCTTGTCAGGGAGGGCCGGATGCTTGCAGGACTGATGGCATACAGCTCGACTACCGGGGTCTTTGCCGAAAACAGGGACTTGGTAAAAGACTCGGTGCAGGGCATTATGAGCCAGAAAAATGTCCTTTCCGTTGCAATATTCACAGCCGGCAACAGGGCGCTTCTCATCGAAGAAAAGCGACATGAGAAGCCGGGCGTACTTCTTTCCCCGGATGAAATGCGGATGGGGTTATTCTCAGGGGAGCGGTCCACGAAGGTGATCGAGGGACTCGATACGATTTCGATAGTTTCTCCGGTGATTATGGAAACGCCGGAGAACCCCGATGAAGCGCTCTATTTTCCGGGTGGAAGCTCACGAGGGAAGCAGGAAGTCATAGGGTATGTCAGGGTGGTGATGGACAAGAGGGTCCTCGACGAAAAGATGAAAGCGGTCCTTTTCAGGAGCGCTGTGATCGCTGTCCTGTTTCTTGTATTGAGTGCAGTGGTGATCTACATATCGATCCGCCGCGCGACGAGACCTCTCACCAGTCTCAATGAGGCGGCGAGGCGCCTCGGCATGGGGGAAGACGTTGGAGAAGTGCCTGTGGAGTCAAATGACGAGATCGGGAAACTCGCCGCCACGTTCAACGCCATGTCGGAGAATCTGCAGAAGAGACAGGAGGAAAAAGAAGCCCTTGAAGAAAAGCTGAGGTATGCGCAGAAGATGGAGGCGGTGGGAACGCTTGCGCGTGGAATCGCCCATGACTTCAATAACATCCTCTCTACTGTCCGCGGGTCGATCTATATCCTCGAAAAGAAGTTTATCGATCGAGGCCCGCTGCGGCAATATACGGAGCAGATACACAACTCCCTCAACAAGGCCAAGAACCTCATCGGCAGTCTCATAGCGTTCAGCAGGATCCAGACGATACGGATGAAGGTCGTTGATCTGGACTACCTGATAAGAAGGTTGAGGCCGATTCTCGCCAGCATCGCAGGTGAAAATATCGAGGTGAGGCTTTCCCTCTCGGAGGGCGGACTGTTCGTAGCCGCCGATGCGGTCCAGATGGAGCAGGTTCTTATGAACCTCTGTACGAATGCACGCGACGCCATGCCGGACGGTGGAATTTTGACAATCCGGACCGAACCTGCAATAATTAACGACATCGGGGGCGGCCGGCCGCTCATACAACCGGGAAGGTACGCGCTCGTCTCGGTCGAGGACAGCGGCGTCGGCATTGACGAGGAGATCAAGGAAAAGATATTCGAACCCTTTTTCTCGACTAAAGAAGTAGGAAAGGGGACCGGTCTGGGACTTGCGATCGTATACGGCATTATAGAACAGCACAAGGGATACATCGATATCATTACGGAAAAGGAGAAGGGCACGAGCTTTGAAATATATCTGCCGCTGGCGGAAGATGGCGGAGAGAACGGGGCGAAGGGAGCGTAGATAACATCAGGAGTGCCGGCATGGAAAAGATACTTGTCGTAGATGATGAAGAAGATTTGAGGCTGATCGTCAGGGAAGTGCTGACCGACGCGGGATTTTCAGTGGGCGAGGCGCGGGACGGGCTGAGCGCGTTGAAACTGTTCAGGGCGGATGTTCCCGACGCCGTACTCATCGATCTGAAGATGCCTCACATGGACGGACTGGAAACCATGAAGGAGTTCAAAAAAATAGACCCGACCGTTCCCGTCATTATACTCACCGGCCACGGCGACATACCCACTGCTGTGGAAGCAATCAAGTGCGGCGCGTACGATTTTGTCTCGAAGCCGCCGGAGTTCGACAGGCTGATCATTACGCTGAGAAGGGCGATCGAAAGACAGAGCCTCGAACGAGAGGTGGAGAGGGCTAACACTGCTCTTGCATCGTCCCTCGAGCTTAAATTCGGGAAAAGCGCCGCCATCAAGACCGTTATCGGCCAGATGCGGCAGGTAGCGGGAACGGACTTTTCAGTGATCATTCAGGGTGAAACGGGGACCGGAAAGTCCGTCGCGGCCGAGGCGATTCAGGCACTGAGCATGCGCTCCGATAAACCTTTTGTGAGCGTCGACATCGGCCTTATTCCCGATCACCTCGTCGAGAGCGAACTGTTCGGTTACAAAAAAGGGGCCTTTACCGGGGCCGAGCGTGACAAGGTCGGATATTTCGAGACCGCGAACCGGGGCACTATATTCATAGACGAGCTTGAAAACATGTCTCTGCATGTTCAGGCTAAGATGCTCAGCTTCATAGAGCAGAAAAAGATATACCCTCTCGGCGGGACGACGCCTGTTGCCCTTGACGTCCGTATCATAGCCGCCACGAACAAGGATATAAAGGCGTGCGTGAAGACCAAGGAGTTCAGGGAAGACCTCTTTTACCGGCTGGGTGAATTCATCATCACGCTCCCGCCGCTGAGGGAGCGGACAGACGACATCCCGCTTTTTGCACAGCGGTTCCTCTTCGAGGCCGCGACGGAGCTGAACAAGCAGATCAGGGGAATAGCGGATGATGCGGCCGCCCTTCTAACGGCCCATTCCTGGCCGGGCAACCTGCGTGAACTTAAAAATGTGATGAGAAGGGCCGCCCTTCTGACGGAAGAGGATATCATAGAGCGGGAATGCGTCGCATTGCTCATCGCCGAGCATTGTGCTGACAAATGCTCATCTTCGGCCTTTTCCCCTCTCAAGGAGGCGGTGAAGGAGCTGGAAAAGAAGATCATACGCGAGGCCCTCGACAAAACGAAGGGTAACATTACAAGGGCCGCCAAATTGCTCGACATAAGCTACAAGAACCTTTACGACAAGATCAAGGAATATGACGTCAGAGGCGAACATCCGAGTAAATGAGATCCTGTTCGGCATGGGGCGTCCTCCGGCTGTATAAAAAAATCACAATTGTGTAAAGTTTATACATCAGTCCTCCGCATCGAAGGTCCCGCCTGCCCTGGAACCGTGAAATATCAGGGAGTTGTCGTTGCTTCTCTTTCGTGGCATCCCTCTTGCTTCCACTGAGATGCGATGTCTGCATGCCTGAACGGAGGGGGGCCCGGCACAACAAATGCCGGGAAAAAAATACTGATCGTGGACGATGAGCCTACGATTCTGCTGGCGCTCTCCCGCCTGCTCGATGCGGGGGAAACACGGTTATCGCAGTGGATAACATGGAGGCTGCCGGTGATGCGCTCCTTGAGCATTCATTCGACCTGGTGATCGCCGATGTGCGGCTGGTCGGAATGAAGGGAAGGGCTGGAGTTGATCAGCTTCATCAAGGAGTCGAGTCCCCGGACACCGGTCGTCATTATGACCGCGTTCGGCTCGGACGAGATCAGGGAAGATGCATACAGGCGGGGGCGTATCACTATTATGACAAGCCGATTGACCTCGGGCAGCTTCTTGCAGCGATTGGGGCGCTCGGCATTACCCCGCCGTTGATGCGTGGAGGTTCCTGAACCTTTACGCAGCAAAGGGGACCGATTGATGAAATCCTTTTCTCTTTCGCCGAGAGAACGGGAAGTGCTGAAATGGCTGAGACTCGGAAAGACATCCTGGGACATATCCGTGATCATGGGGATAAGCGAGAGAACTGTCAACTATCACGTCAATAACATAATGAAAAAACTGGATGTAACAAGCAGGCTGCAGGCAGTGTCGGAAGCCGTGAATCTGGAACTCCCGGACGATGAGTAAATCAGTGGAAGCACTTGACATGCCTGGAAAAAAAGTCGATATACACATACATGCTGTGGGCGCCGGAGGCCAGGGAGACTGCTGCCGGCTGTCGGCTGGATTTGTTTCCGGTCCCGTCTTCTCTTCGATGCTTGAGTCACTCGATATTGAGGCGTTTGAGGCTGACCACGGGATGATCGAGGAAGTCATCCTCGATTTTGTCAATTCGTCTGAAAAGATCGAGCGGTCTGTCCTGCTTTCAATGGACGGAGTGTATAAAAACAGCAGACTCATGGAGGCGGAAACCCATCTGGCGGCGTCCAACGACTACGTCGCGCGGATCGCACGCGAAAACGGGCGGGTGCTTTTCGGCGCCTCGGTCCACCCGTACAGGGACAAGAGGGAAATGTTAAGGGAGGTCGATCGGTGTCTCGATGGGGGAGCGGTTCTTTTCCACTGGATGCCCCGTATTCAGCAGATAGACCCGGAGGATGACAGATGTATCCCTTTTTACATCCGTCTTGCGAGGGAGGGGGTGCCTCTTCTTTGCCACACGGGAACGGACTTCGCAGTAATGTCCGCGGATGCGAAGACGGTGAAAACCGGAAGTCTGAAAAAAATGGTGAAGGCCCTCGACATAGGCGTGAAGGTGATTGCGACCGGCAACGCTCATGCCGATGAACTCATGGAAATGCTCTCGGCCTCGGAAGAGAGGAAGTGGGACTTTTACGCCGATGTCTCATGCCTGTTCACGCCCGGGAGATTATTCCATCCGGAAAGGATAATGACAGAGATCGCACGCAGCGGTTTCGTAGCGGACAGGATCGTTTATGGAAGCGATTTTCCCTTCTCGCACGCGACAAGGGAAGCGCTTGTTCAGGCGGGCGGGGAACGGTCATCCCGTTATGAAAAGTGCAACCCCATTGACGAACGATACGAAGCAGCAAGAGATCTCGGGCTTCCTGATTCGATATTTACCAACGCCTGGAGAGTGCTGCGACCGTTGTCGCGGTGAGTGATTTTCCCCTGACTCAGTAACGGAGGAACCAAAAAACATTTCATCGCTGAGACGCAGAGTTCGCAGAAATCAAGTGAATTTTATTTCCGGTGAGAGGCCGGAAATAAAATAAGGGCTCTCCCTTGGCGGTTTGTATATTGCCGCCCCTCAGTATATATTTACAGTTCTGACGCTCTCTGCGTCTCTGCGGTGTTATCTTTTGTTTCCGGCGAAAGCGAAGCCGTTTGCGCGGCGTTTATGGTATTATTTATATCTTATGGAACAGCGTCTCCAGAAAATAATAGCCGGGATGGGCGTTGCTTCGCGCAGAAAGGCCGAGGAATTGATCGCTGAGGGAAGGGTGAAGGTGAACGGGACGGTTGCGGTCATCGGTATGAAGGCCGACCCGTCGAGAGACCACATCAAGGTCGACGGGAAGCTTCTGGTCACCCCCGAAAGGAAGGTGTACTTTATCTTCCACAAGCCGAGGGGAGTGGTCACCTCTCTGAGCGACCCCGAGGGAAGGCCGACGGTGAATGATTTCCTTCGCGGCATAAAGGAACGGGTATTTCCTGTCGGGAGGCTCGATTACGACTCCGAAGGGATGCTCATCCTCACGAACGACGGGGATTTCGCCCATGCGATCATGCATCCGTCCAAAAAGATACCGAAGACTTACCTCGTGAAGGTGAAGGGCGTGCTTGAGGAAGATGAACTGGAAAAGCTGCGAAGAGGGATAAGGCTCGACAGGAGCGTTACCGCTCCCGCCAGGGTGAAACGGCTGAGAAAGACGGAACAGAACTCCTGGGTCGAGATGACGATCCATGAAGGTAAGAAGCGCCAGATCAGGAGGATGCTCGAACGGGTGGGGCATCCCGTAATGCGGTTGATGAGGATAAGGATCGACGGACTCGAAATGGGAGACCTGAAACCCGGAATGCTCCGGCGCATTACTCCGGAAGAGATGAGGACGATCATTGACGAACTCGATACAGGGGAGGCAGCATGATTCGCGATAAAGGATGCGGTGATATCAGGGAATCCGACATCGGCTCCCTGCTCAGGCTCTCAGGGTGGGTCTTCAGAAGAAGGGATCACGGCGGGCTCATATTCATCGACCTCAGGGACAGAAGCGGCGTATGTCAGGTGGTTTTCAGTCCCGACGTTGCCGCCGGCGCCCATGAGAGGGCGCACGACATCCGGGCCGAGTATGTGATAGCGGTCGCGGGAGGGATCAGGAAGAGACCGGAGGGTACGGAGAACCCCGCCCTTCCCACGGGCATGGCCGAGATGTACGTCAGCGAGCTCGAGGTCCTGAACGTGGCGGCGCCCCTGCCATACAACATGGAGGAGGCTGCCGATGCAGGCGAGGCGCTCAGGCTGAAACACAGATACCTCGACCTGAGGAGACCCGAAATGCAGCAGAACCTGATTCTGCGCCACCGCGCGGTGAAGCTGATGAGGGATTTTCTCGACGAAAAGGGCTTCCTCGAAGTGGAGACCCCGATGCTCACGAAGTCAACGCCCGAGGGTGCGCGGGATTACCTTGTTCCCAGCCGCTTGAACGCAGGCCACTTTTACGCCCTTCCGCAGTCTCCGCAGCTCTTCAAACAGATCCTGATGGTCGCCGGGCTTGAACGGTATTTCCAGATCGTGAAGTGCTTCAGGGACGAGGACCTTCGGGCGGACCGGCAGCCTGAATTCACCCAGATGGATCTCGAGATGTCCTTCGTCGACAGGGAACACGTCATCTCCCTCATCGAAGGGCTGATGAAATCGCTTTTCAGGAAGGTCCTCGACGTCGACATCGAAACGCCTTTCGAGCGGCTGAGTTACCGGGAGTCGATGGACAGGTTCGGAAACGATAAGCCGGACATGAGGTTCGGCCTCGAACTGAAGGACATGGCGGACCTCGCAGCAAAGGGAAGCTTCAAGGTGTTTCTCGATGCTCTTCAGTCCGGCGGTCTGGTGAAGGCTATAAACGGCAAGGGAATGGCGGGCCTGTCGAGAAAGGAGATCGACAATCTCACCGCCGAGGCCCAGTCTTTCGGGGCAAAGGGGCTGGCCTGGATAAAGGTAAAGGGCGGCTTCGAATCGCCGATCGCGAAATTCTTTCCCGGAGAAGTGATGAGACAAATGGCCGAAAGGGTGGGTGCGGAAGAGGGCGATCTCATGATGTTTGTTGCCGATTCGGCGAAGGCGGTGTACGACGTGCTCAGCCGCATGCGGCTCGAGCTCGGTAAAAGGCTCAATCTTATCAGGCCGGGATACCGGTTCGTCTGGGTGACGGATTTCCCCCTCCTCGAATGGGACGAGGAAGAGGGGAGGTTCCAGGCGATGCATCATCCCTTTACTTCGCCGATGGATGAAGACGTGGAAAAGATGCTTGCCGGCGACGTGGGCGACGGGAAGCTGCTCGCTTCACTCAAGGCGAAGGCGTACGATATCGTTCTGAACCGTTATGAGATCGGCGGCGGGAGCATCCGTATCCATAAACAGGCGGTGCAGAAGAAGATGTTTGAGGTGCTCGGGATTACGGACGATGACGCGAGGACCAAGTTCGGCTTTCTCCTCGATGCGCTGCAGTACGGCGCGCCTCCCCACGGGGGCATCGCCCTCGGCATCGACAGGCTCACGATGCTCATGGCGGGTGCAACGTCGATCAGGGACGTGATCGCCTTTCCGAAGACACAGAAGGCGGTCTGCATGATGTCCGGCGCTCCCTCGACGGTCGACCCGAAGCAGCTCCGGGAGCTTCATATCAAACTCGACGTGGTGGTGGAAGAGTAAAGAAGCGATTCAGTATTTTCGGTAGACCCTGTTTTAACCCGAGTTCTTTATTTTCCTCCGCGTCCTCTGCAGTGAAATGCTCTTTTCAGAATTATGAAGTTTTTCTGTTTATGGATAGGTGAACTGAAGCCGCTGGATAGCCGTTGCCTTTCCGGTATCGCCGTCGATCTCAATTACGACGGCCGATAAGATCCCCTCACCGGGCGCTGTCTCGAACCGGGCGGGCATGCTTGTCAGAAAACGCTGTATTATCTGGTTTACCTCTATCCCGATCACGGAGTGTGCCGGTCCGGTCATCCCAACGTCCGTGATGTAGGCGGTGCCGTTGGCCAGTATCTTCTCATCCGCCGTCTGAACGTGCGTATGAGTGCCGACCACGGCGCTCACCCTGCCGTCGACAAAATAGCCGAAGGCCACCTTCTCCGATGTCGCTTCGGCATGGAAATCGACGATAATCACCTTCGTCTCCTGCGAGACGCGCTCGATTTCCGCCTTCGTCGTCCTGAAAGGACAGTCGAGGCTGTTCATGAAGACACGTCCCATGACGTTAAGCACCGCGACTTTCCTGCCGTTACGCAGCGCGTAGACAACGCTCCCCTGCCCCGGAACGCCCGCAGGATAATTGAGCGGCCTTAAAACGCGGTTGTCCTTCACAATGTAATGGACAAAGTCCTTCTTGTCCCAAACATGATTTCCCGTTGTGATGATGTCCACGCCCGTCCTGAAAAGCTCCGAGACAAGCGGCTCCGTGAGACCGAACCCGCCGGCGATGTTTTCGCCGTTTGCGATGACGAGGTCGATCTTGTACTTGTCCGCGAGGTTCGGCAGAAGAGTCCTGACCGCCATCCTCCCGGTCTTCCCGACGATGTCGCCGATAAAGAGAACTTTCATCGTAAATTGTGAAAAGTGAAGAATGAAAAGTGGAAAGGAAACGGTGAATCGTGAACCATGGACAGCGAACAATACATGGAAGCGACATATGTTCTCATATTTTTTGTACCTTCTCTTTCTTCACTATTCACCTTTCACTTTTCACTTTCTTATTTAGCATATTCCACATATCTCGATTCCCTGATGACCGTCACTTTGATCTGTCCAGGATAGCTCATTTCCGATTCTATCTTCTTCGAGATCTCCCTGGCGATCATCGACGACGTTTCGTCGTTGACGTCCTCGGGCTTCACGATGATCCTTATCTCTCTTCCCGCCTGGATGGCGTAGCATTTGTCGACGCCCTTGAAGGAGTGGGCCATCTGTTCGAGCGTTTCGAGCCGCTTCAGGTAGTTTTCGATGCTCTCCCTTCTCACACCCGGTCGCGCTGCCGAAAGGGCGTCTGCTGCTGCGACAAGAGCTGCCTCTACGGTGATCGGGTCTCCTTCGCCGTGATGCACGAGGATGGCGTTCACCACCTTGTTGTTCTCCCCGTGTTTTTTCGCGAGGTTCGCACCGATCTCCTGATGGGTCCCCTCCGTCTCGTGGTCTACCGCCTTTCCGATGTCGTGGAGAAGGCCCGCCCTCTTGGCGAGCTTTGTATCGACTCCGAGTTCGGATGCCATCATTCCTGCGATGAAGGCCACTTCACGGGAATGCTGCAGCATATTCTGACCGTAGGAAGACCGGTATTTGAGGCGACCGAGAATCCTGATCAGCTCGGGGTGAATGCCCGAAAGCCCCAGGTCGAAGACCGCCTTTTCCCCCTCTTCGCGGATATTGACGTCGACTTCCTTCTTTACCTTTTCGACGACCTCTTCTATCCTCGTGGGATGTATGCGGCCGTCGGCGATGAGGCGTTCCAGGGAGAGCCGGGCGACTTCACGCCTCACAGGGTCGAAGGCGGAGAGGGTGACCATTTCCGGTGTGTCGTCGACGATGAGGTCCACACCCGTAGCCGCTTCCAGTGCCCTGATGTTCCTTCCCTCCCGGCCGATGATCCTTCCCTTCATCTCGTCGTTCGGCAGGTTCACGGCCGAGACCGTCGCGTCGGCGACGTAATCGCTTGAATAGCGCTGGACGGCAAATCCGATGATCTCCTTTGCCTTTTTCTCGGCAGTCTCCTTTGCCTCGTCTTCTATCCTCTTTGTAAGTTTTGCGATCTCGAACCTTGCCTCCTCCTCGGTTCGCCTCAGGATTTCCTGCTTCGCCTCTTCGGAGGAGATTCCGGAGAGGTTTTCGAGCACCTGAGACTGTTCCTTGAGCATCTGGTTGAAGCGGCCCTCCTTTTCCTGTATGGAACGTTCTTTTGCGGTGTATTCCTTTTCCCTGCGGGAAAGCTCATGGTCGCGTTTGTCGATCTGGTCGAACTTCCTGTCGAGAGACTCTTCCTTCTGCCTCAACCTTTTTTCGAAGTGATTGAGCTCGGAGCGTCGTTCCCTTAATTCCTTCTCGGCCTCCGTCTTGGCCTGATAAACGATATCCTTTGCCTCGATCGAGGCCTCCTTTTTCAGAGATTCGGCGTTTTTCTGCGCCTCTTCGGTGATCTTTCTTCTTTCGATCTCAATGGAATCCTTCTGATTTTTCAGACTGCCCTTGTATATGATACTCAGAACCAGGCCGATCACAATTCCGCCGCATATTGAAATGACCAGATACGCTATATTACCCATTTGAAGTGGTCCTCCTTTTTTGTAGCCGTGATTTGATAACCCTTTCATAGCCTTCAGAAGAAGGGAAGTAAAAAGATTTCGGTTGCACCATGTAATCCTGCCGTATGAAATGACCTTCGTAATTATGGGGATAAAGGTATCCCTTGCCCGCGCCGAGTCTGCCGGCGCCGGGGTAGTGCGCGTCCCTGAGGTGCTCGGGAACGGGCTGTAAAGGCTCTTTCCTGACCGCTTCCGTCGCCCTTTCGAGCGCCATGCAGGATGCGTTGCTCTTCGGGGCGGCAGCCACGTAAACGACCGCCTGGGCAAGAGGGATCCTGCCCTCGGGCAGGCCTATCTTCTCGAACGCCTGCATCGCCGAGACCGCAACGACGAGGGCACGGGGGTCCGCGTTGCCCACGTCCTCGGATGCGCATATGACGACCCTCCTGGCGATGAAGAGCGGATCTTCCCCCGCTTCGATCATCTTCGCCAGCCAATAGAGGGCGGCATCGGGATCGGAGCCGCGCATGCTTTTGATAAAGGCCGAGATGGTGTTGTAGTGGTCGTCCTCATCATAGTAAATTGTTTTGTTCTGCAACGCCTCCCTGACGCGTGCAAGGGTGATCGCGTATCTGCCGCTGCTGCCGTCGAGGGACGACAGGAACGAGAGCTCAAGGATATTGAGCGCCCTCCTGGCATCTCCTTCGCTGAGGGACGCGATAAAATCGACGGCGTCGACGGCGATGTCGACGCCGTATTCGCCGAGGCCGCGTTTATCGGAAAGCGCCCTGCGCAGGATTTTCTTCAGGTCTTCCTCTGCAATGGGGTTGAACTGGAAGATGACCGACCTCGATGAGAGGGCGGGCACGAGGGCAAAGAAAGGGTTTTGAGTGGACGCGCCGATAAGGGTGAGTTCACCTGTTTCGATATGAGGAAGCAGGGCGTCCTGCTGCACTTTGTTGAAGCGGTGGATTTCATCGACAAAGAGTATCGTCTTTTCACCCCGTACCGACGCGACCGCTTCCCTGATCTCCCTGATGCCGGCGGTGACGGCATTGATCGAAATAAAATCGGAGCTGGTCTTCCTTGCGATGATGCGGGCGAGCGCAGTTTTGCCCGTACCCGGCGGGCCGTAGAATATAAGTGAGACGATGCGGTCTTCCTCGATGAGCCGCCGCAGGGGCTTGTTAGGGCCGAGCAGGTGCGACTGGCCGAGGAAGTCGTCAAACTCTTCCGGCTGCATCCTCCAGGCAAGGGGAGGCGTTCTCTTTTGTGTTTTAAAAAGTTCCAACCTGTAGTCCGGGCCGGACTACGGTTTATGCGGGGCTTTTGGCGTGTAGGAAGCCTTTTTCCGAAACAAACAACAGTTGCAACGATCTATAAACCAAGTCCGCAGAAGCAGACCTTGACCCCCTGTTTTCTCTATTTTCACAACGCACGTTTGCCAAAAGCGCAAAAACCATAGCCAGCTGTAAAATGAAAAGTATCCCGCCCTGTCGTGTATGTGAAGAATCAGATCCGCCTATAGAATAGGTGGGTGCCACAGAGATGCCTTCAGGCTTTTGCCACCTGGGCAACATGCTCACCAGCACCTCATGCTGGCTCCCTAAAGATCTAATTTGCCGGACCAACTTTTTCACATATCACCTACAGGGCAGGTAATCGCCCTGAATTCCTTACTATTGTTATAACAGAAGAAGCGGCCTTTGGGCAAGGGGAAATTCTTTTTACGTAAAGATATTTGATCTTGTAATATAAACCATTTTTTTAATAGACTATTAAGATGTGTAAGGTCGCGCCGGAGCCGTTTCCATGTTATGAGGCGAGGGGTTTTTGTGTCAGTGCATTGTCGTCCGATGGGAGGGACACGCCACCGCGTGATTCGAAGTAAAACTTTAACTTCGATGGGCTATGTTGCCAATATAAAATGTGTTATCGTAGAGAGCGCACAAGAAGTGCAGAGGACGGCGGCGCTCCATGCGCCCGAGCGATTGACCCGCCACGTTAAAGCTTACAGGAGGTCTAAATGTTTGGATTGGGAATGCCTGAACTGATCGTTATCCTGATTGTGGTCATCGTCCTGTTCGGCGCGGGGAGGCTGCCGGAGATCGGCGGCGGAATAGGACAGGCGATCAGAAACTTCAAGAAGGCGACATCCGGGCCTGACGAGATCGACGTGACGCCGAAGGAGAAAGCGGGAGGGAAAGCAGACGGGGGAGGGGAGCAGAAAAAGTAGGGTGAACAGAGGGGCTGTAGCCGAAATAGATCTTTCCGCTCTCAGGCATAACCTCGAAGTTGTCGGCGGGCTCATCGGCAAGAGGCCCGTCATAGCTGTCGTTAAGGCCGACGCATACGGGCATGGGGCGGCGGAAGTAGCGAGAAGACTTTTGTCCGAGGGCGTATCCTGCCTTGCCGTCGCCTTCACGGGAGAGGCGAAGGCCCTGCGCAGGGAAGGCATCGGCGCCAGGATATTGGTGCTCTTTGACCGGACCGATATCGCTGATTACTTCGAATATGATCTCACACCGGTGATCCATGACATAAAGACCGCCGGTGAATTTTCGAAAGAGGCCCTGAAGAGGGGGGCCACAATCCCGGTGCACCTGAAGGTGGATACGGGCATGGGCAGGGTTGGGATAAGGCCGGAGGAGGCGGTTGCTGCGGCGCTTGAAATCTCGGAAAAGGACGGGATAGAAATCGAGGGCCTGATGAGCCATTTTTCGGAAGCGGACCTTGCGGACAGGTCGTATGCGGTCGCACAGATAGAAACCTTCAACGCCATAAGGAGCGGCATAAGGGATAGGCTCGGCCGCGATGTCATGGTTCATATGGGCAACAGCGCCGCCGTCCTTTCTTTGAAGGAGGCCCTGTTCGATGCGGTCAGGCCGGGCATCCTGCTTTACGGGTGCTCCCCCGTCAGCGAACAGTACGGACTTTCGCCCCTGATGAAAATAAAGACAAAGGTGCTTTCGGTGAGAAGTCTGCCTCAGGGATGCCCGATCAGTTACGGCAGGACCTTTGTCACCGCGAGGCGGAGCCGGATCGCCGTCCTGCCCGTTGGATACGCCGACGGCTACAACCGGCTGTTTTCGAACAATGCCGAGGTCCTCGTGAAAGGCAGGCGCGCGCCCGTTGTCGGGAGGGTCTGCATGGACCTCACGATGGTAGACGTTACCGGCATCGAAGGTGTCTCCGAAGGTGACGAGGTCGTTCTTCTGGGACGCCAGGGCGGCGAAACTATTACCGCCCGTGAGCTTGCCGAAAGGATACGGACTATCCCGTATGATATCCTCACCTCCCTGGGAGGGAGATCGAGGAAGGAATATATCGGTTGATCCGATTACTCGAACACCTCGGAGGACTGATCATCTCCTTCACCCGCGGATTGGGGAGGATGCTGCTTCTTTTTTCCGAGACCCTGAGACAGATCTTCCTGCCGCCCTTCGAGACGAGGAGCACGCTTTTTCAGATGCTCGATATAGGGGTGAGATCGCTGCCTGTCGTCCTTGTCACGGCAATTTTCACCGGCATGGTCTTCGCCCTCCAGACCTACACGGGTTTCAAGAGGTTCGGGGCCGAATCGGTTGTCGCCTCCGTCGTCGCCCTTTCGATGACCAGAGAACTCGGTCCGGTGCTGACGGGACTGATCGTTTCGGGAAGGGCGGGGGCGGCGATAGCCGCGGAACTCGGCACGATGAGCGTGACCGAGCAGATAGACGCCCTCGAAACGCTTGCAACGGACCCTGTAAAGTATCTCGTCGTTCCGAGGTTCCTGTCGGGGGTCGTCATGCTTCCCGCGGTAACGGTCGTTGCCGACATCGTCGGCATCATCGGCGGATACATCGTTACGGTTGGATTGTTCAGTACGAGCTCCGTCGTTTACTGGCGCAGGACATGGGACTACCTCGTGGCGGGTGACATTTTCAGCGGCCTTGTCAAGGCATGTTTTTTCGGGGCAGCCATCACGCTGATAAGCTGCTACAAGGGGTTCTACACGCGCGGAGGCGCCGAAGGAGTCGGCAAGGCGACTACGGGAGCGGTCGTCCTCTCTTCGATGACGATCCTCATATCGGATTATTTCCTTTCAAGCTGGCTTGTCAGATGATAAGACTGTCCGGCGTGTTCAAGGCCTTCGAGGGAAAAGAGGTCCTGAAGGGCCTCGACCTCTCGGTGAGCAGGGGAGAGAGCAGGGTCATTATCGGTGGAAGTGGGTCAGGCAAAAGTGTTATTTTAAAACACATTATCGGAATCATGAAACCCGACGGGGGCGGCGTGTTCATCGAAGGAGCGGACATCACCGGCCTCAGGGGGAAGGGGCTGTACGAAATACGGGAAAAGTTCGGCATGCTCTTTCAGATGGCGGCGCTCTTCGATTCGATGTGCGTCTGGGAGAATGTCGGGTTTACCCTCCGCAGGCACAGCCGCATGAAGCCGAAAGAGATCAAGGAGATCGCGATCGAAAAATTGAAAATGGTCGGCCTCGTCGGGGTCGAAGATCTTATGCCGTCGGAGCTTTCAGGGGGTATGAAAAAGAGGGTCGGCCTTGCGCGGGCCATAGCGCACGAGCCGGAGATACTCCTCTATGACGAGCCCACGACCGGCCTCGACCCGATTACCGCGGATGCGATAAACGATCTGATCATCGAGATGAGGGAGAGGCTGTCGGTCACCTCGGTCACGATCACACACGATATGACGAGCGCTTACAAGATCGCCGACAGAATTTCGATGCTGTACGAAGGAAAGATCGTAGGGACGGGAAATCCCGGGGAGATAAGGAATACGTTCGATCCGGTTGTGAGGCAATTTATTACGGGAAGCGCTGTCGGTCCGATACGGGTGGAAGGGGTGCGCTATGAACAGGCTGTCGACTGAGCTCAAGGTCGGCGTCTTCGCCGTTGCGGTGCTGGCGATACTTGCGTTTATGACCCTGAAAGTCGGCGGCCTGAAACTTGCGGGACGCAGGGGATACACGGTATACGTCTATTTTAAGAACAGCGACGGACTGGATGAGAAATCAAGGGTAAAGGTGGCCGGAGTCGAGGCAGGGGTCGTCGAAGCCATAGACCTGGTCGGGGGAAAGGCCAGGGTGACGCTCAGGATGCACCCCGGCATACGGCTATACAGCAACGCATCGGTAGCGGTCAAATCGTCGGGGCTTATGGGAGACAGGTTCCTGGAGGTCGGAGTGGGCACCCCTGACGAGGGAGTGTTGAAGGACGGCGATACCATAGAAAACGTGACCGAGGTCGTTGATGTGGACGACCTGGCGAGAAAGCTCATGAACGTTTCGGAGAACTTTACAAAGCTTGCGGGAACGCTGAACGACGTGATAGGGTCGGAGGAGGCGAAGAATTCCCTGAACAGGACGATCGTAAATCTGCAGGAGATCACCGCCGGTCTCAAACACTCGATCGGCGCGGACGACCGGAGGCTCAGGAAGGTGCTCGACAATATTGATTCCCTCACCGCTTCCCTGAACGGTCTTATCGAAAACAACAGGGAGCGGTTTTCGGCAAGCGTGTCGAACGTCAGGGACCTGTCCGCTGCGCTGAAGACCCGGGCGCCCGAGTTGATAGGAAATCTCAACAGGACCGCAAAGGAATTGCAGACGATGATTGATGAAAACAAACCGGCGATGAAGAACACCGTCCATTCCCTTGACGATATAACGAACAAAATAAACAGCGGCAAGGGGTCGCTCGGCAAGCTGGTCAACGACGACACCCTCTATGATTCCGTGCAGAGCGCGGCGGACAGGATCAACAACACGATGTCCGCCGTCGATCGTTTCAGGACCTACATTACCTTCGAAGCGGAATACCTCACGAAGCCGGAGAGAGGAAAAGGGTATTTTTACGTCACGCTTGCGCCGAATGCCGGTTCGTCGTACATACTGGGCGTTGTCGGAAGCCCCGTCGCCACCGTCAGCACGACGAGGACGATCACGACGCCTCCGGGGACGTCCGTAACGACCGAGGAGGTAAAGCGGAGGATCAGGTTTACCGCGCAATACGCAAGAAGGATCGGCAGCGGCGATGTCAGACTGGGGGTGACCGAGAACACGCTCGGACTCGGGGCCGATTACTATATGCTTCATAACAGGCTGAAAATCTCGGGAGACGCCTGGGATTTCTCGGAGGACGAGGAGGGCGCACAGTACCCGCACGTGAGGACGGGCGTGGACTACTTTCTTTTCAGGAACCTCTTCCTGAGCGCCGGGCTGGACGACCTGCTGAATCCGCGGTGGCGCGGGGCATACGCCGGCGGAGGGCTGAAGTTTTCCAACGACGACTGGAAGCATCTGTTCGGCGCGACGCATAAAGCTGCTTTACAATAGAAAAAAAGATACAATAAAAAAATGTACAGGAAGATAGGCGATGTCATGAAGGAGATGGGCTTCATTACCGAGGCCGAGGTCATGAAGGCCCTCGACATGCAGAAGGCCGACGGGGCGGGCAGGCGTATCGGCGAGTTCATGATCGAAAACGGCGTCCCGGAGGAACAGGTCTTCAGGGCGCTGGCCGCGCAGTTCAACATGCCGTTCGTGGAGACGAGCGAATTCCCGGAGACCATACCCATCGACAAGCTCTCGTTCAACTTTCTCGAAAACAACGTGATCCTCCCGCTGGAGCTGAAGGACAACCTGCTCAGGATAGCGGTAGGGGACCCCCTCAACACCGAAGGGGTCGAGGCGCTGCGGTCCTCTTTCAGCTACGAGATCGCCGTTGCCCTGGCGAAGAAGTCGGAAATACTGCATCACCTCGAACTCCTCCGCGGCTCCAGGAGCGCCGTCATGCAGCGGCTGATAGAGGACGCAGCGGAAGACGAAATGCCCGGAGGTGACCTGACGGGCGAGATTAGCCACCTCAGGGACCTCGCCCAGGAAAAGGGTATCATCCAGCTCGTCAACGTGATCATCGAAAACGCGGTGAAAGACAGGGCGAGCGATATCCATGTAGAACCGGGGGAGATAAGCGTAAGGGTGAGATACCGTGTCGACGGCATTCTCTACGAAAAGGAGCTCTTTCCGGTCAGGATGTACTCGGCGATTTCTTCCAGGATCAAGCTCCTGGCGCAGATGAACATCGCAGAGAGAAGACTGCCGCAGGACGGGAGGATCAAGGTCACCTCTTCGGGGAGGGCGATCGACATCAGGGTATCGACGCTCCCGACGATCTACGGCGAGAGCATCGTCATGAGGCTCCTCGACAAGGAAACGTCCTTCGTGACGCTCGAGGAGCTGGGGTTCGACCGGGTTATTCTCGACATCTACGAAGAGACCATAAAAAAGCCCTACGGCATGATACTGAGCACCGGTCCTACGGGAAGCGGCAAGTCCACCACTCTCTATGCGTCTCTCGACAAGATCAATTCGCCGGAAAAAAAGATCATCACCGTCGAGGAGCCGGTCGAGTACCTGATGTCGGGCATCAACCAGATACAGGTGAGGCCGAAGATAGGACTGACCTTCGCAAGCGGCCTGCGCCATATCGTGAGGCAGGACCCCGACGTGATCATGGTCGGCGAGATCAGGGACATCGAGACCGCGGGCATAGCCATCCACGCGGCGCTCACGGGGCACCTTCTGTTCAGCACCCTTCATACTAACGACGCCGCGGGGGCGATCACCAGGCTGATGGACATGGGCATCGAAAACTACCTGGTCGCTTCGACGCTGATCTGCGTCATGGCCCAGAGGCTCGTCAGAAGGATCTGTCCTTTCTGCAAGGTATCGCAGAAGATCCCCGCCGAGGCGGCGCTGAGATTCAGCGAAGGGCTCGACGAGGTATGGAGCGGCGCCGGCTGCGAACACTGTTCCGGGACGGGCTACAGGGGAAGGATCGGCATTTTCGAGGTGCTGGCCGTCGGCGACGAGATCCGCGATATGGTGATGAGACGGGCGACTGCGAAAGAGATCAAGGACCGGGCGGTGGCGATGGGGATGAGGACGCTGAGGGCCGACGGCATACGAAAGGTGAAGGCCGGCGTCACGACTATCGACGAAGTGCTGCGGGTGACGCAGGTGGAGCTGTGAGAAAGAACCCGGAACCCGGAACACTGATTCTGCCTTCGGATAAGGGCATCGCCCTCATCATGGTGCTCTGGGTTCTGGTGCTGCTCAGCATCATCGCGTTGAATTACCTCAGTTCGAGCAGGTGGAACATAGCGAGCACCCGCAATCTGAAGGATGAGACCGTTTCCTATTATATGGCGCTTTCGGGGTACAATGAAGCGGTGAATTATCTTCTTAACGATAAGGACCAGAACTTCGATCTGATCGACGCGGACGGCAATTTCTGGACAAGCGCAGACGCGGTGCCGGTTACCGGGAAGAAGGCGGTCAACGGCGGCTGGGTCGACATAAAGATCATCGATGAAGATTCGAAGGTCAACATCAATACGGCGAGTCAGGCCATGCTTCAAAGCCTTTTTACCTATGCGGGAATCCCCGACGACGAGATCCCGATAATCATCGATTCGATGCTCGACTGGAAGGACCCCGACTCGGACGTCCGTCTCAACGGAGCGGAAGATGAATACTACGAGGGTCTTTCAGAGCCGTACGAGGCGAAGAACATGAATTTCGACATTCCCGAGGAGCTGGCGCTTGTGCGGGGAGTGAAGCACGAATATCTTTACGGCTCAGACAAGGTGAAGGCGCTGCTGCCCCTGATCACTACATTCGGCAGCGGCATCATAAACATAAACACCGCTTCGAAGGAAATGATGCAGGCGATGGGCCTCGACGAGGAGACGATCCAGACGATCATGAAGCAGCGGAGCGGTGAATCCAAGGGCTTCAGAAGCGTGCAGGGTTTTCAGCAGTATGGGTTCGGGACGACAGCCACGAACAACCTGAGGATCGAAGTGACGGCCGCTCTGGACAACAGCGGTCTCGCATCGAAGATCGTTGCCGTCATCAACAGGCAGTACGGAGCGGACGGATACAAGCTGCAGACATTGTACTGGAGAGAGAGTGCGGAGAATATTAGGAGTTAGCATAGATAACGGAACAATGACGGGGACCGTCGTCGACGCAAGATTACGAAGCGCAAAGACGGTGAAATCGGAGGAGGCGGCCCTTCCCGCCGGCCGGGAGGAGCGCGCCGAAAGCATCGTCGGGGCGCTGAAAAGATGGAAAAAGGAATTCTCGCCGGCGGGCGTCGTGTTCGGGCTGCCCCTTAAGAATTTTTCACATCAATTCCTCGATATGCCTTCCATGAAGAGGTCCGACATGATGAGGGCCCTCCACTTCGAGCTTGAAAAATACCTTCCCATAGCGGTAGACGAATATGTTTTCGACTTCGCTGCGACGCCGCGGGAAAGGGGAAGGGTTTCCGTTTTTGTGCTCTCCGTTAAAAAGGAGACCGTGAGCGAGATGGCGGGATACGCGAAGGCTGCGGAGCTGGAAATCCTTGCGATCAGGGCGAACACCGTCGTATTGCTGAACAACCTGCCGGATGTCGCGGGCGGGAAAGATATCTCGGGGCTCTTCGTGAACGTCACCGGCGGAGCATTCGAGATCATGGGGCTGAAGGATTCCATACCCGTTTATGTCAAGGGGTTTCCCAGGAGTGCCGGCATCACGGAAGAGATCGAGAGGCTTTCGGCCCTCTACCCCGGGAAGGTCTATTTCATGGGAAACGCGGACCCCTCGGTCACCGGGAAATTCGACAGCCGTAAATTTGAAATGCCTACGGCCAACGGCCTTGCCTTCTCTGGGGCCGGCAAATCGCGCTACGTGTTCAATTTTCTTCCGCGGGAGTTCGTCAGGCGGAAGCCGGACGTCTATCCCTTTGCCATCGGCGGTCTTGCCGCAGCCTCAATTCTGCTTTTTCTTTTAACCGGAATGGTGGGCTACTACAAGGACTGGAGTGCGCTCCGCTCCATAGAGGCCCGGAGGGCCGCGATAAGGACAAAGGAAGCGGGAACGCTGCAGGAGAGAAGAAAACTCGAATCGCTCCAGGACGACGGCAGGACATTGCTCGGTTTCCTCGGCCGGAGCAATACGGCGATAAAGGCGCTGAAGGAGCTGAGCGATGCCCTGCCGAAGGACGCCTGGCTTGTGAGCTTTTCTGCCGACGACAAAGGGCGTATCGAAATAGAGGGCTTCACGAAGAAGACGACCGATCTCGTCATGGCGATCGAAAAGTCGAATGCCTTCAGGAACGTTTCCTTTTCGTCCCCGATCGTGGCAAAGGACGGGGAGGAGCGTTTTTCGCTGAAACTGGAGGTCGCCCGACAGTGAAGAAGAACCGCTACGCGCTGATAGCCTTCTCCTTTGTCGCGGCCGTCTTCATATTTCAGTATGCCTTCCTGACGCCGAGGGCCGAGGTGATGAAGGAATCGATCGAAACAGGGCAGAAGGCGCTGCTGAGAGACGAGCAGTTCATCAGGGATGCCGCCAGGAACGCCGGCAGCATGGATTCCCTGATAAAGGATACGAAGAGCGTGGAGGGGCGGCTGCTCGGCGAGAAGACCGCTTTCCTCGACTCGGCGAAATTGCAGGGAGAGATATCGGGGATAGCCGGAACGACGGGGCTGCACGTAATGACGACACGCCCGCTTGCGCCTACGAAGCTCGGCAATTTCACGGTGATCTCCATTTATTTTGAAGGGGACGGGGATATCAAACAGATGAGCGAGTTTTTGAAGGGAATAGAACAGGACAAGCTGCTGGTCAAAGTGGACAAGCTGAATGTTACCATTACGAACACACAGAACCCGAAAACCCTGAAGTACAAAATACAGGTGTCCACACTGGCGAAAACATGACGAAAAAGGCAGGCATGCTTGCAGTGATCGCTTTCCTGTTCCTGTACACCGGATGGAACTTCTACACGGATGCGCTGAGCTATGACCCTCTGGCTGACGCGTCGCCTGTGAAATCCAGGGTGCGCACCCTGCAGATATCCGTCCCGAAGTATACTCCGGCGTGGGGGAAGGAGATTTACGAGAAGAACGTTTTCAGTCCCGCGAGGGGCTATGTGCCGCCCCCGAAGCCGATTATCCCGACGGCTCCGCCTCCCCCCCCTCCGCCGAAGAAACCGGACATGGACCTGAAGGGGATTGTGCTCGATCCATACGGCGACTGGATCGCCTATATATCGATCGATAATGCGAATCCTGTCCCGCTGAGGAAGGGCGACAAGACCGACGATATCGAAGTGGTCGATATAAATGAAATGTCCGTTGTGTTAAAATGGAACGGCGAGAATATCACCCTGAGCCTTAACAGGATAAAAACGATCCCTAATCCGAGGATGGCGAGATGAAGAACAAGGCAGTCGCAATCTTATTTCTTTTTTTTCTCCTCAGTTCGTGCGCACCGAAACAGGAAATAAAACCCGTGGAGCCTCCTCCTGCCCAGCCGGCGGCCGGGAAGCCGGCGCCTCCTCCGGAGACGGCCGCGGCTGAAAAGAGTCCCGGCCCCGCGAAGGAGCAGACGAAGAAGCCCGAGCAGTACGTAATGCTGAATTTCGTCAACGCGGACCTCGATAACGTTATATCGACAGTGGGCGAAATGCTGAAGATCAATTATATACTTGCCCCGGGCGTAACAGGCAAGATCACGATACAGTCCCACGAGAAGATCCCGCTGAGCCATCTGTTTTCGACCTTTCAGACGATCCTTCAGACCAACGGGTTCACGGCTGTGAAGGATGGGGATTTTTATAAGATCGTAACGCTCGATACGGCGAAGCAGGAGGCCCTTCCCGTCGTGGAAGGAAAAAAGGCGACGATGCCGGCCGACGCGGGTTTCATTACCCAGGAGATCCCTCTCACCTACGTAAAGGCCTCGGACGTTGCGAACATCATGAGGAACCTGATGCCCCGCGGGGCCGATATCGTCGTCTACGAGCCCGGCAACTCGCTGATCGTTACCGCTCCGCCGAGGTCTGTGCTGAAATTTCTGAAGATCCTCCAGGCGATCGACATCCCTCCTGCGGAAAGGGACGCCGTCCGGACGTTCGACTACTACGTGGAAAACGGCGAGGCAAAGAAGCTCGTGGAAATTTTAAAGAATCTCTATGCCTCGAAAAAGGAGCAGGGCGGCGTGAGATCGTTCAACGCCCCGACTCCCACCCCCGGCCGGGTTATGGGAAGACCGATGCAGCCTGCGGCGGCGACGCCCGGCGCGACAACGGGAGGGGTCCTCGAAGGGCTTGCCGGGGAGATCGAGGGGCCGGTTACGATCGAAGCCTATGAGGACATCAACGCGATCGTTGTAAAAACTACGCCGAGGGGCTATATCTCTCTTCTGCAGACGCTCAAGAAGCTGGATGTCCAGCCGAAACAGGTGCTCATCGAGGTCATGATCGCGGAGGTCAGTCTCGACAAGACAAGCCAGTTCGGACTGGAGTGGCTGATCAAGGCCAACGCGAGGGTGGGCGGCGAACAACTGGGCATGCTCGGAGGGTTCGACACGGGCTCGGGCAGCCTGCCTCAGTTCGACACCTCCACCAACAAGTTCATACTGCCGACTACCGGGACTTCAAGCAGCTCGTCGACTACGACGACCACGACAGGGGGAACGATACTTTCTCACCCCGCTGACGTATTCGCTACGATCATAGATCCCGCGAAGTTCAGCGCCCTCATCACCGCCGCCGCCAAGAAAGGGCTGGTGCATGTTATCGCAAGCCCCAACATTCTCGCCCTTGACAACAAGGAGGCAAAAATCGAGATAGGCGACGAAGTGCCGGTTGCGACATCGATAACCCAGCCGCTTGCGGGCGCAACCACCACCGAAATCACCGCCACCTCGCAGGTCCAGTTCAAGACGGTCGGCACGCTCCTTACCGTCACTCCCCATATCAACGCGAAGAAGGAACTGACGCTGAAGATATCGCAGGAGGTGAGCGCGATAGGGCAGACGGTCCTGATCGGGGGACAGCAGTTTACCGGATTCACCACGCGAAAGGCTAATACCACGGCTATCGTCCAGGACGGCCACACGCTCGTTCTTGGCGGCATCATCCAGGAAAACGAGAACAACACCCGCGAAGGGATTCCCTTTCTGAGCGACATCCCGATCCTGGGGTACCTTTTCGGGACTACGTCGAATCACACTACAAAAAGCGAGCTTGTCGTGATGGTCACGCCCCACGTCATCTCCAGCACTGAAGACGCCGACCAGCTGACCAGGGAAGTGACGAGGAGGGTCAAGGAATTAAGGGATCAGCTGAAGGAGAGAAAAGAGCAGATGCAAAGTAACTCCGAAATGCGGAGGCGTGAAGATTCAGGCAGGTAGGGTCGCAGCGTGTGAAAGCGCCGACCGGCGCCCCGGCGGCGGACTGCACGAGGAAGGATTCGATGCGTTTCAAGAGGACAATTTTATTGATTACCATAAAAAAATGGAGAAAGAGGGGGGCATGAAAAGAAAGAATCTTCAGCCTTTTCGTCGGCTATTTTTGTTCCTGCTGCTGGCAGGTTTCGTCATATTCGGGGCTGTTCCGTCTGCTTTTGCGGGGCTCACAACCTTTACACCGACCGACAACGCAACTAACGTTTGTACCGACGTTGTAATTACCATGAATTTTTCCCCTGGAATAGATTCATCTTTTCTCAGCGGCACCACATTCTCAATCAACGGGGTCCTGGTGGGGAACAACGGGACTTTTACTGTCACAAACGGTACGGCATCGAATGCAACGCAGATAACTTTTACTCCTGGAAGCGCTCTTGTCTCGAATACACTTACATCCTATACCTGGCAAAACTCAGGTTCCGGGGTCAATTTCGGTCCCTTTACCTTCACCACCGGTTCTGTTTCCTCCACTACCGGCACCTGCATCGACGGTCCCGTCTCTGTCGGTCTTTCGGTAACCTCGACCGTGCCTCTTGATTCGGCCACCGACGTCGACCCGAACGTTCAGCCCTCCGCGACCTTTTCCGAGGCGGTTACCCTCACTTCGATACAAAGTGCCTTTACCCTGGCTACAACTACCGGTACGCCGGTTAACGGCACGGTCACCCTCGACAGCACCGGGAAAGTGGCGACGTTCGCCCCATCCCAGGCGCTCTCCACTCAAACGTCTTACACCGCCACAGTGTCGACGACAGTAGCCGCCGCAAACGGCGATACGCTGAGCGCTTCGAAGACCTGGAGCTTTACCACCGGCACCGTCGATTTTCAGCATAGCGGCACGAAATGCTTCATCGCGACCGCAGCCTACGGCTCCTATCTCGAACCGCACGTGGTGGTCCTGCGCGCCTTCAGGGACAAGTACCTTCTGACGAACGCCCCGGGAAGGGCCTTTGTCAGCTTCTATTACAGGAACTCGCCGCCGCTTGCGGATTTCATAAGCCGTCACGGGACGCTCAGAATGATAACGAGGTGGGCGCTTACGCCGCTTGTATACACGGCGGAATATCCCGTCAGTCTGCCCGTCAGCCTCGCATTCTTCTTTGTCTTCGGGATCATCTTTGTGGTGAAGAGAAAGAGACATTGACCTGCGTCGGGTCCCCTCGCGGAACCGACGGCAAGACGAGCCGTGGAAGCGAGCAGCTGCGATAATATTCTGGTCCGGGGGGTCAACTGGATCGGTGACGCCGTCATGACCATGCCCGCCATGAGTGCGCTCAGACGGGCGAACCCGGGCGCAAGGATCACGCTTCTTGTAAAGCCCTGGGTCTCCCCCCTCTTCGAAAAAGACCCCAACGTGGACGCGATCATACACTATTGCGAAGAGCATAAGGGTATCCGGGGAAAACTGAGACTGGCGCGGGAGATCAGACGGGGCCGTTTCTGCGCGGCGGTCCTTTTTCAAAACGCCATCGACGCGGCGGTCCTCTCACTCCTCGCAGGGATCCCCGAGAGGATCGGTTACAGCAGGGACGGCAGACGCTTCCTGCTCACAAAGCCGATCCCCTGCGACCGGAATTCCGCGGGCGTCCATCACATCGAATATTACCTGGACCTTCTCCTGAAGGCCGGGTTTACCGTCTGCAGGTCGCTGCCGTGGATCTATCTCTCCCTCGAAGAGAGGCTGAAGGCGAGGGCGCGGCTGGAGAAACTGAAAAGGCCCGTGGTAGCGATAAACCCGGGCGCGACTTACGGGTCCTCGAAGAGATGGCGCCCCCGGCGCTTTGCCGAAGTCGCCTGGAAGGTAATCAACGAGCTCCGGGGCAGCGTGGTCATCCTCGGCGGCCCCTCCGAGGTCGCCATCGCCGGGGAGATCGCGGGACTCCTCGAAACCGCGGATACGCTTCATGCCGGTGAGCCCCGCTGCCTGGTGTTAGCCGGAAAGACCGGCCTGCGCGAGCTCGCGGCGGTCATATCCGAAAGCGATATCCTGGTCACCAACGATTCCGGACCGATGCATATCGGCTACGCGGTCGGCACGCCGGTTGCGGCGATTTTCGGATCGACCTCGCCGGAGGAGACCGGGCCTGTCGGGCAAGGGGATGTCGTGATCAGGAAAGCGATCGACTGCTCGCCATGCTTCGGGAGGGAGTGCAGGAGAGGCGATCTGAAGTGCATGGACCTCATTACAACCGAAGACGTATTCGACGCGGTTCAGCGCCTCGTGAAGAGGCGGCCCGCGGTATTTTTCGACAGGGACGGTACGCTTTGCAGGGATCCCGGTTATCTCGCAAGGATGGAGGACCTGGAAATATTCCCGGAGGTGGAAGGACTGGCGCGGCTGAAGGAACAGGGGTATGCGCTGATAGGGGTATCGAACCAGTCGGGAATCGCCAGGGGGATCGTCGGGGAAGAGTTCGTAAAAGAGGTGAACGGCATTTTTATGAAGCAGTACGGCTTCGACGGCTTCTATTACTGCCCTCATCATCCCGATGATCATTGTTCCTGCCGCAAGCCGGAGCCGGGTCTCCTCGTGAAGGCGAGAAACGATTTCGGCATAGACCTGAAGAGGTCCTTTGTGGTCGGCGACAAGGAGGCGGATATCCTCCTCGCAAAGGCTGTCGGGGCGAAGTCCATCCATGTGGCAACGGGAAAGGAGCCCTCTTCAGCCGCAGCGGATTATTCCGCAAAGGACCTGGGCGCTGCGGTGGATATCATCGCGAAGTCAACGGGAGCGGGCAACAGATGAAATCCCCGGCGAGACCCCGGAAAATTCTTGTCGTCAAGCCCAGCTCGCTCGGCGACGTGGTGCACAGCCTGCCCTTTCTGAACGCCGCGAAATCGCGGTACCCGGAAGCGGAGGTGCACTGGGTGATCGCAAAGGGGCTTGAAGGTCTCCTTGAAGGACATCCGATGATCTCCAGGCTCATTGTCATCAACAAGGACGGGTGGAAGAGTCTTTCGAGGGCCGGAAGCACCGCCGGAGAACTGCGGACGCTCTTCAGGACCCTGAGGAACGTGCACTATGACATCGCCGTCGATCTCCAGGGGCTTCTCAGAAGCGGGATAATCACTATGGCTTCCCGCGCGCCGGTAAGGATCGGGTTCGAAGAGGCGAGGGAGGGAAGCCGTTTTTTTTACAGCAGACGAATCCGCGGCGGGAAGGAAACCCACGCGGTCGACAGGTACCTGAAGATCGCATCGGCCCTCGGCTGCGGCATCGGCGAGGTGTCGTTCCCTTTCCCGCCGGCGAAAGGCGGAGGCAGCGGGGCCGCGAAGATCAGGGAGTCTCTCGGGGCATATGCGGTCATCGTGCCCGGCGCGAGATGGGACACAAAGGTCTGGCCGTCGGTAAATTTCGGCAGGGTAGCGGCGGCGCTTCCGTGGAGGTCGGTTGTAATAGGCGGCAGGGCCGACATGGCGAAGGCGGATGTCGTGGTGAGGGAATCCGGGGGCAGGGCGGTCTCTCTTGCCGGAAAAACGGGCCTCCGGGAACTGACGGAAATCATGAGAAACGCCGTGCTCGCGATCTCGAACGACTCCGGACCGATGCATATCGCCGCCGGCTTCAACGTTCCTGTTGTTGCGATATTCGGGCCTACCAGCCCGGAGCGGACCGGCCCCTATGGGAGGGGCCATATAATCGTCAGCAGTGAGGAGGCATGTTCTCCCTGTTTTCGCAGACGGTGCGAAGACCTGAGGTGCATGAAGGGGATCACGGTTGCGAAGGTCCTGGAAAAAATCGATAATAGTATCGGTGGATAGCGGAATGAAACTCGGCATATTGGTCAATACGGACAGGCATCCCGGTCATGTC
Source organism: Thermodesulfovibrionales bacterium (assembly GCA_046704045.1). GTDB lineage: Bacteria > Nitrospirota > Thermodesulfovibrionia > Thermodesulfovibrionales > UBA6898 > JAWOKY01. The sequence goes on along the minus strand of JBJKSM010000109.1, from coordinate 10,304 downwards.
GCCGGTCTGACGAAGGCCGCGCTCTCGAAGGGACACGAGGTGATCGTTTTCATCATGGACGAGGGCACGAAACTCATTGCGACCCCCGAGTTCGCGGAACTCTGCAGGACCCCCGGCGTCAGGATGAGTTATTGCGCGCACAGCGCCGATCAGACAGGAGCGGCCTCCGGCGGCATCCCGAAGGAGCTGGTTCAGGGCAGCCAGTATATGAACGCGGAGATGAACCACGACGCCGACAGGGTCATTGTCCTGTAAAGGAGCGCAGGAGATTGTGTCCGCGTATGCGGCGCGGCAGAGGGAGATTTTGACATGAAGCTGCTGCATATCCTCAACGACGGGCCGGCAAAACTGTCGGACGATATCATACGCGTCCAGTCCGAAGAGCACGACGTCAGGATTATCGACCTCTCGAAAAATGAGATGTCCTATGAGGATATTGTAGAGGCGATTTTTTCCAGCGACAGGGTCGTGTCCTGGTAGGAGACAGGGACCGGCATCAGGGCGAGACCGTCAAAGGCGGCTCCCTCCTGGTCTTCGCGGTCCTCACACTCGCCACTTTCCTGGTACTTTTTCTTTCGAGGTCGCTCGACGACAACCGGCTTACGAGCTGGCGGTACGTTTTTGGATTCGCCGATCCCGGGACGGTCCTCCTCCTTCTTGAGGCAGGCGTTCTGCTTGTTTTTTTCCTGTCAAAGAGCTCCCGGCCGGAGCGCCATCCCCTTGTTTTTCTCTTTGTTATTTCCTGTGCGGCGGCCGCAATCTTCTGGCGCGAGCCGGAGGCGATCGTTGACGCGTCGCGGTATTTCACCGAGGCAAAACATCTCGAATTATACGGCGCCGGCTATTTCCTCAGGGAATGGGGCAGGGCGGTCCCGGCGTGGACGGACATGCCCGCAGTGCCGTTTCTCTATGGCCTTATATTCAGATATTTCGGCGAGACAAGGCTCTATATCGAGATGTTCAACACACTTCTTTTTTCGCTCACCGTAGTCCTCACCTGTCTTACGGGCAGGGAGCTCTGGGGCAGGGAAGAAGGTTTTTTCGCGGGGATGCTCCTCCTCGGGATACCCTACCTTTTTTCTCAGGTGTCCCTGATGCTCGTGGATCTGCCTTCCACTTTTTTTCTCATGCTTTCGGTATATACGTTCATCAGGGCGCTCGAACGGGGGGGGGCGACGATCCCGCTTGCCGCCGCCTCGATCTTCGTCACATTCTTCGCCAAATACTCTACATGGCTCATGCTAACGGTTCTGCCTGTCATTCTTGCCGTATATTGCGTCCGACGGCCTTCGCATGCCGCCGGGCGGTGCATAGGAAGGGGACTTCTCGTCTTTTTAGGGGCGGGCGTCATGATCGGATGTTTTGGCGTTTATAAATACGATGTGATTTCCGGACAGATGAGGCTGCTTATCGACTATCAGAAACCCGGCCTCAGGAGATGGGGGGAAAGCTTTCTCTCAACCTTCGCTTTCCAGATCTGGCCGTGGCTCACCGCCGCCGCGCTCTACTCGCTATTCAGGGCGGTGAAAAAGAGGGATCTGCGGTTTCTCATCGTCTTGTGGCTCCCCCTTCTCATCGTTGCGCTCAGGATAGAAAGAATCCGGTATACCGTGATGGCCTTTCCCATGATCGCCCTTGCCGCCGCATCGGGACTCGCGGCGCTCAGAAGAAGGGAGGCGGCGAGATTTGCGGTCTATTGCATCGCCGTTTCCTCCATCATCCTTGCCTGCTCGGCCTTTCTCCCTTTTCTCGACCGCATCAGTTTTGCAAACATCGCGGACGCCGGCTGCTTTCTCGACCGACTGAGCGGCAGCGATGTGCGCGTATACGTGCTGCCGGAGCAGGACCCGGTCGTCAACCCGGCCGTGGCGGTGCCGCTTCTGGACCTCTTTACGCACAAGGCGATCCGCTATGACGACACTTTTTCCTTCCCGGCGGATTCGGAGAAGGTCCGCACCTCGCCGCTCAGGTTCACCTTCGAATACAGGAATCCGGGGTATTATTCCGGAGGGAAAGGGGGAAAGGAATCCGCGGTCGTAGTGATCTCCGGGGAAAAGGGGGAAACGCTCCCTCCCGGCATCGGGCAAAAGGTCAGGGGATACAGGCGGGTGAAGGTTTTCGATACGTCAGAAAATGTCTTCATTTATCAAACGATTGCGACGATTTATTATTGATTTTTAGAGGTTTACGCCTGTCTGTCGTCGTTGACAAAGGTGCGGTTCTGTGTTATTTTATACAAATTTTTCTGAGGGAGGCAGGCATGGAAAGTGCAGCACAAGGAGTCTCACTGGGTTTCATTGTTTCAGGTCTGATCATCGGAGGATTGATAGGCTTCATCCTCCAGCGCGGACGGTTTTGTATGAATACGGCATTCCGAGATACCATATTCATAAAAGACCTTACGATGTTCCGCGCATACCTGATCGCCCTGGTCATCATGATCATAGGGTCGAACATACTCAACGACATGGGCATCATCCATCTCCAGGCGCAGACGTTTTATCCATTCGCGAACATCATCGGGGGTTACATCTTCGGCCTCGGCATCGTTCTGGCCGGCGGGTGCGGGAGCGGCATTATCTACAGGGTGGGCGAAGGACAGCTGGCGTCCTGGCTTGCGGTGCTCGGCTTTTTCCTCGGCATCGGGATGACGTCCCAGGGCATTCTTAAACCGGTGAACCAGATGCTCAGGAGCGTCAAGGTTGGTCCGCCGCAGATGACCCTCTACGGTCTTTTCGGCGGCACCCTGGAGGTTAAATGGGTCGTCATCGCGGTCCTTTGCACGGCCATTTTTCTTTTCACTCTCAAGAGCAAGCCCTTTTCCCCCCGCAAGCAGAAGGGTTTTTACTGGTCGGTAACGGCTCTCCTCATCGGCATCATGGGTGTTGTCACGTTCTGGGCCTCGGAGCACTGGGGTTCTCCGGGGTTTGCAAGGGGCCTGAACTTCACGACGCCGACGGGCGAGCTTTTCTTTAGTCTTCTTACCGGAAGCGCACATGCACCGGCTTACTTTCCGATGTATAACCTGGGGGCCTTCAAGGTGACGTGGGCCGAGTTCTATATCGTCGGGGTCCCCGTAGGGGCGGCGATCAGCGCGAAGATCCTTAAGGAATTCAGCTGGAAAGTCGCGCCTGCCAGCGAACTGCTCACGGTCCTCCTTGGAAGCCTCATGATGGGTTTCGGCGCCGTGTGCGGGGGCGGCTGTAATGTGGGACAGGCCCTCACGGGGTTCACGACTCTTTCCGTAGGCAGTATAGTGGCGTCGGTTGCGATCATCCTGGGCAACTGGACGATGGTCTATTTCAGGTTCATCAAGCCGATGAACGAATAAGACGGAAGAGATTGCCGGTTACCGTGCATGATGTCTTGACCCGGAGGTGACGCCGGGAGTCACCTCCGGGTCCGTTTTTTTCCTTCTTCTGGAAAAATCCCTGTCCGGAATTTTAAACTAAGAATATGACCGTCGACGCAAGAACGCTCGATTCAAAGGAACTGCTGATGCGAATGAGAGATCTGCTTGCCGACCATTGCGGGCGGGAGGTCTCTATCGAGGTCTTTCTTTCCGGTGAAAGAGATACGAAGAGACTGAGGGCCTTTGTCTCGATGTCGGGCTGCCTGACGACAGTCGAGCAGAAAGAGGGGTATTACATCGTACGCGTAACGGGGAGCGTCTGCTGTGCCTGACTGCAGGGTTTTCCGGTAGTCCGCGGTTTATGCCATGTTTAACTCCAATGAAGAAAACAGTTTGACAGTCGTCCTGGGCGGGGGTCTCACCGGACTCGCTGCGGGGTGCGTCCTTACCCGTGCAGGCCGGAAGATCAAGGTGTTCGAAAAAGACGCTGAAGTCGGAGGGCTTTCGAGGACTATCGTCAAAGACGGCTTCCGCTTCGACCTCGGCGGGCACAGGTTTTTCACGAGGGACGAGAAGCTCAATTCCTTTGTGCAGAAACTGATGGGCGGCGAGCTCATTAAGGTCCGCCGCACGAGCAAGATCCATATGCGGGGAAAGTATTTCGATTATCCCCTCCGGCCCCTGAACGCGGTCTTCGGCCTCGGCATCGGGACAACGGCGAAGATACTGGCCGACTATGGCCGGGAAAAGGCGAGGGGCCTGCTGAGGAAGACCGAACCGGTGTCGCTCGAAGATTGGGTGGTCGGCAATTTCGGCCGCACGATGTTCGATATCTACTTCAGGGAATACAGCGAAAAGGTCTGGGGACTCGACTGCAGCAGGATCAGCGCCGAATGGGTGGAGCGGCGCATCCAGCGGCTTTCGCTTGCGAAGGCCGTGAAGAACGCGGTCTTTCGCGCCGGCAGCCGGGACGTCCCGACCCTTGTCGACAGTTTCACCTATCCCAGACTGGGCATCGGCCGCATGTCGGACAGACTGGTGGAAGAGATAGAGAGGAGGAACGAGGTCTTTACCGGTGCGACAGTGGAGCGGATCAACCGTTCCGGCTTCACGGTACGGAGCGTTGAGGTGAAAATCGGAGAAGAGCGTAATGTCGTCCGCGGGGAGGAATTCGTATCGAGCCTGCCGCTGCCTCATGTCGTAAGGATGTTGAACCCTTCTCCCCCGGCGGACGTTCTTGAAGCGGCGATGAGGCTCAGATTCCGGGACCTTGTGGTCGTTGCGGTCATGGTGGACAGAAGGAGGGTTACCGACCTTACGTGGATCTACATACCGGAGCAGCGCATTCCCTTCGGCCGCATTCACGAGCCCGCGAACTGGAGTGAGGAAATGGCGCCCGAGGGAAAAACGGCGGTGGTGACAGAGTACTTCAGCTTCAGGGGCGACCGTATATGGAACACCGATGACGGCATGCTCATTGACCTTACCGCTGAAAACCTGGAGGCCCTCGGCTTTATCTCGAAACGCGAGGTCCTCGGAGGCGCTGTCGTGCGGGTTCCGGGAGCGTATCCGCTTTTCGATGTGGGGTACAAGGAGGCGTGCGACGGGATATACGACTATCTCGGCCGGTTCGGGAACCTTCACCTCGCGGGAAGGAGCGGGATGTTCAGGTACTACAACATGGACCATGCCATCGAGTCCGGCATCAGGACGGCGGAGTAGATACTGGAAAAAGAAGTAAGAAGTGAGAAGTCAGCAGTGAACAACCGGACCGAAGACAAGGACGGAGCCGAGTTCCCCGAGTCCTCTGAGGAAATATGCAGGCCGTGAAGGAGCATTTTTTTGTTTCCCGTTTTTATCCGTTTACTGGTTACGGTTCACTGTTAACCGTTCACTATTCCCGGGTCTTTCCGGTATGAGATGCGCACTGGTCATTCCATCCTGGGTCCCGGAGGAAATATTTGCTTCGAAGACCGCAAGCTCGCAGATCAATTACTGGCAGCCGCTGGGCACGCTCTATGTCGCGGCCGTCCTTCAGAGGGCGGGACACGAGGTGGCGTTCTTCAACGGCGCGTTCATGACCCACGAGGCGGTCCTCGCCGGCATACGGAAGTTCGATCCGGGCTTCATCGGGCTCTACTCGACCACCTTCGGATGGCAGAAGGCGAAAAAGACCGCCGCCGATCTAAAGAGGATGCTCGGCGAAAAGACCTTCATCTGCGCCGGCGGCCCCTATCCAGTCGCCGTGCAGGAGCGCTGTCTCGAAGACGCGGGAGACTGCATCGACGCGGTGGTGACCGGGGAGGGGGAATTCACGGTCCTTGAAATGCTGGAACGTATCGAGGCGGGCAGGTCTCTTGACGGTGTTTTGGGCGTTGTCTGCCGCGAAGGCGGCAGGATTATCAAGAATCCGCCGAGGCCGCTTATCACCGACCTCGATTCCCTTCCCTTTCCTGCGAGGGAACTGCTTGGCGATGCGAGCCGATATATCCCGCCGCCTGCCACCTACCGGAGAAAGCCGGTGGCGGTCCTGATGACCTCAAGAGGGTGCAACAGGAGGTGCATCTACTGTTTCCAGATTGACAGGGAGCGCAAAAGCGGGATCAGGTACCGCGGTGTGGAGAGCGTCATGAGCGAGATAGAATACTGTCTCGGGCAGGGGTACCGGGAGATAAAGTTCATCGATGACACGCTGGCGGCGGATTACGACAGGGCAATGCAGATCGCTAAGGAGATAAAGGCCAGGCGTCTGGATTTCACCTGGTTTGCCTCTGCCTGTGTAAACCAGGTGGACAGGCCGCTTCTTCATGCCTTCAAAGACGCCGGCTGCTGGGCGATACTCTTTGGCGCCGAAAGCGGGGTTCAGAAGAACCTCAACACCATCAGGAAAGGGACGACGCCGGAGCAGATCAGAAAGGCGGTTAAGACGGCGCAGGAAGTGGGGCTTCGGGTGAGCACTCCGTTTATGTTCGGCATCCCGGGCGAGACCTTCGAGGAGGGGCTTCAGACGATCGATTTCGCGGTCGACGTGAACCCCGACATCGCCAACTTCCACGCGATAACGCCGTTCCCGGGGACGTATCTCTACGAGAATCTCGACAGGTTCGGGACGATATCGGAAGACCTCAGCGATTATACCTACCAGGGGGCGGCATTCATCCCGCACACGATGACGAGGGACGAGATATTAAAATTGCGGCAGATCGCCTTCAGGCGGTTTTACGGAAGGCCTTCATTCATGCTGAAGAGGCTCCTCGAACTGCGTACCCCCCATGATTTCGTTGTCGCGCTCAAAAGCCTTCGGAGCCTCTTCTGGATCGCGGCGAAGAGCGATGTGTTCGGGAGGACGAAGGGGTAGGGCGGGCAGATGAGCCCTCAACGTTAAGAATCTGTCATTTCGGGATGGTTATCGGCGCATTCTTAATCCCGGCATAGAAGACTATGAGTTCCGCGGGCTTATCGCCCTCGTTCTTTCCGTAATGCCATTTATTCACGACCTCGACGATCGGGTCGCCGGCTTTCAGATGCAGTGTCTTGTTGTCTTCGGTGACGACGGTGAGCTCTCCGCTCAGCAATACCCCTGCATTTATCACCGGATGTTTATGCAGGGGCAATTGCACTCCGGGCGGGATCTTGATCCTGAGGATTGTGACCTCCGGGGTGCCCTTCGGGTAGGCGGGCAGACGATTTCCTTCCCAGCTCGAACCTGTTTTTGCCAATACGTCCACCCGGACGCCCCTGGCCTCGCCGGCTAAGACATTACCTGACAACAATAAAACGAAACATATTCCAATAACCAGTTTTTTCATTTTCTATTTCCCCCTGCGCGGCTTATCGATGATGCGGACAAACATCGAGTCCGCATCCGATACGGACGCAAACAGTGGAGGCACCCGAAATCTGGGCATCCCCGTCGTCATGGATCGCGTCATTCAACAGGCGGTCTGTCAGGTTCTCACCCCTGTTTTCGATCCCCATTTCTCCGAATCCAGTCAATGGATTCACGTCTGCACGGGAATGACGGCAAAAAATATAGGACAACTCCTGGGCAACAGCCGATCGAGCGATGCGACGCTACATCTTCGTCTGCAGATACGCTCCGAGTCTCTTGTCCACCTTGGCAATGTGGTCGAGGATCCAGTCGACGACGATGCGGTTAGTCTCGACCGAGAGGTCGTAGGAGCCGCGTTTTTTCCCGCCTTCGAGCTTTTCGAGCTCCTTTTTGAGGTCCGCAAACTCTCTTATGAAGTATTCGTGCTGGGCCTTGTGGGCCGGATAATCGGGATAGCCGTATCTCTTCATGAGCCCCTCTTCGTCGCCGAAGTGGACGAAGATGTATTCTTCGAGGAACTTGATCACGTCTCCTATCTTATACTTGCAGACGTGCTGGTGTACCGAATCGACGAGGTCGTTTATCCTGCTGATCAGCTCCCTGTGCTGCTCGTCGATCTCTTCTACACCGACTGAAAGGTCTTCAGTCCATTTCATGAGTTACTCCTGACACCGGCCCATTCCCATGGCGTATTTTAGAATATATGGAAGGGGCATTCCAAATCTTTTGCACTCAATGAGAGGCGTGTCATTGTTCCTCCCCTTAAGGTAAGGGGAGGTTGGAGGGGCTATGTCCCCCGTAGGGGCGTATGGCAATATGCAATACGTCCTATTGGAGGTCGGGAGGGGTTATGTTTCCCTTTTGATGCAGGGATTGTATTTTCTACTTCGCAGCACCGGGGGCTGGTTCCGCATCCATCGCGCATCTGAAGCCCATATCGTCGTCGCGCTCGACGATATATCCATGTCCAGGATCGGCACAGCGCAGGCTCACCGGGTTGCTGTACCACGACCCGCCCCTTACCACCGCGTCATCAACCCACTCCCTGACATTTCCCGCCATGTCCATCGCACCGTAAGGGGACGCCCCTTTCGGGAAGCTCCCGACCGGCGCGAGTTTCTTGAATCCGTCCGTCTTTCCGCCTTCGTCCCAGTTCGCCTTTGTCCCGTCCCATTCATTTCCCCATGGATATTTCCTTCCGTCCGTCCCCCGCGCCGCCTTTTCCCACTCCGTCCCCAGGGGGAGCCTTTTCCCTGCCCATTCGCAGTAGATCCCGGCCTGCCGCCATGTAATCCCGACTACCGGGTAGTTTTCCATGGCCGCCATACGGTACCATTTCTTCCCGGCTTCGAAGAAGGTATGCGGATAATCGATTATGAGGGAAGGGTCCTTGCAGCCGCCTGCCGCCACGCACTTGTGGTACAGCTCATTCGTCACTTCGAATTTGTCTATGTAAAATGCCTTGAGATACACCTTTCTGAGGGGGTTGCGGTCGCTGCCGGGCTCCCCGGCGGGGAGCCCCATGATGAATTCGCCTGCCGGCACGAGCACCATTTGCGCTCCGTCTCTTGACGTGACGGTCGCAGGCGCGGAGTGGACCGCCGAAGGGCCGAGTAAAAGCGAAAAGAAAACCGCCGTGATAATCCAATTACGCATTATCAGTCTCCAAACCGTCCGGCCTGATTGTCTCTCCTTATCCGTTATGCCCGGGGACTTTAATCGGGCATCCTGTCCGGCTAAACCCGCTATTGACAATGTCAAACCCTCGTGTTATATAATGTTAACCTGTTTTGCGGGGAATCGTACAGCCCTTTAAGGGGAAAAGGAGGAGAAAGCGGCATGTCGGCAGAAGGCACTATCAAATGGTTTAACGAGAAGAAGGGGTTTGGCTTTATCCAGCAGGACAACGGTCCGGATATTTTCGTTCATTACACCGCGATAATGGCCGAGGGCTTCAAAACGCTTGCCGAGGGCCAGAGGGTGCAGTTCGAAGTCGAGGAAGGGGCAAAGGGGCCGAAGGCGGTAAATGTCGTAAAAATCTGACCAGGACAACAGGCTTTATCTATATACCCGGCCCATCCGAAAGGATGGGCTTTTTAAATTTATGCGCATTTGACAAAGTTCACTGATTCTTTTATGGTTAAATGATTATGCGGCTTCCCGACTGGATCAGGACGCGTCATGCAGACCTGCACGACACAAGACATCTGCTGAGAAAGCACCGGATCTCTACTGTCTGCGAAGAGGCGAGGTGCCCTAACAGGGGGGAATGTTTTTCGAAACCCACCGCTACTTTCATGATACTCGGGTCGAGCTGCACGAGGAACTGCGGTTTCTGCTCGGTGCGCCCCGGCGTTCCGGGGCCTGTCGACGAAACGGAACCGGAAAGTGTCGCAGGGGCGGCCGCCGAGATGGGGCTCGGATACGTTGTTATTACCTCGGTGACGAGAGATGACCTGCCAGACGGCGGAGCGGGTCACTTTGCCGCCACAATCGGCGCGGTGCGGAAGGCGCTCCCGGGTGCGAAGGTCGAAGTTCTAACACCGGATTTCCAGGGCGACAGTGAAGCCCTCCGGATAGTGCTCGAAGCCCGGCCCGATGTCTACAACCATAATGTCGAGACGGTGGAAAGACTGTATCCGGTTGTCAGGCCCCGGGCGGATTATCAGCGTTCTTTGTCCATCCTGAGGAAGGCCTGCGGCATGGCCCCTGATATTTTCGTTAAGTCCGGTCTTATGCTGGGGCTTGGCGAGAAGCGCGACGAGGTGATCGGTGTGCTTGGTGATCTCAGGGAAGCGGGATGTCATTTTATTACGATAGGCCAGTATCTGCGACCGACCGGAAACAATCTGCCTGTGGTAGAATATGTGACGCCGGAGGCGTTCGAAGAACTGAGGCTGGTCGCACTCTCGATGGGCTTTAAATATGCCGCTTCTGCGCCCCTGGTGAGAAGTTCGATGAACGCAGAGGAGATGTACCTGGCACGTAAGTAGTGAACAGTGAAAAGTGGGCCGCAAGGGCAGTGATGAGTTGTTTCGTCTTTTTTCACCGGTCACGTTTCACGCTTCACTTCTTAAGGATGGAGGAATCGGAATGTTTGAGTTCAACAGGATTAAGAGG
>JBJKSM010000108.1:0-5111 GCA_046704045.1 Thermodesulfovibrionales bacterium | reverse complement strand
GCGACCCTGGGAGGCGAGCGGGACGAGCGGCATGAAGGTGCTTGTCAATGGAGGGCTCAACCTCTCGGAGCTCGACGGCTGGTGGGCGGAGGCTTACACGCCGGAGGTAGGATGGGCGCTCGGCGACGGAAAGGAGCATAATGAAGATCCTGCCTGGGACGCGGCCGAGGCAGAGGCGCTCTACAGGCTCCTCGAACAGGAGGTGATCCCCGAGTTCTACACGCGCGATCAAAACGGCATCCCCACGGGCTGGGTGGCACGGATGCGTGAGAGCATGGCCCGTCTGACCCCTCAGTTTTCCGCAAACCGCACGGTGAGCGAATATACCGAACGATACTACATCCCCGGGGCAAAGGCCTTTCGCGAACGTGCGGCGGAAAAGGGAGCGGAAGGCGCATCGCTGGTGGGCTGGAGGCGTGACGTAGAACAGAAGTGGGCAAACCTGCACTTCGGAGAGGTAAGGGTCGAGACCGCCGATGAAGGGCACCTCTTCGAGGCGAGGGTCTATCTGAACGGTCTCGACCCTGACTACGTCTGTGTGGAGCTGTATGCCGAAGGCACAGGCGACGGCGAGCCCGTTCGGCTGGAAATGACGAAAGAGCGGCAACTTGTCGGTGCCGAGCACGGATACGTCTATTCCGGCAGGGTTCCGGCAGACCGCCCGGCAGCGGATTATACGGTGCGGATGAGACCATACCGGCCCGGCGTTGCGGTCCCCCTCGAAACCGCCCAGATCCTCTGGCAGCGGTAGGAAGCCACAATGAAATGCAAAGACGAAGCATTTAGCCACAGAGGTCGCGGAGCACTCGGAGAGAAAAGCCATACTTCAGACTTCCATGAGCAGCGGCATGATGCCTGATGCGGGCGGTTTCCCGGTCCTCTGCCTCAACATGGGCTCTTCTTCGCTGAAGTTCGCCCTCTACCGCCTTGGACGCAGGGAGGAATCGCTTCTCGCGGCAGGAGAGATCGAGCGTATCGGCCTGGAAGGCGGGCATCTTCTGGTGCGCGACGATGCCGGCGGGGTACTCGAAGACCGGCAGTGCGACTTCCCGGAGCAGAAGTCGGCGATAGGAGAGATCTTCGCGGTGCTGGACGGCCTGCACCTTCCCGCACCGGCTGCGGCGGGACATCGCATAGTGCACGGAGGGCCGGACCATGCCTCGCCGCAAAGGATAGATGCGGCTCTCCTCATGACCCTCAAGGAATTGATCACCTTTGCCCCTCTTCATCTCCCGGCAGAGATCGCGGTCGTAGAAGCGATATCTTATCACTTCCCGGAACTGCCCCAGGTCGCTTGTTTTGACACCGCCTTCCACAGGCGCATGCCCGAAGTCGCCCGGCGCCTGCCCCTGCGCGGCGATTTGTGGGAAAAAGGTGTCAGGCATTACGGGTTTCACGGCCTCTCCTACGAATACGTTCTTGGTGCGCTCGGCCCTGCGGCCCGCGGCCGGGTCATCATCGCGCATCTCGGCAACGGAGCGAGCATGGCGGCGGTCCTCGACGGACGGCCCATGGAAACCACCATGGGCTTCACGCCCACCGGCGGCTTCATGATGGGGACGCGCAGCGGAGACCTGGACCCGGGCATTCTGCTTTTCCTGATGAAAGCGGAAGGTTATGACCTTTCCCGGCTCGATCAGCTCGTAAACCATCAGGCCGGACTTCTCGGCGTCTCGGGCATCAGCCCGGACATGAAGACCCTTCTCGAAAAAAGAGAGGAACAGCCGTCGGCGGAGCTGGCGGTCAGGATGTTCTGCTACCAGGCGCGAAAGCACATCGGCGCGCTTGCTGCAGTATTGGGGGGACTAGACACGCTCGTCTTTACAGGCGGGATGGGAGAGAACGCCCCCCCGGTGCGACTCGGTATCTGCGAAGGACTTCGCTATCTCGGCGTCGCCGTCGACCCCGGGCGAAACGGCAGGAATGCCGCCATCATATCGGCGCCGTCGTGCCCGTGCATCGTTAGAGTACTGCCGACAAACGAGGACCTTATGATCGCCCGCCACACCCGCGACATTGTTATCGGCCGTAACTGATCCGCAGAACCGGCGGGCTCCACGGCACAAGAGCAACGGCCGCGGCACCGATTTGATTTTCAGCGGTCGACTGATAAAGAATAGAACATCATGCCGATACAAGGAGAGAGCACTCATGAAACGTATCATACTGTCCTTTATCGCGCTTTCTCTGATTGCGGTTTCCGTTTCCGCTTCAGCCGAAGAGCGCCTGCCCTATAATATTCGAACGTATGGAAGTTTCAAGAAAATCATAGTCTCAAAAATGCCCGATGGAGTTGTGGACCTCAACGACGCGCTCTCCGGCGGCCACGTCTATGCAGTGGGAGAACTGGAAGATGCCGAAGGTGAAATTACCGATTACGACGGTCAGGTCTGGCTGAACTACGGCAGCGACGGCATCGATACCTCGACACATAAAATACCCGCCGGGGCGCAGGCGATGCAGCTGATCACGGCCCGGGTGGGAAAGTGGCGGGAAATCCCCATACCGAAAACCATGCCTGACAGCGAACTTTATTCATACGTGCTTGAGCAGGCGAGGAAATTCGGGGTCAACGTAAAACTGCCGTTCCCCTTTCTCGTCGACGGCGCCGTGAAAGATGTTGTCTGGCATGTGCTCAGCGGGGCGGACGTCGAACAGAGCGGCAAGCACGAGAGACTCTCGTTTACCAAACTGGTAGAGTACAAGGACAAGGCCCCTGTCATCCTCGTGGCCTTCTGCTCCGAGCTTCGGGGGGGGTTCATCCGTCCGGGCGAATCGTGGCATATGCACGTGATCTTCAAGAATGAAAAGACCACCGGTCACATAGACGCCTTCACCGTCGAAAAAGGCGCCAGGCTCATGCTGCCCGTGAACTGAGCTTCTTCCTCTTTCGGCCCCGGTTGTTTATCGTAAACGGGCTTGCACTGCGTCAATTCCATGCTACCCTAAGAAAAGAGGAAAAGACATGTCCGGCGAATCGGTGCTTCTGAGGTGCGCAAAATGTGCGGCGGTCAACCGTGTCCCCGCGGGCAGGCTGACGGACCGGCCCAGGTGCGGGAAATGCAAATACCCGCTTGAATTCCCGTCAGCGCCTGTGGATGTTGCGGCATCCGACTTCGACCGCGAAGTGCTCGGCTGGCCCGGCGTCGCCCTTGCCTTCTTCTGGGCCCCCTGGTGCGCCCATTGCCGCGGCATGTTCCCGATCATCGAGGACCTTGCGCGCCGCAGGGCCGGCGTCATCAAGGTTGCGAGGGTCAATACCGAAAAAGAAGCGGTCCTTGCGCGAAAATTTGATGTGGTGTCGGTGCCGGGGCTGACGCTGTACAGAAACGGCGAAAAGCTGACCGGTCTCAACGGCGCCGTGCAGCGCAGGCAGCTCGATGAATGGCTTCAGTACTGGACGGGGCTGCGATAGATCGATAGCGCATGACGCCTGTGCCCGTGGCCTCACGTGGTGTCGTTTGTCGAAAGGTCCGCATCCTCTTCGTCCGGGAGATCGAAAACCTGCTCATCTCCCGCCTCGACGGGTTCGCCCCTCTCCATCAGTTCGCTGAAGAGAAACGGCTTTGTCGATACCGGGACCTCCGGGTCCGCATAGAGTTCCCTGAGGTCTGCGGTCTTCATGCCCTTTATGAACGTGAGGACCTCGCTCATCGGGGTAAAGAAATTACGTATGAGCGAAAACCTCACTTGATACCGGAGCGACCACCCGGGATGGGCTGAAATCGCTCTTATGACATCGCCCTTCGTCGCCGCCCTGTTTATCAGCCTGCAGAGATGCCCCTCGGTAAGCACGGGACTTTCGAGGCAGGCCGCGATGACGCGCGCATCGCCCTTTTCCATGAGCAGGAGCAGGGTGGCGGCATTCGCCCTCTTTGCAAGCGCGGTCTTCACCCCGGAGGGCATCGGGGGGATCTTCCCGGCAAGGACAAACTCGATCTTTCTCCGAACCTCGACCGGCATCCGCCGGTCTCTGGAGATATCGGCGAGATCGAAGATCCGGAGGAATTTAAGCAGGGAAAAGGCGATCCTCTGCGGCGTCCGGGGGTTCCTGCAAAGCGCGTTTCTGAGCGCGTAGCTGTCTTTGAATCTGACATCTCCGGCGAGAAAGCCTATCGTCTCCCGCGATATATTCCTTCTCTTTGCGATGTGAACAGCCATCTCCTCGGTAAGGTTCTCGTTCAGAATCGCGCTGGCGGGAACATCGGGATGCGGGTCCCTGACAAGATTCCACAGGTCCGCTCCCTCTGCAATCAGCGCGTCCCTGATCTTTTCGTCGACCGTTCGTCTCATTGATTTACCACGGGGGAAAAGCAAAGATTTTTTTCGCCCGTCATCTTGTTATTTTACCCCATCGAAACTAATATGTAAGTAACGACGCATTGCAGCAGAATATAATGACAGAGGAGGAACGATGGACATCTACGAATACGCGATGCAGATGGAGACCGACGGGGAAAACTTTTACCGCGAATTGGCGGCCAGGACCCCTAACAAGGGTCTGACGACGATCTTCTCGATGCTTGCGGATGAGGAGGTCAAACACCACAGGCTCTTCGAAAACATGAAAAGGCACGACAAGGTGCATGCAACGGAAACCCCGATCCTGAACAACGTGAAAAACATATTCATTCAGATGAAGGAGCAAAAACAGACCGAGGCCGATATCTCGGAGATCGACATGTACAGGAAGGCCCAGGAGATCGAGCGGAAGTCCATGGAGTTTTACCTCGAAAAATCGGGCGATGTCGATGCCTCGCAGAAAGAGGTCTTCCTCAAAATCGCGGACGAGGAAAAAAGGCACTTTTTCATCCTCGAAAAGATCATCGACTTTGTTAACCGCCCGGCGTACTGGCTCGAAAACCCGGAGTGGTATCACCTGGAAGACTACTGACAAAGACAGTGCAACAGGGCGATAGTGCGGAAGTCGGAAATGCAATAGTAAAAAAAGGGAAAGGGCGTCTGAAAAGGCGCCCTTTTTGTTGTGCGCCCGGCAGGGCGCACTCTCTTGGAGGTGAAAGTCCTCTATAGGCCCGGTAAGGGGAACTATTAGCTGAACGGACAGGGCATCTTCCGTGAGGAAGGGTCCGGAGGGAACCGAAGGCAAAGCA
>JBJKSM010000107.1:0-31853 GCA_046704045.1 Thermodesulfovibrionales bacterium | reverse complement strand
CCATAATAGGCGATCCGGCTGCCTTCGGCACCTAAGCCGTGAAAGTTCCTAATATTCGCCACCAACCAGCGTCGCCGTAATGTTCCCGACGGCGACCTTCGTCCGCATCCTGACCGGAAGGCGCCTTTCGTCGTCCGTAAGCCAGATGACCATGTCGCCCTTCCTGTTGAAGATGCCTTCGGACTTCATGAGCGGCTTTATAACTATGGTATCGAATGATCCCAGTTTTGTCCTGATCTTTTCCTTCCTCAGCACAAGGACTTCTACGTTCCACAATTTTTTATTGTCGAGGATATCGACAAAGACCGGTTTCCCGACCTCCAGCTTCGCCGTCCGCACGAAGTAAAAACTGGACAGGGGATCGAACACATCGCCATGGATCGTGATGTTCTTCTTCTCGCCGCTGAGTCGGTCTGCATAGAGGGCGACGTGTTTCTCCCGGTTGAAGGTGACCTCTCTGTCGCGTCTGTGCCTGCCTTCGCGAATCCTCATCCGGTAACTCAGCGGCTGCCCGACAAGCAAAGGCGGCTCCGGATTCAGCAGCACCGATTCTATCCTGTCGTCGACCGTGTAAAAAAGCGAAATCCAATCGGCGGATTTGGCGGTGGAAACGATATGCACCGCATCGCTCTTCCGAACGACTTCCATTGTTGCGGTGCCTGCCCTGATCCCGGTCCAGGTCAGGTCGTAGACGAGTTTTTCGGGCACTCTGAACGCCAATGCCGTCGATGAGAAGCACGCCAGGGCGAAGAATAAGACCGCAAGGATCATGGGCACGGCACGGTTTTTCATCTTCGGCTCATCACCCGGAACACTCCCGCCTCCGGGGGCCCTGCCCGAAGGACCGGGGCAGACGCACAAAACTTCTCCCTTTCGCGTACGGCGACATCATTTGTGTTATATTAATATTATGTTTATTATTCCTGCAATAGATTTGAAGGACGGGCTCTGCGTGAGGCTCCAGCAGGGCAGGAAAGATGCGGTTACGGTCTACTCCGGAGATCCCTCGGCCACCGCGAGAAAATGGGAATCCTGTGGCGCGAAGGTCCTCCATGTGGTGGATCTCGATGGCGCCTTCACCGGGGTACAGAAGAATATAGAAAGCATCCTCGGTATCCGGAAGTCGGTGGAGATGATGATCGAGGTCGGCGGAGGAATACGGGACATCACCGCCGCCGGCAGGCTCCTTTCCGCCGGGGTCGACAGGATCATCATCGGCACCTCGGCTATAGAAGACTCGAATTTCGTGGTCGAGGCATGCAACCGGTTCCCCGGAAAGGTCTATGTGGGCATAGACGCAAAGGACGGAAAAGTCGCAGTCAGGGGATGGGAGTCGGTAAGTTCCGTCGATGCGAAAGAACTTGCCGGGCGGGTCGAAATGGCCGGAGTTTCCGGAATCATATACACTGATATCTCCCGGGACGGCATGCTGACCGGGCCGAACGTACCGGCCCAGCAGGAAATGGCGAACACGGTAAAGATCCCTGTCATAGCCTCGGGCGGCATCGCCACGATAGATGACATAAAGAACCTGTTGGCGATAAAAAACCTCTGGGGGGCGATCACCGGGAAGGCGATCTACTCGGGCTCGCTGGACCTCGGAGAAGCCATAAGACTGAGTGAGGAGTGAGGAGTTAGAAGTGAGGAGTCGGAATCAGAGAAATTGTTCGTCTGGTCTTTTCGGGCGAGTCTTGCTCTTCACCCCTGACCCTTCACTCCTGACGTTTTTTTAGGATGCTCGCAAAAAGGATAATCCCATGTCTTGACGTAAAGGACGGCCGCGTGGTCAAAGGGGTGAGCTTTGTAAATCTCCGGGATGCGGGCGACCCGGTGGAAAACGCCAGGTTCTACGACGAACAGGGCGCCGATGAACTCATCTTCCTCGACATCACCGCGTCCCATGAGAAGAGAAAGATCATCCTCGACGTGGTTGAGCGGACTGCGGAGGACGTGTTCATGCCTCTGACCGTGGGCGGGGGCATCAAGACTCTCGACGATATCAGGGACCTCCTTAACGCCGGATGCGACAAGGTGTCTATAAACACGACGGCGGTGAAAGACCCCCGCTTTATCAGCAGGGCGGCAGAGAGGTTCGGCAGCCAGTGTATCGTTGTCGCCATCGATGCCAAGAGGGTGAAGGGCGATATGTCGGATGCGACCGGCGAGGACTGGCTCGACGATCCTTCCCTCAGGGATGTGCGCCTCGAACCCGCAGCCGGGGAGGTGCAGTGGGCCATATCAACCCATGGCGGGAGAAAGATGAAACTGCTCGACGCTGTCAAGTGGGCGAAGAAGATGGAGGAATTCGGCGCGGGCGAATTCATGCTCACGAGCATGGACAAAGACGGCACAAAAGACGGGTATGACATCGAGCTGACGCGCACAATATCCGAGACCGCCTCGATCCCCGTCATAGCGTCGGGTGGCGCGGGCACGCTCGAACACCTCTACCAGGGCCTTGTCTCGGGCAAGGCGGATGCCGTGCTGGCCGCATCGATCTTTCACTTCAGGGAATTCACCGTGAACGAGGCGAAGGAATACCTGAGGGGAAAAGGCGTCACGGTAAGACTGTAACCGCAGCCCATATTTACCGGGACTCCGATTGCTGCCCTCCCGTCATCGTCTCTTTCCGGCTTGCCGGCTTTCATGGATACGACTACGCTTGTCTTTCGTAATCTTGATATTCTCTCCGTATGTGATAAGGTTATAAATAATAAATCAGGCCGGAGGAATGCGCATGAGGATGGAACTTGAAGGGGAGCTTATCAAGATGATGCCGGAAAACGACCGGGAGAGGGAAGAACTCAATCAGCTCTGGACGATAATCATCGGCTGCATCAGCGAAGGCAAAAAACTCGTGCCGGTGGGCGAGTACCTGCCGGGAATCAAGGAAGTTGCGACATTTCATATAGAGTAGAGTGATGACGGACAGGAAGATCGAGGTCGCCGCCTATTCGGGAGGGAAAGGAGAGGAAAGCCCGCGGTCCTTTGTCCTTGACGGCGAAAGGATAGAGGTCCTCGCTGTAGAGAAAATGTGGATCGAAGAGAGCCCCTCAGACAGAAAAAGAAAACGGCTCTTTACCGTGAGAGGGTCCGACGGATACACTCATTCCCTGTACTACGAAGAAGAATCCTCTGAATGGGGCATCAGGCTCGCGTAAAGGTCCCCCGGTAACCGGACGGCCGGAACGCATTCCGCCTTTCTATCTCTTCGGCAGGTAGTTGTCTATTTTGTCAAGCGCTTTTTCCATCGCATCGGCAAGAGCGCTGTTGATGAGTTCTTCCGCCTTGTCCCTGCTGAAATATACGGTCTCATACGATAAGGAGGATTCGACCCTCTCCCGCTGCAGGATGGTTTTTGTCTTCGGGTCGGCAATGATAACGTTGAGCTTTACCAGGCAGCGATACTCTGTTTTCGGGAATGCGGATCTTACGGTGACGTTGAGGCCTTCGATGTCGCCTCCCACGATCATATCGCCCCACTCGGGTCTCAGGGACTGCGGTGTCCCGTCCCACGCCTCATTCACCACGACGACGGCATATCCCCTGCTTTCGAGATATGCCCTGAAGGCATCGGAAATCTGAGGGGCAGGCCCTTCTATGAGCGAGACGAACCTTGTCTCGCCGTCTTTCATGCCTATGACCCTCTTATCCGCCACATCCCTCCTGTCGTTGAAGAGCGCTACCGTCACCTTCCCTTTTACCCCGGCCTCCATGGTTGACGTCGAACGATAGGAAAGGTCAATCGGATATCTGGAGGCAGCGCACGATGCCAGGGTGAGCAGCAGTATGGTATATAACAGTTTTTTCATCGCGGGGAAATACCTCCTTTTTTCTTCGCCTGCACAATAATCGACCTATTCTAACATAATGCCGACTGTCATGCCTGTCCGCGCAACCTTTTCACACGCTCCACTACAGGAGGGTGAGAATAGTAGACCTTTGCATAGAGCGGATGCGGGTGGAGGTTTGAAAGGTTCTCCTTCGACAGTTTGATGAGGGCGGTCGCGAGGCTCCCGGGGTCTGCCGTGAGCTGTGCAGCGAACCTGTCCGCCTCGTTTTCGTGCCTCCTCGAAAAATAGCTGAAAAGGGGAGTGAAGGGCGGAGAGACAATGCCGAAGAGAAACCCCAGTGTGACCAGCCTCGAAAAAAAAGTCGGGTCCTTGATGCCGAAGACGCCGTCGAGGAAATGGGCCCGGAGGACACGGAAAGCTATATAGGCCCCCGCAAGAGATAGCACCTCGGCGACCGCGATCATCTTGAGGACATGCTTCTTTTTCCAATGCCCGGCCTCATGGGCGAGAACCGCGAGTATCTCGTCCTCGCTCATCTGGCGGATGAGCGTATCATAGAGGACTATCCGCTTCACCTTCCCGATGCCGCTGAAATAGGCGTTTGAATGCCGGCTCCTCTTCGAGGCATCCATGGCGAAAACCCTGCTCACCCTGATGCCCGTCTTCTCCATCATGGTCCTTATCCGCTCTTCGAGCGAGCCGCCTTCCAGCGGGGTGAACTTGTTGAAGAGGGGCTCTATCACATAGGGCGAGATATACATCATGAAGATGCTGAAGACAAAGAAAAAGCCCCAGATGAAAAGCCACCAGTAATCCGGGCTCTTCATGATGATCCAGAATCCGCAGACGGCAACCGCACCGAGAAGAACGGTCGTTATGAGCAGGTTTTTGAGAAAATCGGCGATCCACAGCCCCGCCGTCATGGTGTTGAACCCGTACTTCCTTTCAATCCTGAAAGTACCGTAAAGACTGAACGGTATCGACAGGATAGTGCTCGCAAAGGTCAATAGGAGAAAAAAGACAGCCCCCCCGAAGACAAAGGAAAGGCCCAGGGATGAAACCCATGAATTATACAGATTCAGCAGCCCGCCGAAGATAAATACGAGGAACAGCCCGCCGTCGAAAATGGATCCTGCGATGGAAAAGGAACTCTTTTCGACAGTGTACGCATGTGTCTTCCTGAGCGTCGGCTCATCGACGGCGCCTTCGAACCCTGCCGGGACCCGGGTCCCGTATTTCTTCATATACCTGAGGTTGATGAGCTCGAGCCAGTACCCGGCCCCCTGAACGAGGATGTATAAAAAAAGAATTATAAGCTGGTAACTGTTCATATCCGGCAAAGGGTTGCCCGTATTATACCATCTAAAGATGCCGCACCGGCGTTCTATGAGCCCGCGGATCTCGAGACTGCGATATCGCATCTTTCCCGGCTGCGAAGGACATCACGCCGGGCAAAAAAAACGATTGTCGCCGCAAGCAGCGCCGCGCCGACCAGATAGAGGAAACCGCAGTAAGCGGATCGCCCTGCTCATATTGTCTATTTCGCGCGCGCCCTGGCCGTACTCGGCCATCACCCCGACAACGATCGGCCCCAGGGCTCCGCCGCCCCAGCCTACCGTGTTCATTATACCGGCGGCAGTGGACCGCGCCCGCGGCTCGATGGCGTCATAAAGCGCCGCAAATATGTTCGAATCATATAGTCCTTTGCAGAATCCGAAGCATGTCATCGCGGTAAGAAGCATGGCAACGTCCGCTGTCGTGCCGATGAGGAAGACAAATACCGAGCCGATCGTGAGGCCTATCGCCTGTACCGCCATCCTGCCGCCTGCAAATCGGCGCGAGAACGAGTCGGCGAGCACACCGCCGAGAGGCGCGCCCAGCGCACTGGCAAGATGTATGAATACGGCTGCGGAAAAACCTGCCGTGGTGAGGCGAAAATGGAACTTCTCGACAAGGAACGTAGGCGTCCACGTCAGGAAGACCGTTGCGACGAAATTAGCCGCCATAAATACCATCATGAGCATGACGACCATCGGCGTACGGAATATGATCCTGCGCGCCTCCTTCATCGACAGCGGCTCGCTTTCGATTTCCGGAATCGTCGCCTCCGCCTCTCCACGGGACGGCTCGCGCAGGAACCGCCACAACAGCGCCGCAAGCAGAAGCCCGGAAATCCCGAAAAAGTAAAAGCCGGTCCGCCAGCCCCGGTACTCGGCAAACCATGCGCCAAGCCAGCTGCCGGCGATCGTCCCGACGTATACGCTTGACTGGTGCAGCGAGAGCGCACGGGAGCGGCTGCCGGCGGCGTGGTAGTCACTCACCAGGGACATCGAGGCGGGAAAATAGAAGGTCTCGCCGAAGCCTTCAAGCGCCCTCAGAGTGACAAAATGCCAGAACCGCGCGCACCAGCTCGTCGTTATCGTAATTACACTCCAGAATGCGAACCCGCCCAGGATAAGTTTCTTCCGCTGAAGCCTGTCGCCGATAAAACCGGCAAGCGGAGCGCCCAGAGCATAGATCCACATGAACGCCGAGCCGATAAGCCCCAGCTGGACCTTGTCCAGTCCGAACTCCTCGCTCAGTTTGGGGAAAACCGAATAGATGGCCTGCCGGTCGGCGTAATTGAAAAAGCAGACAAACCAGAGCATGAAAACGACCCACCATTTGTAGCGGGGAGAGACGGGCGCAGGTTGTTTCATGTTCCTGGTCATTTGGTATGAGAAAGGAGAAGGATGAGGAAAGAGAGCGGTTACGAATCAGGCATTAATCTCTTTCATCCCTCATAATTCATTCTTCATCCTTTCTTGTCTACAGGTCCATTATCTTTTTCCTGAGGATCGCGATTTCGAAGCTGAGCTGTGAGAGGGTGACCAGCGTATGTATATAGTTGACGCTTGCGTCCATGACAGCGCGGTTTCCGTTGTCCGCGTAAAGCAGCGCGATGATCCGGTCCCTGATCGCAACCGGGATCAGGAGGCAGTCCTGGGGCGCCCCGGAGAGCAACGCTGCGAGCTGTTCGTTTTCGGGTATCCTCAGGATGGGTCCCCGATAATGAGCCTTCCTGCTTATGACTTCCGAAAAGAGAGAATTCGGCAGCACTGTCATTTCGGCGTTGTCCACATCAATCCCCCTGCCCTTCCAGCCTTTCAACCGGTCGCCCTTGAGGATAAAGACAGCGGCGCGGGAGGAAATCTTCTTCGACTCGCTGAGCAGTATGCCGATAATCTCCTCTCTTTCCCTTGCATTGGCGAACTGCTCCTTCACCTTTCGCAGCTGCTCCCCGTGATCCTCGGCAGTCTTCGGCTGCTCTTCCTCTTCGCCGCCAAAGGTGCTGATGTACCGCAGGTCCCTCTCGATTCCGTAGTATTTTTCGAGGGCGTGGAGAAGCCTCAGTTCCGTAACGGCATAGGGGATCACGTCGTATCCGGTGATAAACCGGAGTTCGTCGACCGCCGCCATCGAGCGCGGATCGAGCATCGCCGTATGGAGCCTGTTTCTCTCCTTTTTGAAGGGGACCATCTTGTACTTCTCCGCAATCTCCCGGCTGATGCAGGCGATCGTTTCCCCGTCAACCGCGGACAGGAGCGCGGGGTCGGCCGCCGGCGCCCTGAAGAACCTGCCCAGGAAAGCACCGAGTTCCTTTTCCCTGAGGATCCCCAGTTCGACGATGTTTGTGCCGATCCGACCGCCGAAGATGACCTGTCTCTCAAGGGCGAGCTTCAGTTGTTCCCTGGTGATGAGGCTTTCCCTTACCAGCGCTTCCCCGAGCTTCACGCCGTCACCGTATCCCGTATTTTGCAAGCCGGTGCCTGAAGGACCGGAAGGAAAGGTTCAGCAGCCTGGCCGCCTCCGTCTTCGTGCCGTTGGCCTTTTCGAGGGCCTTCTGAAGATACTCTTTCTCGATGCTTTCCATGGTCACATCGAGGTCGAAAGCGAAGTCCCCGAACTCCGGCAGACATTTGGAAGCGTCCCTGACCTGAGAGATTTCCACGGGGAGGTCTTCGGGGGTGATCACTTCCTTGTCGCAGAGCAGCGCAACGCGCTCAACGATATTTTCGAGTTCCCGTACGTTTCCCTTCCATAGGTAGTTCATTAGCACCTGTAACGCCTCGGAAGACACCCTCATGGGCCTTTTCGAATACCGCGAGAGAAAATGATCGAGCAGCAGGGGGATGTCGTCCTTTCTTTCCCTCAGAGGCGGTATATTCACCGGCACGACGTTCAGCCGGTAGTAGAGGTCCTCCCTGAAGGCGCCCGATTCCACAGCCTCCAGCACATGCTTGTTCGTCGCCGAAATGATCCTCACGTCGACCGTGATGTCCGATGTCCCCCCGACACGCCTGAACGTCCCGTTTTCGAGGACGCGCAGCAGCTTCGACTGAAGCGACAGCGGCATCTCGGCGATCTCGTCGAGGAAAAAGCTGCCGCCGTCCGCTATCTCGAACAGTCCCGCCTTGCTGTAAACGGCGCCGGTAAAAGAGCCTTTCATATGGCCGAACATCTCGGATTCGAGCAGCCCTTCCGGAAAAGTCGCACAGTTGATAGTTACAAAGTTCTTGTCCTTCCGCGGGCTGAGGTTATGAAGCGCAGAGGCGACGAGTTCCTTGCCGGTCCCGCTCTCCCCGGTGATCAGCACCGCCGAGCTGCTCTGCGCAACCCTCGGGATGAGCCTGAAAAGCTCCTGCATCTTTTCACTTTTGCCGATGATGTTTTCAAGCCTGAACGACGACTGGAACTTCTCGCGGAGCAGGGAAAGCTCTTCCCTCAGCTTCTTCTTTTCGAGGGCCTTTCTGACGATCAGCCGGATCTCGTCGATCTTGAACGGTTTGTGGACATAATCGTAGGCGCCGTTTTTCATCGCCTCGATCGCCGATTCCGTTGTGCCGAATGCGGTCACCATGATCACGACCGTATCCGGGGCAGCCTCCTTTATCGTCCTCAGGACCTCGAACCCGTCCGCTCCGGGCATCTTGATATCGGTTATGACAAGGTCGAAGATATTGTTTCTGATGCACTCGATGCCCTCGCGTCCGTCCGAGGCGGCAGTGAGCTCGTACCCCTCCTCTTCAAGGAGTATCCTGAGCACTTCACGCATCGACTTTTCGTCTTCGATGATGAGTATGTTATCCCTATGATGCTCCATGATGCTTCCTTAGTATAATCTCAAAGGTCGTGTTAATACCAGGAACGCTCTTCACCAGCAGCCTGCCCTTGTGCTCTTCGATAATGCGGTATGCGATCGAAAGTCCCAGCCCTGTGCCCTGGTCCTTCGTGGTGAAGAAGGGATAGAATATCTTCTCGACGTTCGACGGGGCTATTCCCGGTCCGGTGTCGGTAAAAACGATACGGACGGTGTCGTGTGCGTCCTTCGTCGAGACCGCGAGTTCGCCCCCTTCCTTCATCGCTTCGATGGAATTCAGTCCGAGGTTCCAGAAGACCTGGCGGATCTTCTGCGGGTCGGCGACGAGATACAGCGGCCCGTCGAACTCCCTGCGTATCCGGACGTTGCCCCTCTCCTGGGTTCTGTTTCTGAGAAGGGAAAGAGTCTCGTCGAGAAGGAGATGAACGTCGACCTTCTGCATTTCCGGAGGACGAGGGCTCGAATAGGTGAGAAAATCGGTAATGATGTTGTTCACCCGCTCCATCTCCCGCAATGCGATCTCCATAAGTTTTCCCCTGTGTTTACCGGGGATCTTGTCTTCCCTGAGCATCTCGATAGACCCGCGCATGGAAGCCAGGGGGTTACGGATCTCGTGGGCGATGTTCGCCGACAGCTCTCCGATGGCCGCCCACTTTTCCTTCTGCTTGATCTCCATCTCAAGCGTCTTCAACTGCGTGAGGTCGTTAAAGACGCCGATGTAGCCGGTCTCATTGCCGCTGAGATCTTCAAGCGCAGTAATAGTTATGCCGATGATCTTCCGGGAGTCGCCGCCGCCCTCCAGAAGGCCTTCCATTCGTCGCCCCTCCCGGAGGGGAAACTCAAGAAAGGGGAGCGCAGCGTCGATCTTTTTCCCGATCACTTTTTCTCTGCCTCTCCCCGTGATCTTCTCCGCGGCCCTGTTGAAAACCAGGACGTCCCCTGCCATGTCCGTCGTGAAGAGTCCGCTCGGAAGACTCTCTATCACCTTGAGATTGAAATATTCAAGGTCCTTAAGGTGGCCGTCCTTTTCTTCCAGCTTCTCCACCGTTTTTTCGAGCCTGTAGGAAAGATACCCGCTCAGATATGCAGTGATATAAAGCGCAAGGATGTGGACAAAGATATTGTAAAAGAACTCCCGTTCCGAGGAAACGAACTCATGGGGCACCGGCAGCAGGTTGTAGAACTGAAGGTCGAGAAGAAGACCATAGAGGATACTGCCAAGGCTGGCGATCACGTATCCGGCCTTCTTGTTCAGTACAATACTCGAAGAAAGCACCGTAAGGATGAGGACAAAGGAAAGCCAGCTCTCTATGCCGCCCGTCAGATAAATGAGCGCGATCTCGGCAAGCACGTCTCCGATCAGCTGGACATAAGTGAAAAAGAAAAGATTTCCCACCCTCGTGAGGAGAAGGGAATAGACGATGGTCAGCAGGTAGAGGGAGATGATGTACCAGGATATCGCCTCGGGCCGGGCATAGAAATAATCGACCTTGAACATGTAGGCCGAGCCGAGAAGGAGGGTAACAAAAACGGCCCTGAAACTGATCAGGGCCTTTATTCTGACAGTCAGGGCGTGTTCTCCCGCCATGGACTTATTTCACGAGAGTAATGATCTTGAAGATAGGCAGATACATTGCGACAACGATAAAACCTACGGTCCCGCCGAGGAAGACCATCAGCATAGGCTCCATCATCGAAGTCAGGTTGGCAACGGCACTGTCAACCTCCTCGTCATAAAAGTCGGCTATCTTGCCCAGCATGACGTCGAGGGCCCCCGTGGATTCGCCGACCGCTATCATATGGGTCACCATCGGCGGAAAGACCTTCGATTTCATGAGCGGCTCGGCAAGGGTCTTTCCCTCGGAGATGGCGCTTCGCACATCCATGACCGCATACTCGATGACCTTGTTCCCAGCCGTCTTGGCGGTTATCTCCAGTCCGTCTAGAATAGGGACCCCGCTTCCGATGAGGGTGCTCAGGGTCCTCGTAAATTTCGCGACCGCCACTTTCCTGAGGATCATTCCGAAGATCGGGAGCTTAAGGAATATCCCGTCCGTCACCTTTTTCCCCGCCTCCTTTTTCCTGATCTGGACAAACGCGACGCTTGAAACGATGATCGTCGCAAGCACCATTAACCCGCCCATGCCCGCGATAAAATGACTCAGTTTAATAATAAGAAGGGTCGGCAGCGGAAGCGTTCCCCCCAAGCTCGCGAACATCTTCGAAAAAGTCGGGACGACAAAGATCATGATAATAGCGATAACGAGAATGGCTATCGACGAGACGACGGCCGGATACACCATGGCCCCCTTCACCTTCTTTTTGAGCTTCATCGCCTTTTCGATATACGCGGCGAGCCTGTTGAGGATCGTATCGAGGATACCCCCCGACTCGCCCGCAGCGACCATGTTCGCATAGAGTTCGGTAAATGCCTTCGGGTGCTTTCTCAGCGCATCGGCATAAGAAGAGCCCGACTCGACATCGGACTTGATCGCGGCGAGCGTCTTGCCGAGAAACTTGTTCTCAACCTGTGTCGAAAGGATGTCCAGGGCCTGAACAAGGGGGAGACCGGCGTCTATCATAGTGGCGAACTGTCGCGTGAAGATAACAATGTCCTTGTCGTTTACTCCCCCGCCGAAACTGATCTCCGTCCAGGATTTCTTCTTTTCCTTCGGCCTGACGACTGTGGCTGTGATATTGCGTCTTCTCAGCTGGGCGATCACCTCTTCCTTCGAGGCCGCCGTTATCTCCCCGGATTCCACGTTTCCCCTGATCGTTTTTCCCGACCACTCAAAGACACTTGCCATCGGTCCATCACCTCCCGCGGCCAGGGGCGGAGCTCGCCCTCTGGAGCATCGTAATTAATTCGTCGGGTACCGGGGACCTGCCTAACGCGTCCTCATACGAAAGGTACCCTTTTCCGTACAGTTCAAACAGCGACTGGTTCATCGTCTGCATGCCGAATTTCGTCTGGCCCGTCTGCATCATCGAATAGATCTGGTGGATCTTGTCTTCTCTTATCAGGTTCCTGATCGCAGGGTTCGGCACGAGCAGTTCCACGGCGAGCACCCTGCCCTTCCCGTTCTTCTTCGGTATCAGCTGCTGTGCAACGATGCCCTCGAGCACGAAGGAGAGTTGCACCCTGATCTGCTCCTGCTGGTGGGGGGGGAAGACGTCGATGATCCTGTTGATCGTCTGGACGGCGGAGTTAGTGTGCAGCGTTGCGAGCGTGAGGTGGCCTGTCTCGGCAACCGTAAGTGCAGCTTCGATCGTCTCGAGGTCCCTCATTTCGCCGATGAGCACCACATCGGGGTCCTGCCTCAGGACATATCTCAGGGCGTTTTTGAACGATGCCGTATCGGCGTTTACTTCCCTCTGGTTAATGAGACATTTCTTGTGGCCGTGCAGATACTCGATAGGGTCCTCTACGGTAATGATGTGGTCGAACCTCTCATCGTTTATCCTGTCCACCATCGCCGCGAGCGTTGTCGACTTGCCGCTGCCTGTCGCGCCGGTGACGAGTATGAGTCCCCTCGGCTTTTTCACGAGTTCATTTACGATCTCGGGAAGCCCCAGATCCCTGAAGGACTTTATCTCGAAGGGTATGGTCCTGAAGGCGGCGGCCACAGCCCCTCTCTGCATGAAGATGTTCCCCCTGAACCTGCTCAGCCCCTTCACCCCGAAGGAGAGGTCGAGTTCATTGTTCTCCTCGAACTTGTGCTTCTGGTTGTCCGTCATTATGCTGTAGCAAAGGGATTTGGTCTCAGCCGGTGTCAGGCTCGGATGGTCGAGCGGGATGAGCTTCCCATCAACCCTGAGACGGGGCGGGCTTCCCGTCGTGATATGCAGATCGGATGCTCCCTTTTCGATCATGATTTTCAGCAGGTCATAAATAGTTGCCATGCAATTCTCCTTTAATCTCCGAAGGTCACGCGCATCACTTCATCGATCGTGGTCACGCCCTCCGCCGCCTTTTTCAACCCGCTCATCCTCAGCGTCTTCATGCCGAGGCGTATCGCGGCCTTTTTGATGTCCGCAGTGGACGCGCCTTCGAGTATCAATTCCTTCAACTCGTCCCCGATCGGCATGACCTCGTAAAGGGCGATCCTTCCTTTATATCCCGTCCCGTTACACGTCGGACAGCCCTTTCCCTTGTAGCATTTCATCGTCTCGGCCTCTTCCTCTGAAAATCCGATCTTTATAAGGGCAGCGGCCGGCAATTTCTCCTCCTCCCTGCACTGGTTGCAGATCCGCCTTGCGAGCCTCTGGGCAAGGATCAGGATAACGGAAGACGAAACGAGGAAAGGCTCGATGCCCATGTTGAGGAGCCTGCTTATCGTCCCCGGGGCATCGTTCGTGTGGATGGTGCTCAGCACGAGATGACCGGTAAGCGCCGCCTTGACGCCGATCTCGGCGGTTTCGAAGTCCCGGATCTCTCCCACCATGATGATATCGGGGTCCTGCCTGAGAAACGATCGCAGCGCCGCAGCAAAGGTGAGGCCTATTTCCTCCTTCACCTGCACCTGGTTTATGCCCATAAAGTTGAATTCGACGGGGTCCTCGGCGGTCATGATGTTCGTGTCCGCCTTGTTCAGGTAATTGAGCGCGGAATATAGGGTGGTCGTCTTTCCGCTGCCAGTGGGTCCAGTTACCAGAAGCATGCCGTACGGCTTGTTGAGCGCCTCCATGAAGTCGTCGAGGGCGGCCTGCTCGAAACCCAATTTTGTAAGGTCGACCTGGAGGTTTCCCTTGTCGAGGAGCCTCAACACCGTCTTTTCGCCGAACAGGCAGGGCAGGACGGATACACGGAAATCGATATCCCTCTATTTGCCGAGTTTCAGCTTGATCCTCCCGTCCTGTGGCAGCCTGCGCTCGGCGATGTCGAGCTTTGACATGATCTTTATTCTCGAAGTCAGCGCGGCCCTTATCTTCGTGGGAAGGTTCATGACCGTATACATGACTCCGTCGATCCTGTACCGCACCCTGAGGGAGTTTTCATATGGCTCGACGTGGATATCGCTGGCTCCCGACTTTATGGCGTTCACGAAGATACCGTTGACGAGCTTCACGATCGGGGCCTCGACTTCCTTCACAACCTCGGTGTCGTCTTTTTCCTCAAGCACATCGACGTTGTCGAGGGCGCTGCCGACGATCTTGTCGAACTCATCCACATTCACGCTCGGCCCTTCGTCGAAGGATGTGGACTCGAATTGATCGCTCATGTCATCATCGGACAGGGTGTAATCTTTTGCCTGGATCGATGCCGAAGCCTGAGGCGCGGTTGCCGTTGCCGTAGCGAGCATCCCCTCGCCCTTGCCGAGGTAATAACTGCCGATCGCCCCGATGATCCCGGATTCGGACGCAACGACGACCTCGACGTTGTAGCCGGTCATGAACTTCACATCGTCGATCGCAAATACATTCGACGGATCCGCCATGGCGACGGTGAGCGTCGCACCGATACGAGCCACCGGCATGATGAGGTACTTCTTCGCCATGTCCGACGGGATGAGTTTCAGGATTACGGGGTCTATCTTGAATTCGGCGAGGTTGATTGCCGGGACGCCATACTGCTTGCTCAAAAAGGCGACGAGTTTGTCCTCGGTGATGAACCCCAGCTTGATAAGGTTCGTCCCGAGCTTTCCGCCTTCCTGCTTCTGGACATTGAGCGCCTGTTTAAGCTGTTCTTCGGAGATAATGCTGGAGGCTGTCAATAATTGCCCTAATTTAACTGCCATACGTCTAAAATATATGAAACGGTAGGTAAAGTCAATAAATGCAAGGCCCCTCAGAGCCCCCTAATTTCGATAGATATTGAGGCCTTGCATGATTTAAGATAATAACGAAAATAAACACCAGGACCGGGGTGTTGCAGTGCTTAATACCGACAGGAATACGCCTTCCGCGGACGATCAGGAAAGGGCAGAAAGGCTTCGGCAGGTGCTGGAGGCGCTTTACGAGGTTAACAAGAGGTTTCCCGTCATCGTCGAGGGCAAAAGAGACTCGACGGCCCTAAGGAAACTCGGCCTCGCGGGCGAGATCATCACCCTCCACAGCGGGAAAGGTCTTTACGAGTTCTGCGAGGATATCGCCGAAAGGTTTTCGAAGGTCGTGATCCTCCTGGACTGGGACAGCAAAGGCGAGAGCCTCTTCAGACAGGTATCCGGTAACCTCAAGGGGCACTGGGAGGAGTTTTCGGCATTCAGGGGGATCCTCAAGATCCTGTGCCGGAAGGACATCAAGGATATAGAGGGAATACCCAAACTGCTCATGCGCCTGGAGGGGGATGAATTCACTCGGTAAAAAGGGCGAGGAGATCGCGCTCGGCTTCTTCAGAAAAAAGGGTTACAGGATCGTCGAAAGAAACTACCGGACCCCTTTCGGCGAGATCGACCTCATCGCCAGGGACGGGGAAGTTCTCGTCTTTATAGAAGTGAAGACACGCGCAGACATCGCCTTCGGCCGGCCCTTCGAAGCGGTGGACCGGAGGAAGAGAGAGAAGATGAGGAAGGTGTCCCTCTCCTTCATGAAGAAGTTCAGGACTGAAGTGCCGGCAAGGTTCGACGTCCTCAGCATAGACATCGAAAACGGGCGGGAAACGATAGAGCATATCAAGGACGCCTTCGAGGTCTGAGGACGTCCCGGCACGGATTCCGATGTGCAGCTGTCAGGGTATCGAGAAATGCTGCAAGGCGGCTGCGGTCGTCATCGCTTAAATCGCAGAATTCAATCCCGGCATCGAAGCCGTCTGCATGGGGGATTTTGGATGCGATGCGACCGCTGAACCTCAGTGGACGGTCGGCGCCCGGCAGATAGAGCGCCGCGGGATATCTCCCGCCGATCTCCAGTTCCGATGCTGCATCGGTCAGCATACCGCCGAGACTGATCTTCTTTACCCGGAATGTGGCAGGAAAGTTCATCCACGCCTTTTCGTTCACCCGGACGCTGAAACGAAGGGGGCTCGGCCCGTGCTTCCCGTCGCGATCACCTTCCTCGGGCATCCCTGCGCTACGCATGAAGTCCTTCAACCGGACAATGGTGTCGGGAGGCACCTCGTTGAATTTGACCCCCGCCTTGTAAGCAGGTACAGGCACCCCGTTCCGCTCCAGCGGCCTGTCGCTGACAGCCTCCCATATGATGGTGCATTTAAGGGGTTTCCCCACCCTTTCGGAAGGAATTTTCAGAAGAACGTTGTCCCCCGGCATCAGTGTCCTCGTTGTGACAATACATGCACCGCCGATGCTGACGTTTGAAAGTTCGATGATCTCGGTCAGGGCCGCCCTCGCCTTGAGTTCCTTGCCTTCGACAGGATAGCGCCCGTAACGCCGCTTTGTGGCGTGTGAGTGTGTGGGCTGCGGCCCGTCTTTTTCCTGCGGGGAGTCCTTCGCCCTCGCTCCCCTTGAGCGAGACGACGCGTTCGGGACAGTCTCATGTGGCTTCTCGTGCCTGCCCTGCCGCTTTTGCGGCTGAGGCGAAAGAGCCGCTTTCAGCCACCGGATGATTCCCATTTGCTCCATATTACCAGTGGAAGATGATTTCGTCCAGTCATAAACCCGTCATAGTGGGCACGGCATTTTCGCTCATTGCAGGTCACGCGACCTGCGGGGGCATCCACGGCATGCCTGCTCAGCGCAGCCAGACCGATGCCTTGACAGTCCAGAGACTGTCCGGATAGCTCTCTCCGAGTGCGGCAGCCGTTTCTCCGAGGGCAGTGTGGTCGTTCATCTTGTAGCGGCTAACGCCTTTCCAGTACATGGCCTCCGCAACAGCAACCGTCTGAGGATAACTTTCGATGACCTTTCCATACCTCTGACCGGCCTCGTCCCACTGCTTGCGCATGAAAGACAGCCGCGCCAGGCCCATCTCAAGCCAGGCGCGAAATTCAGTCACGGGGAGATATCCCTCGTTGCGCTGCCTCTCTACGCCCTCAACGTCCATGATCAGCAACGCAGGTGTCCAGAGCACATCGAAGCGGTGGAAATAGGCCGGTTTTTCCTTTATATGCGCCTCGACAGGAATGAAGTTCTTATGAATAAATGCTGCGACTTCATCGTCCGAAAAGGATTCGGCCTCCAGCCGAACGCAACCCCCTCAGCCGGGAGTGGCGCTGAAATCGATCAGCACCGGCATGCTCTTCTCCTTCGCCTCGGCAAAGGCAGCTTCGACATCTTTCTTCCATTGTATCGCCATCGCCTGAACCTCCTTTCACCGTTCCATTATCGCCCGTTTGCGGACGCGCTGCAACTGCGTTCGATCGGTTCATGAAGATTCCTTGGGCGGTGCTCCTTGAGCATGGCAAAAAGGACATACGCCGCTTACCGGCAGAAACTACCTGTGTTTTAGGCGGAAGACAAGTTTCTGGTGGAGCTGAACGGGATCGAACCGTCGACCTCTTGAATGCCATTCAAGCGCTCTCCCAACTGAGCTACAGCCCCGGGGAATCACTGACCATAAATAAAATACCACACTTCCACTTGCGATGACAATATGAGAGCCTGAATTCTCCTGCAGTTCGGCAGCATCCGCAGCGCGGCAGTCTTGACACCTCAGTGACAGGGGACTAAGCTGTGATTTATAAAGGAGGGAAGAATATGGCATCGATGAAGGGCTGCTTGTCAATGCTCACACTATGCCTGATTTTTTCCATTTCTGCAGTCGCGACGCCGGAAGCGGCCTGCATGAGCTGTATCTCTCACACCGGAAGCGGCTACACCGAGCTGGCCTGTGAGGGGGACTCGAAATACGACGTGATCAGAAAGTGCGGGCAGTTCGACTACGCCGAAGAAAACGAAGAGATCACATCCGGCGGCGTAGAAACAAAGAAAAAACACGGGAAGAGTCGATCCGCCTTTGGCGCCGTCACCGAAAGGGTTGAGACCGCTTACTACAACTGCGGACAGGGAAGGTTCATAAAGGTCCTCGTCTTCAGGAACGGAGCACTCGTCTCGATCGCAAACGGCGACAGGGGCTCGGGCGAGCAGAAGTGCTGGTGAATTTCCCGTCTTATGAGCTGAACTCAGCTCAGGAAGCCTTTCAGGCGGAACTGCTGCAGCTTGCCTCGTATTTCTTTCTCTGCTTTTTTTCGTCTTCGTGGATATGGCACTTCTTGTATTTTCTCCCGCTCCCGCACCAGCAGGGTTCGTTTCTTCCCGGAAGCCTTTCCGGCGTAACATCTTCAGCAGGCTTGAAAAAATTCGATATGTTTTGCAGTATGCCCATGACAGTCCTCTTCGTTAATAATATTTCGAATCTCTGAATGTTATTATTGTATCAGAAAGCGGGACCTGTTTTCTATCATGGCACAGACGGCCATTTTCCGTTTCGACGTGTTTTTAGATGAGGCAATTCGATTTCTTGATTTTGATTCTCTCTACTTAATACAATTAAATCCATGGAAATAAGGACGACATCCGGAAAGACCGTCGCTGCGGCGGCAGGCGAAAGCATTTACAGGACGCTGAAGAACAACGGCGTCTTCCTTGTGGCCTCCTGCGGCGGGAAAGGCGTATGCGGCAAGTGCAAGGTAAAACTCCTCGAAGGCCCCGGCAGGATCGAATCAACCGGCAGACTGAGGAAAAAGGAGATCGAAGAGAATTTCGTGCTCGCCTGCAGAACCTTTCCCGAGGGGGACGTTCTGATTGAGATACCTGAAGAGTCGAGACTCGTGATCGGCGACAAGATCGCCGTATCGAGAACAAAAAACCTCGTGGAATTTCTCCATTCCCTCGGTGTCGGGTTCTCGCCGATGACGCGCATGGTGGACCTCGACCTTGATCCCCCGACGCTGCATGACAACATAAGCGACCTCTCCCGGATAAAAAAAGCACTCGCCGCACATGGAATCGAGGGCATGCGGTTCTCAAACGGCTTTGTTTCGACCATGGCAAGGGCACTGAGGGACGCGGGCTGGAAGATCACTCTCTCTTATACGGAAGCCCTCGAGGCCGTGTCGATATCGTCGCAGGGCCGAACGAAAAGATACGGGGTAGCGGTCGATATCGGGACGACGACGGTCGTCGCCTATCTTGTTGACTATACGGACGGCAGCCTTGTGGATTCCGGTATGACGTACAACTCACAGATGCGCTTCGGCGACGACGTGATCACCAGGATTATCCACGCCACGGAAGGGGGGGGCCTCAACGATCTGAGGCAGGCGGTCGTGGAAGACATCAACGACATCCTCCTTCCGGTCATCGAAAAAAACCGTCTGGGCAGCGAAGACGTCGACTCCGTCGTCATATCGGGAAATACTACGATGTCCCAGCTTTTCTGGGGGCTCGACCCGTCGTCCATAAGGGAGGAACCCTACATCCCTTCCCTCAATGATTTCCCGGTCTGGAAGGCCGGGACCGCGAGACTCAAGATCAGTCAGCGGGCGCCTGTATACACCATACCCTGCATAGGCAGTTACGTGGGCGGTGACATCGTCGCAGGCATCCTTGCTTCGAAGATGCACCGCAGCCCGGAGATCGCACTCTTCATGGATATCGGCACAAACGGGGAGATCGCGATCGGGAACAACGAATGGCTTATCACCGCCGCCTGCTCCGCGGGTCCCTGCTTCGAGGGAAGCGGGATCAGACACGGCATGAGGGCCACGGAAGGCGCCATCGAATCGGTAAAGATAGCCCCCGGGACCTACGAGCCGGCACTCGGGGTGATCGGGGACACAACCCCTTCCGGCATATGCGGCTCGGGCATGATCGACGCCATCTCCGAACTCTTCTTTGCCGGGGTGATCGACCGGAAGGGCAAATTCGTCAGGGACCTCGAAACCGGCAGGATAAAGGTGGAAGACGAGGGGCCTGAGTTCATCCTCCACCGCGGGGAACTCAGGGACATCGTCCTGACCGAGGTGGATATCGAAAACATCATCAGGGCAAAGGCCGCGATCTATGCCGGAGTGACGCTCCTCCTGAAGGAGGTCGGCCTCAGCCTCGATATCGTGGAGCGCGTCTATATCGCCGGAGGCTTCGGCAACTATCTCGATGTCGACAAGGCGATCATCCTCGGCATGCTCCCCGACCTGCCGAAGGAGAAGTTCAGCTTCATCGGCAATTCCTCGATCGCCGGCGCCCATCTCTGCCTGC
This sequence comes from Thermodesulfovibrionales bacterium, assembly GCA_046704045.1. GTDB lineage: Bacteria > Nitrospirota > Thermodesulfovibrionia > Thermodesulfovibrionales > UBA6898 > JAWOKY01. The sequence goes on along the minus strand of JBJKSM010000107.1, from coordinate 11,826 downwards.
TTTCGGAACAGATGCGGAAGGAGGCGGAAGAGATCGCATCCAGGATGACGTACGTGGAGCTCTCGGTGTCGGGTGGGTTCATGGACGAGTACATGTCGGCGATGTTTCTTCCCCACACGAACATAGACCTCTTCCCGACGGTCAGAAAGCTTTACAGGAAGTAAAAAGACAGAAACATATTCCCGCCACAGAAGACACGGAGCACTCAGAGAAAAGAGAAAAACAACTCTTGTAAAAGCCTGAATCCTCCCTCTGTGATCTCTGTCCTCTGTGGCTAAATGTTCTTTCCTGTTTTGTGATGGCGCTATTTGGTATTGACGAGTATGTTGTCGATGAGGCGCGTATCGCCGAGCCGGGCCGCCGCCGCCAGCAGCACGTCGCCCCCTATCTCTGTCACTTCATCGAGCGTCTCCGGGTCATAGACCGATGCATAGTCGATCCCGGTGATCAGTGCTTCGGCGGAAAGCACGCTGTTCATCACTGCCCTGATCCTGGCAGCAGAGCGCTCACCCTCGGCGATCGAGTCGGAGCCGGCACGAAGCGCCAGGTACAAAGAGGCCGCCGCATTCCGTTGCCCGGCGTCAAGGTAGATGTTCCTCGAGCTCATCGCGAGGCCGTCATGCTCCCTGATCGTTGGGCAGACGACTATCTCTGTGTCGAAGTTCAGGTCCCTCGCCATCCTCTTTATCACAACCGTCTGCTGAAAGTCCTTCTGCCCGAAATAGGCCCTCGCAGGGACGGCGATATTGAAAAGCTTTGCCACAACCGTTGCCACTCCCCTGAAGTGCCCGGGCCTGAAACCGCCGCAGAGTTTCTCCGAAACATCGTCCACCGCCACGTGCGTCGAAAAACCCTTCGGGTACACAAGGCTGCTGTCGGGAAGGAAGAGGACATCCACTTCGAGGTCCCGCAATTTACCGATATCGTTTTCGAGGTCCCGCGGATATTTTTCGAGGTCTTCGGAAGGCCCGAACTGCATGGGGTTGACAAAGATGCTCGCGGCAACTATATCGTTTCCCATCTTCGCCCTCTTCACGAGGCTCAGGTGGCCGTCATGGAGCGCGCCCATCGTCGGCACGAGTCCTGTCGACCTCCCCTTGAGAAAGTGTTTCCCGCACGTGTCATGCATGATCCTCGGGATCCTGATTATCTCCATGAAGCCTGCATTTTCCTCACGGTATTCTTATGTCGTAGGCCTTTATCTTGCGGTGAAGGTTGCTTCTTTCGATATCGAGTATCTCGGCGGTTTTCGATATGTTCCAGGCGTTCTCCTCAAGCTTCCTGACGATGAAATCCCTTTCAAAGAGGTCTCGCGCGTCCCTGAGCGAATCAAGAGAGAAGTAATCGGCCCCCGCTGCATCGGGCATGAAGAGATCGGCCGGCGTAATCACCCTCGATGGGGTCATGATCGCGAGCCTCTCCAGGACATTCTTCAGCTCCCTGATATTCCCCGGCCAGGAGTACTTCTGGAGTATGCCCACCGCCTCTGTCGTGATCTCCTTGGGCTGCTGCCCGTACTCCGCGGCAAAGCTCCCGAGGAAATAGGCGACAAGGGAGGGGATGTCCTCGGGCCGTTCCCTCAGGGGGGGTACCTTGAGCGGGATGACGTTCAGCCGGAAATAGAGGTCTTCCCTGAAATTGTCCTTCTTTACCTCTTCGGCGAGGTCCTTGTTCGTCGCGGAGATGATCCTCACGTCGACCTTGATATTCCTGTTTCCCCCTACCCTCTGAAACTCCTGCGTCTCCATCACCCGGAGCACCTTCGCCTGGGTCTGCAGCGACATGTCGCCGATCTCATCGAGGAAGAGGGTGCCGCCGCTGGCCTGTTCGAACTTCCCCCTCTTCATCTCGAAGGCGCCGGTAAAGGAGCCCTTCTCGTGGCCGAAGAGCTCGCTTTCGATCAGTTCCTGCGGGATCGCGGCGCAGTTCACCTCGACAAAGGGCTTGCCCGCCCTCGGGCTGTTCTCGTGGAGAAGGCGCGCAACAAGTTCCTTTCCGGAGCCGCTCTCACCGAGGATCAGGACCCGGCTGTTGCTCATCGCCGCCATCTTTATCTGCTCCCTTAATTGCCGCATCCTGGGAGAGTCCCCGACCATCCTGCACCTCTTCAGCAGGTTTTCGCGCAGGGCCCTGTTCTCCCTCTCAAGGTTCCTCTTTTCGATCGCCCGGTACACAGTGAGGAGGACCTTCTCCATCGAAAGAGGCTTTTCAAGGATATCGTAGGCGCCGATCTTCGTAGCCTTCACGGCGAGTTCGATGCTTGCATGGCCGGATATGATGATGACCGGGAGGTCGGCATTAAGCTCCCTGAGAGCCTTCATCGTCTCCAGGCCGTCCATTCCCGTAAGCCATACGTCGAGCAGAACGATGTCGGGGTTCGTCTCCTTCGCCCTGGGCACGGCCTCTTCGCCCGAGGCCGCGGTGACCGTGTCGTACCCCTCGTCCTCGAAAATCCCCGAAAGGGTGTCCCTTATGCCTTCCTCGTCGTCGACGATCATCACAAGCGCCTTCGACACTTATCCCTCCCCCACCGGCAGCTCAATCGTAAAGATCGTCCCGGTCGGCACATTGTCCCGTATCCTGATATATCCGCGGTGCTCGGCCACGACCCTGCTGGCGATCGCAAGTCCGAGGCCGGTGCCGTCCTTCTTTGTCGAAAAATAGGGGAAAAAGAGCTTCTCCTTGTCCTCTTCACGGATGCCGGGGCCGTCGTCCGCTATATCTACATATATTCTGTTGGATACCATGTCGTGACTGATCCCGATCATGATCCTGCCCCTGTTGCGCATCGCCTGAATCGCGTTGTCCACAATGTTTATTATAACTCTTTTGAACTGCTCGGCATCGACTTCGACGACCGGCTCGTTCTCCTCTTTCTTCAGCGTGACCTCCAGCTCTTTATAATCGCTGTAGAGCGTGATCACCCCCTCGATGATCTCCGACAGGAGGGCCGGCGACTTCTTCACCTCCGGCATCTTCCCGAACTTCGAAAACTCGTTTACGAGCCTCTTGAGGCTCTCTACCTCCCTGATGATCGTCTTCGTGGAGCGTTCGAAGACCGGACCGAAATCCTCGTCCCTGTTCTGCCACTTCTTGATCATGTGGTCCGTCGAGAGCTTTATCGGCGTGAGGGGGTTTTTTATCTCGTGGGCGATCCTCCTGGCGACTTCCTGCCAGGCGATCGCCTTCTGTGCCCGCACGATATCCGTGATATCGTCGAAGACGGCGAGCGTTCCGAGGAAGTTCTGTTCGTCTTTCAGCGCAGTGATGAAGACCCTCAGCAGTATCCTCCTGCCGCCTGCCGTCACCCTGAATTCCCGTTCCGCTCCCGTAAACTCGATCACGCGGATGCTCTTCACCATCTCCTTGAGTTCCTCGGAGTGGAGCATCGACAGGAGGACGGAATAATTCCTGCCCACCACCTCCCCCGGAGTGATGCTGAGTATAGTGCAGGCCGCGTCGTTGATCGTGAGGATGTTGCCCGAGGTGTCGAGGGAGATGACACCGGAATTGATATTCTGGAGGATGTTCTCGATGATCAGCCTTCTCCTGTCCGATTCCGTCCATGCGCGCTGCAGCGATTCCTTGCTCTCCTTCAGTTCCTTTACCATGCGGTTGAAGGAGCTGACAAGGAGACCTATTTCATCCTCCCTCTTGATGTCGAGAGTCATATCGAGATTTCCCCGGGCGACCTGGTCGGTTGCCTGCGCCAGCTTCTGGATCGGATCGGTTATGCCCCGCGATATCCTGAGCCCGGCCCAGAGCGCCATGAACACGGTGAGAAGGGTGAAGAAGCCGAGGAAAAGGAGGTAGTTCGTCTTCACCGGCGTCTTCCACGCCTCGAGCGTCATATAGTTCTGGTAGATCTCCCTGATCGCGTCGGCATTCCTGCTTATGTCTCTGTCCACGGGCGCCTCAACGACAATGACTGCAGCCCGCCTGCCGTTTATGTACTCCGGGGCCACGGCCCTTATAATCTCCCCCTTCTTGCCTGTAACCACCTCTACGTCTTCGCTGCCCCGGAACCCGGCCCTTACGATATCAGGCGCGTCTTTCGGGACCGAGACGAGGCGCCTCACCCTGTAATTGCCGGGGATGCGCCTGCCGGAGGCCGCCGCCCTCGCGTAAGCCATGGCCTCCCTGCGCTGCATATCGTACGCCGACTTCGCGATCTCGATCGACATCAGCAGCGGCCGTTTTATCTGGGGGTCGAACCATCTGTCTAGGTAATGGGTGACGACGCCGCTCGAAACGACGAAGAGGAAGATCGACGGGATCATCGTGAGCACAACGATGACAACGACGAATTTCGTCTTGAACTTATACCCCGGTACATGATGTTTTTTCTCGAAATAGACCTTAAGGAGGCTCTTGCCCACGAAGAACATCAGCACCAGAAGCGCAACGAGATTGAGGTTCAAAAGGACGAAGAGGATAAGCTTGGTGAGGAAGGACACATTCTCGACCCTCATGTAATGGACCTCGACCCCGAAGACGGCGACGATGAGGAGGACAAGGGACGCAATGATTGCGGTAAAGCGGAGGCTTTTCATCTTCTGCGGCCTTCGACGGAAAACGGCGGGGAATCCTGCCTGATCTTGAATTCGTTTTCGGAGACGAAGAACATGAACTGACCTATAACCGGGGGCAGTTTGCGTATCTTCGATTCGGCGGTTATCCTCACGAAATACCGGCCCGGTTCGAGTTCGCGGGTATTCGCCAGTTTGACGTCCCTGAAGCCGAGGGCCCAGGCGAGCATCGATTCGAAGGTCCTGAACTTCTTCTGGATGAGCGTGCTGCCGTCAAAGGAAGTGGCCACGTACTCCTTCTTTATCGGATCGGACTTCACCGTCTTGGTGAAGACCTTCCCGAGCACGAATTCATCGGGCCAGATGTTCCATACCCTGAAGAGGTCGACGTAGAATTTCAGGTCCTTGTCCAGTCCGTTCCTGATCTCCTGGACGCGCTCATCGTCCAGCTTCAGCGAGAACGTGACATAGATGTCGCTCTTCACGATTCTCACCTCGGGGCCCGATATCTCCTGGGCTTCCAAGGGAACAGAGAGGAAGAACACAAGGATGATACAGACAAAAAAGATCGCCCGCTTCATTTAAAGCTTGACTTCTCCGGAAAAATTTATTTTCATTATAGCATATCGATCCACGGCGATTTTGCCGCTTCGCGGATCGGGCAGCGGCTGCATTCCGGGAGCCGCCGCCGAAAGGAAGGGAAAATGGAGATCACGACGGTGAAACTCGAAATGCCCGAAGACTGCAACCTGATCCTCGGTCAGACCCATTTCATAAAAACAGCCGAGGACCTGTACGAGGCCATCGCCACGACCGTCCCCCAGGCCCGGTTCGGCGTGGCCTTCACCGAGGCGTCGGGGCCGTGCCTCGTACGGACCGAGGGGAACAGCGCCGATCTCGTGGAAACTGCGGCAAACAACCTCCGGGCGATAGGCGCGGGCCATGTCTTCTGCATCCTCCTGAGGGCGGCCTTTCCGATAAATGTCCTCAACCAGGTGAAAAACTGCCCCGAGGTGTGCAGCATATTCTGCGCAACCGCCAATCCCGTGGAGGTAATCGTTGCAGAAACAACACAGGGAAAAGGTGTGCTGGGCGTCATCGACGGCTTCCCTCCGAGGGGTATCGAAACTGATGGGGACAAGGCCCAAAGGAAGGAATTCCTGCGAAAAATAGGGTACAAACTTTAGGAGCGTGCAGCGCATGAAAATACCTGATCTGAAATATGACGGCAACGGGCTAATCCCGGCGATCATCCAGGACGCCGAAAACAGCGAGGTCCTGATGATGGCGTACATGAACGCCGAATCCCTCGAAAAAACGGTAGCCACCGGCTACACGCATTTCTGGTCGCGTTCGAGGTCGAAGATGTGGAAGAAAGGGGAGACCTCCGGGCACGTCCAGGAGGTGAAGTCGATCCTCTATGACTGCGACAGGGACACCCTCCTGATAAAGGTGATACAGAAAGGTCCGGGCGCCTGCCATACCGGACACCGCTCCTGCTTCTATACCGATATCGGCGGGCGGGAGATAGCCGGGAAGACCTTTTCCGAAGAAGACGTCTACGGCAGGAAATGATACTCGACGACATCTCAAGGGTCATCAGGGAAAGGGAGGAAAACCCCTCCCCGGAGTCATACGTCTCGTCGCTCTTCGCAAAAGGGAAAGACGAGATACTGAAGAAGATCGGCGAGGAGTCGGTCGAGGTGATCATCGCCTCCAAGGCGGGGGAAAGATCCCGGATCGTCTACGAACTCGCCGACCTCTGGTTTCACTGTCTCGTTCTGATGGCTGCGGAAGGCATCGACCATGAGGACATCTTCAGAGAACTCGAGAACAGGTTCGGCAAGGGCGGCAAGCGGCGTGACTGACTGCATCTTCTGCAAGATCGCGTCGAGGAAGGTCCCCTCAAAAATCGTTTACGAAGACGAACAGGTCGTCGCCTTCGAAGACATAAACCCCCAGGCTCCGGTGCATGTCCTCGTGATCCCGAGGAAGCATATCCCGACATCTCTTGACTTGGCGCCGGAAGACGAAGACCTGATCGCCCGCATGCTGAAGACCGCCGGCGCAATCGCACGGCAAAGAAACATCGCCGGCCGCGGCTTCAGGATCGTGATAAATACGAACCCGGAGGCGGGACAGACCGTCTATCACATCCACCTCCACCTGCTCGGAGGCAGGGCTATGCACTGGCCGCCCGGCTGAGCCCGGGACGCATCCCCCTTTCCGTCTCTGCCCGTTCTGGATTATAGCGGGAAAATATGAGAGAATAGGCATACCAAACAACTCTGGAGGAATAATGGCGAAACCGCGCGTACTTGCATTTGTCCTTGCGGGGGGCAAGGGGGAAAGGCTTTTCCCCCTCACCTCCTTCCGATCGAAACCTGCGGTCCCCTTCGGCGGAAGATACCGAATCGTCGATTTTGTCCTGAGCAATCTCATCAACTCCAAGATATACTCACTTTATCTCCTTGTGCAGTACAAGTCCCAGTCGCTCATCGAGCACGTCAGGAAAAACTGGGTCCTTTCCTCGGTCATAAAGGACCATTTCGTAACGGTGGTGCCTCCGCAGATGCGCATGGGTCCGGAATGGTTCCAGGGCACAGCTGATGCGGTCTTCCAGAACATCGACCTCATCAGGCAGCACAACCCCGACCTCATTGCAGTCTTCGGCGCAGACCATATCTACCGCATGGACATCAGCCAGATGATCGACTTCCACGTCGAAAAAGGCGCATACGCCACTGTCGCGGCGAGGCCGGTCCCCATCGGGCAGGCGTCCTCCTTCGGCGTCATCATGACGGACAGCGAAAAAAGGATCACGGGGTTCCAGGAAAAACCGAAGAAGCCGACACCTATGCCTGACGACCCCGGACGCGCCTACGTGTCGATGGGAAACTACATCTTCAACTGCGACGTTCTCATGGAGGCGCTCGGGAAATCACAGAGGAAGAAACAGCACGACTTCGGCTCACACTTGATTCCGGATCTCGTGGGCGGCGAAAAGGTCTTTGCCTACGACTTTGCAGCCAACGTCATCCCGGGTACGATGCCCTACGAGGAAGAGGGCTACTGGAGGGACGTAGGAACGATCGCCGCCTTCTACGACGCGCACATGGACATGCTCGGAGAGCGGCCGGTCTTCGAGCTGAACAACCTCTTATGGCCGATCATCCCCTCGGGGTTCAGCGGCTCTGCAACAAAGATACTGAAAGGGGACATAAGAAACAGCGTCATCGCCGAGGGTGCGGTTATCGGAAGGGCGAAGATCCGCAACTCCTTCATCCGGAGCAATGTAGCGATCGAAAACGACGTGAGCCTTGAAGACTGCATCATCATGGACCACGTTGTGATAAAGAAGGGGAGCAAACTGAAAAAAGTCATCGTTGACAAAATGAACGTCATCAACGAAGGCGAACAGTTCGGTTTCGATCCCGACAGGGACCGTTTCCGCTGCCATATCGACAAATCCGGGATTTCGATCCTCCCGCGCGGAGGCCGGTTCAGGAAGGGCGTCTTATGATCAACACCCTCATCTTTTCCTCAGGTAGAGCCATCCGTTGAACGCGCACAGAAGCACCGTGAGGACAATGATGGCCCCGCGGGGCACATCGATATACACAAGCTCCTCGATATAATGAACGATAAATGAGCCATGGTAGGCAAGCCCCGGGGCCTGTTGCGATCTCAGCCACACCTCAAGGTCCGTGAGAGGGCAGTACCATCCCGAAACCTGTATAACAAAGGCAAAGGCGAGGCCCGAGATATGAGCAATCCCGACCGCCCTGCGTCTCGCCCCGATCAGTCCTCCGAGGATGATAAACACGATCCAGAAAAAATGGACGACCACAACAATATCGGCGAGGATTTTATAGACCATTTGCTTTTATTGTATGCCTTGTAGAGGCGCATTGCATGCGCCCTTTCGCGGGCGCGGCGGTGCCTCGGCCCTGAATCCGCCGTGTTTCGGACCCGCCCGTATAATTCGGATAACGAATTTTTGGCCGATGCATTATAATACCGCATGAGAGCTCGGCGCCAAAGGATTCCGATCAACTTGCGTTTGCTTTTTGACCCATGATTATCGACACGCTGGTGGAAGGAATGGTAGATGAGACTGTTGCAAGGAAGACCGTCCGGGCGACAGGACAAACCATGGGGATTTGTTTAGGACGATTGTATGCGTCTGAAATGATACGCTTTGTTCGAGAAAGATGGATCTGCAGACCGCAAGAAAGAACGCCCCAAGTCTTGATCGATGCCTCGATAGGCTGGAGAATTTCAGACCGATGGATTTCAGGTGACTATTTATGCCACAGGCGATAAATAAAGACATCAAAGAAAAGATAGAAAAACTCGTCAGGGACCTGAACGATCACAGTTACCGCTACTACGTCCTCGACGCCCCGATTATCGCAGACGAGGAATACGACCGTCTCTTCCGGCAGTTAAGGGACCTGGAAGAAAAATACGGATACGTCCTGCCCGATTCCCCGACGCAGCGGGTAGGCGCGGCGGCGCTGGAAAAGTTCGAGAAGGTGACGCACGCCGAGCCGATGCTTTCCCTTGACAACGCCTTCTCCTGCGACGAGGTCCGCGAATTCGACAAGCGTGTACGAAAACTCCTCGGGACCGATGAAGAGATCGGCTATACCGTCGAGCCGAAATACGACGGCCTCGCGATCGAGCTCACCTATATGAAGGGCGCTCTTGCGAGCGCCTCAACGCGCGGAGACGGAAGCGTAGGCGAGGACGTGACGCAGAACGTAAAGACGATACGGTCCATCCCTCTCAGGATCGAGGGAACGAAGGCGCCCGGGGTGATCGATATCAGGGGCGAGGTTTACATGGACCTCGAAGAGTTCGAGAAGCTCAACAGGGACCGGGAGGAAAGGGGCGAGCCCCTTTTCGCCAATCCGCGAAACGCGGCTGCGGGATCGATCAGGCAGCTCGACCCCTCGGTCACCGCGGCACGGAAACTCTACCTCGCCTGTTACGGCATCGGAAGGTCCGGGGAAATCAGCTTCGGAAGCCAGTCGGAATTCATCGACTGGCTGAAGGCCGCCCGTTTCCCGACCCCCGCGAAAATGCGGGCGGTACGCGGCATCGAGGAGGTGATCGCAGCGATAGGTGCGATCGAGAAGGACCGTCAGACCTTCGGCTTCGAGACGGACGGCGCGGTGGTGAAGGTGAATGAATTTTCGCTGCAGCAGAAGCTCGGGGTCAAGACACGGGAGCCGCGCTGGGCTGTCGCATACAAATTCCCGGCCCATCAGGCCACCACGAAGATACGCGAGATCCGCGGGAGCGTCGGCAGGACCGGGGTGATCACGCCATATGCGGTCTTCGAGCCGGTGCGGATAGGAGGCGTCACGGTCTCGCGCTCTACCCTTCACAACTGGGACGAGATGGAGAGGAAAGACATCCGGATCGGAGACACCGTGGTGGTCGAAAGGGCCGGCGACGTGATCCCGCACGTAATCAAGGTCGTCACGGAAAAGAGGACCGGAAAGGAAAAGAAAGTCCCGATCCCGGCGGAATGTCCGGCCTGCGGCTCGAAGGTCGTAAGGGAAGAAGGAGAGGTCGCGGCGCGGTGCGTCTCTTTACACTGCCCCGCCCAGGTGCGGGAGAAGATCATCCATTTTGCCTCAAGGGGAGGGATGGACATCGAAGGCCTCGGGGAAAAGAACGTGGAGCTCCTCTACTCGCGGGGACTCATCAGGCACTTCGAGGACATCTATAAGCTAAATAAGGAGGACCTGCTTTCGCTTCCGAGGTTCGCCGAGAAATCCGCGCAGAACCTGCTCGATGCGATCGAGCGGTCCCGTCACGCGGCGCTCTCGAAATTCCTGTTCGCAATCGGCATCCTCCACGTGGGGGAGTATGCGGCAAAACTGCTCGCAAAGAATTTCAGGAGGCTCCGGGACCTTTACCGCGTCACCCCGGAGAAGATCACGGGAATCAGGCAGATGGGGGAGAAAATCGCCGATTCGGTCTCCTCTTTTTTCAACGATGACAATAACATCAAAACACTCAATACCCTCGGGGACCTCGGGCTGAAAATAACCAACCCCGACTATGCCGCCGACAGGGAAGAAGAGAGGCCCCTCGAAGGACTGACCTTCGTTATAACCGGAACGCTTCCGAAACCGAGGAAGGAGGTCGAAGACCTGCTCGAGTCAAACGGCGGCCATACGGCATCCGCTGTTTCGGCGAGCACCGACTACCTCCTGGTCGGGACAGACCCCGGTTCGAAACTGCAGAAGGCCGAGGCGCTCGGCGTGAGGGCAATTTCCTATGAAGACCTCCTGAAACTGGTCAAGGAGAGATCGGGAAACCCGAGGCTTTTTTAGCGCCGCCGCCGTCTGTCCTTGCAAAAGAAACCGATTCCTCTATAATTTGAATATGCGTTAAACGGGCGTCGCTTCTATTTCTTTTCGCAAAAGGAGAGTTCCATGAAGACTTACAGACTCTGTGCAATCCTTTTGATAGTCATCTTTTCATGCGGGGGGTTCTTTCTGACAGCCGACCCGGCTTCTGCAGGCATGGGCGTGCGTGACAAAATGCAAAGCACCCGCGCTGCACAGGCGGCGCGTCACATGGGGGAGTCGGAGGTAATTTCACACCTTACGACGGAACCCGAGCACGTCACGGCAGGGCACGTTGCTACAGTTCGGTTTTCTCTCGCCGACAAAGAGGGGAAACCTCTGCAGGGCCTTACACTCATGCATACCCGATATTTGCACGTGGTGATCGTGAGTCAGGATTTCAGTGTTTTCGCCCATATCCACCCGCGCGATTTCGAACGCCTTACCCCGGAGGTGCTGAAGGGAGGACATTTCTTCGTGCGGTTTACCTTTCCCAAGGCCGGCCGCTATGTGGTAGGGCTGAACTTTGCGGTAAAGGGACGGCCTTTTGCGAGGCATTTCATCGTCGATGTCTCCGGCGAGCCGAAAATGGAGTCCCCGAAAAGGGACTTCAGAAGGGAAGAGAATACGGGCGGACTCGATGTCGTCTTGTCGACGACACCCGGGCGGCTTGTTGCAGACAGGAAAGCGGTGCTCCTCTACGTCTTCAAAAAGGACGGGAAACCGGTCACCGACCTCGAACCCTGGCTTGCAGCGCCAATGCATCTTGCGATCGTATCGAGTGACCTGAAATACTTCATGCACATCCACGGCGAGGTGCCCGGCATGGCCGGCCACGATGAAGAGCATATGCATATGCCGGTTGCCGCGCATTTCGGGCCGAAGATTGAAGTTCCCCTGGTCTTCCCGGCAAAAGGGCTGTATGCGGT
>JBJKSM010000106.1:0-8538 GCA_046704045.1 Thermodesulfovibrionales bacterium | reverse complement strand
TGCTTTGCCTTCGGTTCCCTCCGGACCCTTCCTCACGGAAGATGCCCTGTCCGTTCAGCTAATAGTTCCCCTTACCGGGCCTATAGAGGACTTTCACCTCCAAGAGAGTGCGCCCTGCCGGGCGCACCACAAAAAAAAGGGCTCGCGAGGAGCCCTTTTTTTGCTGCATTCGATACTGTATTACTTGCCTGCGGGAGCTGCCGGAGCCGGGGCCGGAGCCTGCTCGCCGGAAGGCTGTCCAGCCGGAGCCTGCTCATTAGCCGGGGCCGGGGCCGGAGCCGGAGCCGGGGCCGGAGCGGTTGCCGGGGCCTGTTCGGGAGCCGGGGCCTCCTCCTTCTTCTGGCAGCCGACTGTCAGCGCCAGCGCGAAAACCATCACCAGGGAAAGCATCAAAGCGAAAAATCTCTTCATTACCATACACCTCCTTTCATAATAGAATCAGACAAATCGACTCGTTGTAGGCCGTTTACGTCAGCATCTTATGTTATCAGCCAAAAAACCGAGCTGGCCGGCCTGCCTCATTTTTAGTCTCTAAGAAGAAGCATTAACCGTGCCAGACTTTTACGTTGATTTCCTGAACATGCGCCCCCTCGCGCGCTTCCCTTTTGAGAAAGTCCTTTCCTATAAAGGAAACACATTCCAGCCGCCTTGTCAAGTCCCCATATTCCCGGTATAATCTACAAGTGAAAAAAGCCCTCACCATAGCAGGCTTCGACCCCTCCGGAGGGGCGGGAATCCAGGCCGACCTCAAGGTCTTCCGCGCCTTCGGCGAATACGGTCTGTCCGTTGTCACGGCCCTCACGGCGCAGAACTCGAAAGGCGTCAGCGCGGTAGCGGCGGTCGACGCCTCGTTCGTGAGAAAGCAGCTCATCGCCGTCCTTTCGGACTTCGTCCCCGATACCACGAAAATCGGGATGCTTTATTCCCGCGAGAATGTCGGGACCGTCTCCGCGGTCGTCAGGGAATACGCCCTGCGGAACGTCGTACTCGATCCGGTCGTGCGTTCGTCCTCCGGGAAACGTCTTTCCGAGAAAGATTCACTCGACGTCATCCGGAAGAAACTCCTGCCCCTCTGCTCCGTGGTGACTCCGAATATGGACGAGGCGTCCCTGCTGGCCGGAATCGCCATAAAGGACCGGAAAGGAATGGAGGAGGCGGCGATACGGCTGAAAGGATTCGGGTGCGGAGCGGTCGTCATCACCGGCGGCCACCTTGAAAAAAACGCCACAGATCTGTTCTATGACGGCACGTTCCATTACCTGAGGAGCAGAAAACTCCCCGGAGAGTTCCACGGCACCGGCTGCGCCTTTTCGTCGGCTGTCGCCTCGGCCCTCGCCGGGGGCAAGAGCGCCCTCGACGCGGCAAAGGCGGCCAAGCGGTTCATGAACAGGTCACTGAAACGCTCCTTCGGCACAGGTGCCGGGATGAGGCTGCTCGACATCTGATGTAACGGCCGCCGCCCGGGCTACATGTTGACGAAGTAATTGTTCCACGCGATCTCTATCCCTTCTTTGGTAAGCGCCGGGGGGTGATTATAATAGTGGGCGTCGTCGACTATGTGGTCGACGATGTCCCGCGGATGGCAGGCATTGAGCTTTATCCCGAGCCTCCGGTAGTAGTGCTCCATGAGATGGTTGTATGTTTCTTTGCGGAATTCGATCCCGTTGGCTTCACATACTTTCCTGAAGATGGCCTCATACGCCTGTTCCGAGGGATGGTCGATCTTGATCTTGTAGCGTATCCTCCTGAGGAAGGCTTCATCCACCAGCCTCCTGGGCTCGATATTCGTCGAAAAAATAACGAGCTGGTCAAAGGGGATATCGAATTTCATGCCCGTATTCAGGGTCATGAAGTCGGTTCTTCTTTCGAGGGGAACTATCCACCTGTTGAGGAGACTGTGCGGATCGATCTGCTGTCTGCCGAAGTCGTCAAGAATAAACAGCCCGTTGTTGGCCTTCATCTGGAGCGGGGCCTCGTAGAATTTCGAGACGGCATTGAAATCAAGATCGAGCATCCTTAGCGTTAGTTCCCCGCCTGTCATGATCACGGGCCGCTTGACGAGAATCCACCGCTGGTCCACCGAATCCTGGCCCTCTTCGCTCTTGATCACGGCGTGATTCACGCTGTCGTAGATCCTGATAATCTGCCCCCCGACCATGAGTGCATGGGGTACATACACGGCCCCCGGGAGCACCTTCCCGATCGTCTCGGCGATCGTGGTCTTCCCGTTGCCGGGGGGGCCGTAGATGAACATGGCCTTTCCCGAACTCACCGCCGGCCCCAGACGTTTCAGTATGTCATCGCTGATAACAAGGCTCGAAAACGCCTTTTGCATATTCTCCTCGTTCACGACGATGTGCTTGATCGTCTGGCGCTCCACTGCCTTTTTGTACTGGTCCAGCGTGACGGGCGCGGGCCCCACATAGGCGCAAATATCGAGCAGTTCCAGCGCCCTCTTCCTGCCCTGGCTCGTTATCTGAAACTGATAGCTGGCTTTCGCAAAATGAGTTGCCCCCTTCACCTCTATCATTTTTTCCCGCCTGAGCTCCTCGATCGCCGCGTCTGCGATCGAAGCCGGCAGTTTGATGTCCGACGATATGACACCAATGGTAAACTCGCCCATAAAAAGGACGTGCTTCAATATCAGGTCGGAGATAAAGGAAAGTTCGAGGCCTGTTTCCTCCACGGTTTTCGGGGACGTGGGACACGTGCAGAAAAATTTCCCGAGTTTATCGGCGCTTATATACCCGAGCTCGACAAGGTTGTGGCCGATCCTGCCGCCGTTGAGTCTCTGGCGCTCCAGCGCCTCTCCGAGCTGCGCCTCCGTAATGACGTTTTCCTCCAGCAATTTCTCACCTATCGGCTTCGCCATCATGCACCATCCTCCTACTCGTCTTTACGCTCCCTCCAGATCAGGCCGGTATCGGAATTGAATTTGGTGATGGAATCCGAATCCTCCGTGCTGCCTGTAAACCGGTTATCGTCGTCCCAGAAAATAGCATCGGGGACCAGAAACCTGAACTTCACCCCGGTGCCGGGAGGCAGCCGGACAGCCTTATACTCCTTTTTTCTCTCCCTTGCCGACCTTTCAAAAAGAAGAAAAGCCACGTCCGCCACACATGTCTTTCCGCTCTCGTTTCCTATAACAAAAGTATATATGCCTTTACCCGCCTTTACAACCGAAAATATCCGTTTCACCTGGACGCTTCCCGAAGACCCGCTTTCTTCCTCCCCCTTCACGGACAGATCCGTATCCCCGGTGTAATCCGAGGCAGCAGAGGGATAATTTCTCTTTAATAGACGCGTGAACACGGACGGCCTGTCCTCTCCCGTAACAGTGACCTCGATCCTTATATCCTGCGGAAGAAGGGCGGCGGCTCCGGCAATGCCGATTGGAGCGGGCCTCGTTTCTTTACCCGCCTGCTCTTTACCCGTAGGCAGAGTGTTGGCGGCCTTCTCCCCGGGCTTCAGCGCCGGAGACGCAGCCTGCCGGCCGCTTGCCGTTGCCTGCCCGCCGCCGGGTACTGACAATGGCACGGCCGCGGCTTCCTTTTGCCCCGGGGCAGGAGCGGCTGCTTTGCTCCCTTGCGTCTTTGCTGCAACCATTTTTGAGGCCGCGCCCTTGCCGGCCCCGTTTGCCGGCGGCTTTTTCCCCTGCGCAGCGGCGGCGCTCTTTGCTGGCGGTGCGGGAACATCCCGCGAAGCCGTATTTCCGCCTGTCTGCGTCAGGACCGGAGCCGGAGCCTTTGCCTCTTCTCCCGCGGACGGTACCTTGCCTTTATCTGCTTCGTGATACTGAAGAAGAGCCCCGGTGTCCGAAAGAATCCCGGCGACGGACCGCCCTGCCGGGACCGGTCCGGGGGCCGGGTTCGATGGAACAGGACCGGCGGGTTCCGGCGGCGATGCGGAGGTTTCCGGAGTGGATGGGAGATCCTCCATGTCGCTCTCCTCATCGCGCCCGGCCGGTGCGGGTTCACTCACCGCCTCTTCTTCCGCCATTTCTGTCGCCGCCTTTACGCCGGCAGTTTTCGATGTGGCGTTCCCGGGAGTGTTGTCCGGGGCGGGGGCGGCGCTTCGGACCGCTTCTTCGGCAGGGATGGGAGGTCCGATGTTTTCAGGTGTCTCCCCTGCCTTCTCAACCGTTGCCTTATTCGCCGGTTTGACCGCTTTTCCGGCGCCGGTTGTTCTCCGCTCGACGGTCCTGCCGGCTGGTGGGCGCTTCTTCTCCGGGGGCGCGCCACGCGCCTGGACCGGCTTTCCCCCCCCGGCCAGGAAGACAAGATAGCTCGTCAAAGACGTCGGGCCGGCTCTGCCGCCGTAAACCGGCAGCATCAGGATAAAAAAGGCGACCATGGTATGCAGCAGCAGGGAATAGGCGAACGGAAACGCAATGCCCGCCTCCTTCAGACGCATGGGGCAGCGCTTCAGCCCCTGGGCGCGGCAACTGTCGAGCAGCGGACAGTCCGGGCGGCAGTCCTGAATATACTTGCTGTCCGGCGAGAGAGAGGTAAACATACCTGTTTCACATCATACCACGGTCCGCCCCTTCGGTCCATGGGCAGGCAGCAAAGGCATCCCCTTCGGGTCGGGGGTTACGTTCAGTCTGAACGGCAGTGTCGTACCGTACTTTTCGATGAGCGCGGCATATTCCGGAATGTTTCTGACGAATATATCCGCCACCCTGTCGGAGTATATGAGTTTCCAGTCTTTTCTCTGCAGGAGGAAACTGGAGAGCGCCGAGTCGTTGTCAAATATTATCATATCGATGTTGTATTTCCTGAGCACGTCGTTCCATCCCTCTTCAAGCCTGGCGACCCTGAAATATTCCTTCATCCTGGCGGCTCCGTACATGTCCGACCGGCCGTCGAAAAAGACCTTGTACTCATCGGAGGCGGCATAGATGATATAGTCTCCGAATTCGTCGTTATTGAACATATTCCCCTTGATGTGCTCCTTCTTCATGAACCGCACGGCGGCCACGGGCTTGATCTTCGCGTCGAAGTGGAATCCGATCGTGCCGTTCAGCGCCGCAACGGCCACGACAGCTACCGCGGCAAGGGGCCACAGATACCCTCTTGCAGCCGCATCGACGGAACCTATCCTCCCGGCCCTCTTTCTGAAAAAAGAGAAGATTTTCCCGTGGGATTCATCGAGCAGAGTCGACATCTGACGAACCAGTATCGGCGTCACTATGATCGCAAAGAGAGGGATAAACCTGGAGGAATAGAGAGCCATGTTCGTGAAGAGAAGGACGAGGACGAGTTCGACGAACCGCAGCCTTCCCGCCGAGAGGGCGAAGACGCCGATCAGCAGATAAAGCAGGTACTTGAAAGGCATCGCTTCATGGAAATTCGGGGAAAGAAATTCCTGTACATTGTCCATAATAAAGTTGTTCGATGTCAGTTTGAACGGGAACAGCAGGATATGATAGCCGTACGGGTTGACAAGGGACACGAGAAGGCAGGCCGCGAACGCCGCGCCGAGCAGCCGCGCCTTTCTCCGGTACTCGCTCCTTTCTCCGGCAGCGGCAGAGAACACCTTTACGGTGTTGTCAAAGAGGTAGACCGCCATAAGGACAAAGCCGATTATGAACCCGCCGTGAAGGTTCACCCACAGGAGCATTATCGCGGGGAGGAAATAGAGGTAGTTCCTGTTTCTATACTGAAACTCGTCAAGCAGGGCATACCAGATAACGAAGAGAAGCAGGGTGAAGATGTGGGGCCTGGCAAGCCAGTGTATTTCCGACGATGTGATGACGAGCAGTATCACGAGGATCTCCGCAAGGATATTGCCCCGTTTTTTTCTGACGATCCTGAAAAGAAGATAATACGTGAAGGCGATCAGAAACGCAAAAAACAGCACGATGCCCGTAAGGCCGAATGCCTTATTCACCAGGGCCATGATGACCTCCGAGAGCCATTCGTGCGCGGTCCATGGGATGGGCGGCCTTATGAAGGAATAGATGTCGTGATGCGGGACGGACAAGGTGCGCAGGATGTATTCTCCCGTCCTTATGTGATACCCGGTGTCGCAGTCGCCCAGAAGGCCGACGCCCGCCTTGAATGCCTCGAAAAGGAAAATACTAACCAGCAGGACGTCCGCGATGGACGGGATGAGAAAGGAATACTTCGCTATCCGTTTATCGGACAAACCCTACCTCATCCCCCACCTCGGCCGGCATTTTATCTATGGTCCCCGACGGCAGCTCCAGAACACCGGCAGCCCCGAAATAGAAAGGGGTGAGCCGGTTCGGAGGAATTGCCCTCCGGACGGCTACTATCCTGTTGCACCTGTCCAAGAAGATCGCGTCTATCCCGAAGCGCATGCCGAACGTGTGTATTCCCTTGCAGGGTTTTATCAGCATGCCCTCTCCATCGCTCATTTCTCTTTTCCCGAGAAGGCCCTTCATGCGGGCCAAAAGGCTCCGCGCGACGGCAACATTGCATGCGATTTCGCTTCCCGTGGTGAGATTTACCGCTTTCATCGGATCTGCATTCTCCTCCTCGCCCGTAACCTCCCCTTCAGTATTATAACTCCCCCTCTTATCCGTAAGAGGGCGCGCCGGAGGCGGGGGCGTTACCTCAAGAGGAGAGAAGACGTATACGAATCCCTTAAGAACCCAAAAGTTGCCCCTCCGTTTTCAGGAGGGGCGCTTGTCAGGCAGCATTTTCAGTATAAAAGCTTTCAGCCCTTTTTTGTCCCGAGTCTCGCATAGATCAGTGCAAGTTCAACGGCGATTACAAGAAGAACAACAGTATCGGCGCTCCAGCTCATACGTTCACCTCCTTTTTTTTGTCATCAACAGGCTTGAAACAGGCCTGTCTTCCGGTTCGCTCGCCCGCTACATTTGCGCCATGACCTTTGATATCCTGATTACCGCGGGAAGCAGCATAACAACAAACATGGCGGGAAGTATGAAGAAAACAAGCGGGAAGACGAGTTTTACCGTTGTCTTTGCCGCCTCCTCCTGCCCCTTCTGCATTCTTATCGTCCGGAGAGTATCCGAAAAAATCCTCAATGACTGGGCAAGACTGGTACCCAGTTTCTCGGTCTGTATCAGCATGGCGGCGAATGCCCTGAGGTCCTCCACCATCGTCTTCTCTCCCATGTCCCTCAGGGCTTCGAGCCGGGGCTTTCCGGCGCGCACCTCCTGCAGCACGATCTTCATCTCGTCGACAAGAGGGCTCTTCTTCAGAGTGGGATCGTCGCACACCTTGATCATCGAAGCGTCCATGCTGAGTCCGGCTTCCACGCAGACCGTCATAAGATCGAGTACCTCGGGAAGATCATGAAAGATCCGGATCTGTCGCTGTTTCACCCTTCGGGACAGCCAGAAGCTCGGCAGGATAAAACCGACGATGGCAAGAGAGGCCGCATACAGGATCTTCGTCAGATTGTCCTTCTCAAAGGGGATGCCGTAAAAAACGAGATAGGCGACGGGCAGGCCGACCGCCAGCAATAGCTTGACGCCCATGAAAACCGTCAGCCTCTGCTTTTTTATGCCGGCGGCGATGAGCATCCTCATGTACTTTCCATGTTCTTCGGGCCTAAGGGGAATGTTTGCGCCCAGGCGCCCCAAAAATTTCTGCCAGACCGTGGGGGGCTGTTCGAAGATCGATACTTCGCCGGTTGCGGGGACGAGTCTGTCAAGCCGCTCCTCCAAAACGGTCTTTTTCGGCACCAGCAGATACATGATAAAACCCAGGAGAGAGGCGATCCCGATAAACACCAGCATAACGAGAATTGTTAGAGGCATGTTTCCTCCTTGAATGTCTTGTTTCTCCCGACCTCGACGGGCCGCAGCTTTTTCATTGCCGTCGGCGACCTCATGCTCAAATCTTGATGTTGATAATCTTCCTGATCATGATAAAACCGATGATCTGGGAGACAACGGCATAAATGATACCATATTTTCCTATATCGTTTGTAAGAAGCTCCTGCATATAGCCGGGCGTCGTCAGATAGAAAAAAAGCGCCATGAAAGGAGGGACGGCCGCGAGGATATAACCCGACAGCCTTGCCTGCGCCGAATACACCCTGACCTGCCTTCTTATCTTCAGCCGCTCCCTTATGGTCGTTGCAAGCCTTTCGAGGCTCTCGGCTATATTCCCCCCCACTTCCCTGTGGACGTTGACCGCGGTCGCAAAGAGCTGGAGGTCCGAGCTCGGCATTCGCTCCAGCATTTGCCCGAGAGCGTCCTTCACGGAAAGCCCCAGCGTCTGCTCTTCATAGGCGGCCTTGAAGAGGGTCGATACCGGGTCCGACATCTCGTTGCCTACCATAAGGATAGCCGCTGAAAGGGAATGCCCCACCTTCAGAGAACGCGAAATCATGTCGAGCGCATTGGGAAACTGCTCCGTAAACTTCGTCACCCTCATGTTCTTTTTCACCGATAAATAAATGAACGGCGCTGAGCCGCCCGCAAGGAAGAAGATGATCGCGAGCACAACCCCCTTTCGCAGGGCGAATCCGGCGCCGAGGAAGGCGACCGCAACGACCACGACGAGGAGCATGAAGATCTTTACGTCGATCTTCAGC
>JBJKSM010000105.1:0-4615 GCA_046704045.1 Thermodesulfovibrionales bacterium | reverse complement strand
CGAGTGGGGATCGCCGAAGGCAAACGAACGGCCTTTGATATCTTCAACGGACTGGATAGCGCTGTCATTACGGACAACGATGACGCTGTGCTGAAAAGGCCTCCCCTCCCTCATCGCCTTGACAAGGACGCGGACGCCGTACTTCTTGTGTGCCTCGATATACGTGGAAGGCGTCATGTAACAGACCTGTGTCATCCCCTGTCCGATATCGGCGACGGCGCCCTGGAAATCCACCGCGACCTTAAGGTCGATTTTCCGGCCCAGCCTCCTGGCGAGGTACTCCGCCAGGGGAGTGAATCTCCGGAACATGACAGCCGGGGATTCGAGAGGTATGATTCCCAGCCGCAGTACTCCCTGCCCGGCATCAGCGGCGAACTTGAATTTTTCCATCTCCATGACCGTCAGCTCGGCGTCCTTCATGAGTTCCTGGACCATCTGATTGAGATTGAAGGCCCGGTCCCTGTTTTCTTTCGGGAGTTCCCTGATCTTCTCTATGGCGGTAAGGATCTGATTTGAGCCTATCTTCTGTTCGTTGATCGCCCTCGAAATCTGCTGGCTCTTGTCGGACACAAGTTCGATCGCCTGCGATATCTGTTTACTGTTCAGGGACTGTTCGCCCGTGGCGATTTTTACATGGGCCGTTACCTCATTGATCTTCTCGGTGGCCCTCATTATGAGCTGGATGCCCCTGTCCTGCTCGGTCGTTGCCTTTGAGATCGAGCCGACCATGGCAAGGACTTTTTCCATCGCCTCGGAAACCAGCCGCGCCGACTGTGACTGTTCCGTAGTCGAATATTCTATCGCGGTAGCCATGTCCGAGGACCTCTTCGTCGTTTCGATTATTTTTCTGAGAGCATCCGCCGCCTCCTGCGTGACCGCGAACCCGGATTCAACCGATTTTAATCCTTCGCTCATGGCATCAACGGCATCCGCCACCTCATGCCGGACCGCCTGGATGAGCTCGGCGATCTCCTGCGTCGAAAGCGAAGTCCTCTCGGCAAGACTCTTTATCTCGTCGGCGACAACAGAGAACCCCTTTCCATGCTCCCCGGCCTGAGCGGCGAGTATCGCCGCATTGAGCGCCAGCAGCGTCGTCTGGTCGGTAATGTCATCGATGACATTCAGTATATTCCCTATCTCTTCCGACCTGCCGCCCAGCTTCCCGATGCAGTCGGCGGTCTTTTCGACCGATGCCTGTATGTCCTGCATGCCCTTTATCGTTTTTTCTATGGACGTCATCCCGAAGGAAATGGCATCCTTCTTGACCTTTTCGGAAAGCAGAGCCGATTCCTTGGCCCTCTGCTCCACCTCTTTGATCGAGGCTGCGATCTCGGTGATCGCGCTCTGCGTATCCTCGGCGGCGACCGCAAGTTCGTTCGTATTGTTCGCCACCTCCCTTATCGTGGCCGAGAGCTGTTCTATCGACGCGGAAGTCGATTCGACCGCCATCGAGAGGTCGGTCGTGCTGCTCGTTATCTGCGTAATGCTGGATACCATCTCCTCCATGGACGCGGCCGTTTCTTCAGCAGACGCAGCCAGCCCTTCCGTCCCCTCTGCGATCTCGGTAATCACCGCATTCATCTCTTCGAGAGAAGCGGAGATGTTGTTTATCGCCTCGGCCTCGAGCACCGTGCCCTCTCCCACCTTTCTCGATTCGCGTTCGACATCTTCTGACACGTGAGAGACCCGCAGACTCACGTCCCGGATCCTGTGCAGGATGCCCCCTATCGAATGAAGCGAGTCCCGTATCGCCCTGCTGAACCTCCCGATCTCGTCATCGCTCTTCAGGCCCGCGTCGAACGCCATGTCGCCATCCGCAAGCCTGATCGCAGCTCCCTCGAGCGTCTTTATCGGGGACAGGACAAGCCTCCTGATAGACGCCCAGAGGACAACGCTGAAACAAATGCTTGCCAGTACCGTAACAAGGAGCACAATCCCGATGTACCCGAATGCCTTCCGGTACTCCTTTTCTATGGAGAAGGATACCTTCAGCGCACCCAGCACCGGCGGGTCGGCTGCGTGACAGGTCCTGCACCTGTCGGCGTTGATGAGAGGCCGGTAAAAGGTAAGTCTCTTCTCACTCTTTATGAGCTCGGGGACCTTTGTCGCGGCGATCCTTTTCATAACAACGGCTTCCGCGGGAGAAGCAGCCGTTTTGTCCAATGCCCTGCGTCCCTCGTAATTGAGCAGTTCGGCCTCCTTTACGCCTTCTTTCCCCTTGAGCCCGTCTACCATGGATTTGGCAAGGTCGGTCCGGCCCTCGACCATCGCCCTTTCAACGTCCTCAGCGATGATCGAGGTCGTCAGTTCGAGACTCGAGCCGGTCATGCTGTACAGCCCCGCCTTTTCGATAGTGAGCACCAGGATCCCTGCTCCCGCAACGCCGATAAGGAGAAGGACCACCACGATAGCAAGTATCTTGAATTCAAGCTTTACGCGCATATGCTCTCCTTTACGTTGCCTCTATTTTCAACGCCTCCTCGCATCTTACGATCGATACGAAGCGTTTATCGAGGATGACCACGCCGTCCACGAACTTCCTCTCCTCTTCCAGCAGGTGCGCGGGAGGTTCGAGGATTTCTCCCCGGGGCAGCCTCACAACCCCCATTACCCCGTCGACAGTCGCACCGATGGGACCCTTCGGGCCGAGCAGGATGAGTATCTTCATCCTTCCGTCGAAATTTCCCGGGTCAGGAGCGGCCTCGTCCCCCTGCGCGCCCCTGAAGACAATCCTCGTCTTGAGATCTATCACGGGTATTATCTTTCCCCTCAGGGAAGTAATTCCCAGGACATAATCCGGCATGGTCGGGACCTTCGTTATCCGCTGGTGACGGACGATCTCCTCGACTTCGGAGACCCTGAACGCAAATTCCTCTTTCGACAGGCTGAAGGTAAGCAGTTCGGCGACATCTTCCCTGTCTTCCGCCGCTTCGGGAGGCGGATTCTCTTTCTCCTTCCCGGCTGATTCATCTCCAGGGTATTCAACTCCGGCAGGAGACGACGCGAGAGAAACGGCATTGTCGCCGGCAGCTTCTTCCGGTTCGTCGACGATTATGCCCGCCTCCGGCCCGGTCTCCACCTGGGGAGACTGAACCGCCTCTTCCCTTTTTCCGCCGGCCTCTTCGACGACAGCGAGGGACTGAGCGTCATCCTTCTTTTCTTTCTCCCTGGCCTTTTTTCTAATTTTCGCTATATCCATTGAGTCCCAGTTCCCCCGCCGCGTCTTCGATGAGCGCAACGCCGATGACGGCCGCCTCTTTTGCAAATCCGTCGAGGAGCGCCGATGTTGCGATGCTGTTAATCAGTCTCGGGATACCGCCGGAATACCTGTGCAGTGCGCTGAGGGCGTCATCGGTAAAGAGCAGATCCTCCTTGCCCGACACGCGCAGTCTGAAAGAGACGTAGTCCCTTATTTCCTCTGCAGCGATCGGCCCGAGATGATAGAAGAGCCCGATCCTCTGCTTCAGGGGGATATAGGTCTTGTGGTTCAGCCTCCTCCTGAGGTCGGGCTGACCGACGAGGACAAGACTGACCAGGTTCGTGTAATCGAGCTGGAAATTCGTCAGGAGCCGTATTTCCTCGAAGGTGTCGCGGTCCGGAATGAGCTGCGCCTCGTCGATGATGATCACGGGGGACACCCCCGATTCGTAGTCCTCGTAGACCCTGCGGTAGATCGCATCGAGCAGGTCCGCCTTATGGTTCGGCGGGTTGCCGATCTCCATCCTCATTGCGATCGTCCTCAGGAACTGAGTCGCCGTGAGTCTGGGGTTTATGATATTGATCACGCGGTACCGTTCGCCGAGCATGTCCATGAGCGCCCTCGTCAGCGTCGTCTTGCCGCATCCGACCTCGCCGGTGAGGAGGATGAGGTCCTTTTCCTCGACCGCGTACTGGAGCCTGGCAAGCGCCTCCTCGTGATTCCTGCTGAGGAACAGGTATTTCGGGTCCGGCGTCTTGCTGAAGGGCCGCTCCTTTAACCCGTAGAATTCCTCATACATATGCCCCTCCTTTTTGTTTGATCACCGATTCGTCGATAATGGACTCGACGTCGAGGACAAGCACCACCTCGTGCCTTCCGGTCTCAGCCGCTCCGGCGAACCCCCGGAGCTTCTTGAGATAATCGCCGAGCGACTTTATCACGATCTCCTGCTGCCCGTAGAGTTCGTCGACGAGCAGACCGACTTTCCGGTCTCCAAAACCGACGACGACCGCAAAGGACCTTTCGGACTCGTTGCCCGTGAGATTGAAAAACCTGTTCACCCTTATCATCGGAAGCATCTCCCCCCTGAGGAAAAAGACTTCTTTCCATTCGACCGTCTGGATGTCTTTGTGCTCGATGATGAGCGTCTCCGACATGGAGGTGAGAGGAACGGCGAACCGCTCACTGCCGACCCTCACGATAAGCGCCTTGATGATCGCAAGAGTGATCGGGAGCGTCACCACGAACGTGGTCCCCTCGTCCTTCACTGTCTCTATCTCGGTGAAGCCGCCGAGGCCGGACAGCTTCTCCCTCACGACATCGAGGCCTACGCCGCGGCCCGAGACCTCGCTTACCACATCCTTTGTGCTGAAGCCCGGTGAGAAAATCAAATCCATTACCTTCTTCTCGTCGAGC
>JBJKSM010000104.1:0-3948 GCA_046704045.1 Thermodesulfovibrionales bacterium | reverse complement strand
GGTTTGTCGTAGCCCGGCATTTCAACCTGATACCCCATTACTACGAGATGGGGCAGCCAGAGCACCTTCGCACCGGCAGTGAGCAAAATAACGCCGACGATTATCTCGCAAAAGAAACTCATTTCCTTTCCCCTGTCCCCGGCGGTACACCCTGCATCCAATAAATCATGCATCGAAAGGAGTCGGGAAACAGCCGTCCGACCGTTCAGGTCTCTCTGAATCGCCTGACAAGACCGCGGTAAAAATTACCCAGGCGGAAGACGCCCATGACGTCTTCGGTTTTCACTTCCTCTTTCTTTCCCGTTATCCTTGCCGCCAGGTCCCGGATGGCCATGTTCAGCTCCGACTGGGGAGCAAAGGAACTGACCGGCATTCCCTTGTTGAGAGACTCTATGGCGGTGCGATAATCGTTGGGGATGAAAGAGAATATGCGCCGCTGAAGCACGCTTTCGGTTTCGGCTATCGGGATATCTCCCTTCTTGTTGAACCGGTTTGCCACCGCCCTTATCCTCTCCCCGCGGATGTCTCTCCTTTCCAGGTAATCGAGGTACTTCTGCATGTTCTTTATCCCCGGGAGGCTCATTACAAAAATCATGAGCACCGCGTCAGACATCTGCAAGGCCCCGATCGTGGCTTCGCTGACATGGGGCTCGTTGTCCAGCACAACATGCCGGAACATTCCCCGCAGGCTGTCCAGCAGCCGCCTCACGCCTTCATCCGACGGAGAGGCCGAGGCCTCCACGTGCAACTGTTGGGAAAGGACGTGAATCCCCGAGGCATGCCTCGACACAATGTTCCGCAGGGACATCTTTTCGAGCTCTTTCGTCCCTGTCAGCGCGTCCTGCACGGTGTAAACCGGCTGCAGATTAAGGAATGCAGACACATCGGCGGTAACATGGTTCAGGTCGACAATGACCGTCGACTCGCCCGTTTCCTGGAAGATGTTCGCAGCAAGATTGATCGCCACGGTTGTGACGCCGGATCCGCCCTTAGGGCTGAAGACGCTGTAAATCGCTCCCCTGTCATCACCGGCGGATACGGCCACCCCCGACCTGATCAGCTTCCGGACGGCGGACCGGAGATCCGCCTCCGCCACGGGCTTGGGCAGATATTCCGTCGCTCCCGCCCTCAGCAATGTCAGTATGGCCCCGGATGACCTGCGTCCGCCCGTTACAAAGATGAACGTCCGCGGAAAGCGCGAAAGGATGGACCTTATTCTTCCAAGAGAGGCATCGATGTCCTCTTCGACGGCCTCCATGATGACTACAGTGGGCCTCTCCGAGAATATCAGCTCGTATCCCTTTTCGAAATCCGTAGCCGTGCCGACCACCTTCAGATCATCGTCCCTGCCCGCAAGGACCCGCTCAATATCTGATGCTGAAGCAGCCGAACTATCGATAATGACGAACGAGATCTGCTGGGCCATTAGACGCTCCCTTCCCGGGTCCGGTTTCGTAATTCATCTGTTGCAACTTCCCTCATACTGTCGTGCCCTCCATTCTCCTGATGCTTCTTATGAGCATTACATTATAAACCTTATATTTCTTATTTTTAAACATACCACATATTCACGAAAAAGATAGAGGGTCCCTCCGGCTTTTTTTTGGGAGGCCGATACCCCCAGTTGCATCCCCGCCGGGGACGCGGTAGACTTTTCATGCAAGTCGTGACAATGAAAGGAGGAGGGCAATGAACTATATCAGGATTCTCCTGCTTGCGGTGGCGGCAGCCGTGGGGCTGATGCTTTCCACGGTTCTGGCCGCGGGGAATGCGGCAAAGGGAAAGCTCCTTTTCAACGACCCGAAGTTCGCCAACGGAGTCAGGGCGTGCAGTGAATGCCATCCCGACGGAAGGGGGCTGGAAGAGGCCGCCGACAAGAAGGTATTTCACATTGGCGGCGAAACGCAGAAGGGTCTCGAGGAGGCGGTCAACGCCTGCATCGTCAACGCGGCCGGGGGCGAGGCCATCGCTCCAAACTCCGCCGAGATGGAAGATATCGTTGCCTACATAAAGTCGCTGAAAGGAAGGAAACCGGCGGACGGCTACTGAAGACTACATTTTTTTCCCGCTGAACCTCGAAAGCTGCCTCAGCTTCTTCATCAGGTTCGAAAAATCCGCGATGTCCAGCGACTGGGGACCGTCGCATAGCGCCTTGAGCGGCTCGGGGTGCACTTCGATAATCAGCCCGTCGGAGCCGCAGGCCATCGCCGCAAGGCAGAGCGGTGAGACGTAATTCCTGTATCCGGCGGCGTGGGAAGGGTCGACGATTATGGGAAGATGCGACCTCTCATGGATGACGGGCACCGCCGAAATGTCGAGCGTGTTCCGCGTGGCGTTCTCGAACGTCCTTATCCCCCTTTCACAGAGGATCACCTGCCTGCAGCCTTCGGAAAGGACATACTCCGCGGACATGAGGAACTCCTGGATCGTAGTCGACATGCCCCTCTTCAAAAGGATCGGCTTTCCGAACCTCCCTGCCCTTCTGAGAAGAGAAAAGTTCTGGACGTTCCTCGCACCGATCTGAAGGGCATCGGCGTACGTCCCCACGAGTTCCACGTCTTCGGGGTTGACCACCTCGGTTACAAAAGGCAGGCCGGACTCCTCCCTGGCCTTTGCGAGCAGTTTCAGCCCCTCGGCCTCGAGCCCCTGGAAGGCGTAAGGCGAGGTCCTCGGCTTGAAGGCGCCTCCCCTCAGCATCCTTGCGCCCGCCTTCTTCACCTTTACCGCGGTCTCCACGATCTGCCTTTCGCTTTCAACGGAGCAGGGACCCGCGATCACTCCGAAATTGCCTCCGCCGAAACGCGCGCCGCCGACAGCCACGATCGTCGGCTCCTTCTTGATCTCCCTGCCGGCGAGTTTGTACGGCTGAAGGATCGGCACCAGTTTTTCGACGCAGGGGTTTGCTTCGAGGACTCCGAGCACGTGTTTGTCCCTGTCGTCGCCGACCGCGCCGATCACCGTCCTTTCCACGCCGATGATCGCATGGGCCTTGAAACCGAGTTTTTCCACCTCTTTCATCACACCCTCGATACTCTTTTTCCTGCACCCCTGTTTCATCACGATAATCATGAAAACCTCCTCGATGATAACTCCGAAATTAAAAAAGCCACAGGAGGTTTCACAGCCTGTGGCTCTTGCTCTCTCCATGCCTCAGAAATTACGCGCCGGGCGGCACCCTGTCGAAACGGAGATATCCACGCCGGTCAAATCGTGCAGATGAGTAAGCGCTGCATGCCTGCGGCCGTTTCATGTACTAATCATGAACGATTCCGCACCGTTTAGTCAATCTCATTAACGGTCCCGTAATAGCCCGCATTTGTGTCAAAAGCGGAGCAGAGCATTTTTTTATCACAAGCGCCTCTTATTGTGATATTAATTAACTGATGAAAGGAACGAACAGGGCAACGCCGTCATACCGCGACTCGCTAAACAGGCTGGAACGCCTCAGGAAGGTATGTGAAGACGCGGGGGATGTCCGCGTGA
The DNA here is from genome assembly GCA_046704045.1 of Thermodesulfovibrionales bacterium. GTDB lineage: Bacteria > Nitrospirota > Thermodesulfovibrionia > Thermodesulfovibrionales > UBA6898 > JAWOKY01. The sequence goes on along the minus strand of JBJKSM010000104.1, from coordinate 465 downwards.
TCATCTATGCGAACCCGGACCCTGACGCGCTCGCGAGCGCACTCGCCCTCAAGAAACTGCTTGAGACGAAAAATCGCGCAGTGCATATCGGCTACACCGGCGCAATAGGAAGACCCGAAAACGCCTCCATGATACGGCACCTCGACATCCCTGCGTCCCCGGTCAGCGAGGCGGAGGCCGCAGGCGCCGACGTTATAGCCCTGGTCGATGCCCAGCCCGGTTTTTTCGCGGACTTTCAACTGCCGCGCTGCGATATCGTGATCGATCACCATCCGGTCACGGACCGCATACCGGCTGAGTACACCGACATACGGCCCGCCTACCTCGCCACATCATCCATTATGACGGAATACCTGCGGGCCGCGGGCATCCGCCTTACCAGGAACCTCGCAAGCGCCCTCTTTTACGGGATCAGAACGGATTCGCGCCATTTCATGGACGACCTGAGCGCGGGCGACGTGGCGG
>JBJKSM010000103.1:0-33122 GCA_046704045.1 Thermodesulfovibrionales bacterium | reverse complement strand
GATGTTATAGAGTGAAGCAGGAATCTTCCGACTGACAGGGGCTGAAAGGCCTTTAGGGCTATGATAATTCCAGTTGCCTCTCGCTCCTCCAGATCCTTACGATGCGTATCTTGTTTTTTTCGTGACGGTAGACGATGCGAAAGGGCGGGTGGATGATTTCGCGGAGCTGCTCCATCCCGAACTCGGGGACGATCCTTCCTGACTTCGGATACAGGGAAAGCCGCTCTGTCTGCCCGATGATCTCTGCTACAAGCTTCTTCCCCGTCTCGGGAGCGCCTTGCTCCCGGTAGTAACCGAGTATGTTTTCAAGGTCGGAGACCGCCGACTCTGTAAAGGTGATGGACCGCCTTTTTGACATCAGCCTATTTCAGACCCAGCCGTTTCTTTGCCTCGGTGAGACCGATTTCACGGCCCTTTTCGAGGTCCATAAGGCCCTCGGCGACGGCGCGCATGAAAGAACGCTCTTCTTCGGCCTTTTCATAGTCGCCGAGAGACTGGACAACGGCGACCCCCCTTCCACGACTTGTAAGAAGTACCGGGCGGTGTGCGTCTGCGGCATGCCTGACCACCTTGCCGGGGTTTATCTTCAAATCGCTCAGCGGGACGATGTCTTCGGAAAACTTGGTGCTCATAATTGACCTCCTCAAGGTGCTGTTCAACGGTCTTATTATAATACCTGTTGAAAGGGCTTTTCAAATGCCCAAGATACCTGCCACAACAATTCGGCAGGCCAATGCATTCCCGGGGCACTTCAAGTTAAAATAAAGCCGAATGGAAAATGAAAAAGAATATATCCCGGTCACTGTAGACAAGAGCCACATCATCACCATTGGCGAGAGGCTTTACACCGAGAGTATCGAGTTCATCAGGGAGATCGTCAACAACGCCTATGACGCCGACGCATCGCTGGTGGAGATCGCCGTTTCGGAAGACGGCATCGAGATAAAGGACAACGGCACCGGCATGGACCGGGAAGGCCTCCGGCAGTACTTCAGCATCGGCTCACAACTGAAACTGCACACCGCGAAGTCTCCGCTTTATCACCGCGACAGGATCGGGCAGTTCGGCATCCGCAAGTTCGCCAGCCTCTCTGCGTGCGAGCGGTTCGAGGTGCTCACGAAGAAGGACGACTTCGTTGGAAGGGTGGTCTTCGACAAGCGGGAGTGGGAGAAGGCCGGGGACGTCTGGAGCCTTCCACTTGCAATCATGCCGCCAGACTTCAGGAGGGATAACGGCACGACTGTCATGCTTACCGGACTCACCAGAAGGTTCGATCTTGCGGATATCGAGGCCAGGATCATTGAGGGCACGCCTCTTAAGGCGCCGAATTTCAGGGTGAGGCTCAACAGTCATACCATTACCCCGCGGAGCCTCACAGGCCACAAGGTCCCGTTTCTCGAAGGCACTGAATTCGGACCGGTCCACGGAGAGGTGGTCATCCTGCCCCAGACCATGGCCTCGACGGATGAACTGGGAGTAGAGGTAAAGGTCAAGCAGGTGACCGTACGAAGAGAGCTCTTCGGCATGGAGACCTGGGGGAAGGTGATGGCGAGGGTGCGGGGTGAGGTAAATGCGGATTTTCTTCCGGTGACCAGCGACAGGACCGGGTTTGTGAAAGACTCTCCCGAATATCGCGCCTTCGCGGCCGTTATGGAAAGGCAAATCGAGGATGTAAGGAAACTGCTTCTCCGTCTGACGGCAAAGAAGGAGGGCAGGGTTGTGAGCCGCGCGCTGACTGACGCCCTTCAGCGGATCTATAAGGCACTGTATCGAAACCCTGAGTTGTCTCCCTTCGGTGCGCTTCCCATTGCCGATGAGGCTTCAAAAGGCATAGGAGGTGCGGGACTTCTCTCCGAAAAGAAGGGAGAGGAGCAGGTGGCGAGCGAAGTCAGCGGGGCGGCAGGCGAGGGCGAGGGTAAAGGGCCTGAGAAGAAAAAGAGGAAAAAGCGGCCGAAGGTGAAGAAGCTCACACCCAATGCGGTCATAAAGAAGATGAAGTTCGGGCAATACGGCGTCTCCTGTGTTGTCGACAGCTTCGGCGAGGAAGGCCCCGAGGTCTTTACCGAAGAGACGACGATCTACATCAACCGCGACCATCCGCTTTACCGCCGCGAGTCGTCCAAATCCGATACCCACATCCTGAACCTCGCACGTCTCATCACCCAGGAGATCGCACTCATGAAGGATTCAAAGAACCCGCGACAGGCCTTCGAGCGGCAGAGCAGGCTTCTGAAGGACGCCTTTGTGGATGAGGAAACGTGACAATGGAACGCCAGAGCAATAGTTCGAAAGTACAATAGTGCCGTAGTATCGCAGCGCCAATGATAGGGCAGACGGGCGGAAGCGCGAAGCTCGGGGACTGAAAGCACAGAAGTGCACCAGTACCACGGTCCCATAGCACCTTACATGGGGAAGCCGCGCGATAGTCTCAAACTCTGAAGCTGAAGCCAAGCCTCAAGACACGCCGACTCATTGACTCGCCCGCGCCCGGAAGTGCACAATATGTAAGTGACTACTAACATATGTGCAGAAAGTTTACTTTCCCTGGATATGACCGCGCATGGCTGACGAACGACAAGCGGGTTTTCCCCCCGAGGCGTTCGCCATAAGCAAGTGGCTCGTTGCCATTACTGTGATGCTCCCGACGCTGATCGAGATCATCGACACGTCGGTGGTGAACGTCTCGCTCGACCATATCCGGGGCAGCCTCTCGGCAGGCATCGACGAGGCGACCTGGACGATCACCTCCTATCTGGTCTCAAACGCGATCATAATCCCCATGACAGGCTGGCTGAGCAGGGTCTTCGGAAGGAAACGCTACCTGATCCTCTCCGTTGGCCTTTTCACTGCGAGTTCCCTTTTCTGCGGTCTTGCCTGGAACCTCATGAGCCTCGTTTTTTTCAGGGTGCTTCAGGGAGTGGGAGGGGGCGCGCTGCAGCCGCTGTCGCAGTCGATACTGCTTGAGACCTTTCCGCGGAAGCAGCACGGCATGGCGATGGCCCTGTTCGGTGTGGGAATCATGTTCGGCCCCATTGTGGGACCGCTTCTGGGCGGTTGGATAACCGACAACTGGTCGTGGCACTGGATCTTCTTCATCAACATACCGATAGGCGTCGTATCGATAATCATGATCCTCTTTTTCATCATCGACCCTCCGTACATGAAGCGGACGAAGATGAAGATCGATTACTACGGTCTTCTCTTCCTTTCGGTGGGGCTCGGCAGCCTCCAGATCGTCCTCGACAAGGGACAGAGGGACGACTGGTTCGCCTCGGGCTTCATCACATGGCTCAGCCTTATCGCCGCGGTCACGCTGGTGCTCTTCATCATCGTCGAGTATTTCGCGGAGCACCCGATAGTGAACCTCAAGACCTTCAGGAACATCTCCTTCACCACCGGCTGTCTCGTGATGTTTTTCGCCTTCTTCAACCTCTTCGGCTCGATCGTGCTTCTGCCGATTTATCTTCAAACACTGATGGGGTATACCGCCACCCTCGCGGGCATGGTGCTCGGGCCGGGCGGATTGGCAACGCTCATAGCGATGCCGCTTGCCGGGAGGCTGGTCACGAAGGTGAACCCCAAGGGGCTCCTTGCGTTCGGTATTATCGTCGCCGCCTATTCGACGCATCTGATGTCACAGTTCAATCTCCTGGCGGATTTCCCGGCGGTCATATGGCCGAGGATCGTCCTTGGCGTGGGCATGGGCTTTCTCTTTATCCCCCTTACGACGATGACGATGTCGAGCGTGCCGAAGGAGGACATGGGGAACGCTGCGGCGATCTATAACCTCCTGAGGAACCTCGGCGGAAGTTTTGGAGTCGCCTTTGTGACGACTATGATAGCGCGGAGGGAGCAGTTCCACCAGGCGCGGCTCGTGGGCAACCTCGCCCCGACGGACAGGGGGTTTCAGATAGCGGCCCACCGTTTCGCACAGGCCCTGCAGTTCAGCGGGATGTCCCCTGCCGCCGCCTCCCGGGCGGGCGAGGCGACCATATACGGCAGGCTCCTGAGGGAGGCGGCGATGCTCTCCTTTAACGACGCCTTTTATCTGCTGAGCATCTGCATGGCGCTCGTCGTTCCCCTCGTCTTCCTGATGAGAAAAGGCAGGAGCGAGGCCCCGGCCGGGATGCACTGAAAAATCTTCAAATAATACTTTACATTTGATTTCGGAAGGGGTACAATTTCTTTTGAAGTTTCCGGAGTTCTCGTAATCGTCGGGACCGCAAAGACTTTTAGGCTTTGTACCCTTGCTCGTTGTGGTGCAGTCATCCTGGGACTTTAGTTCATGCAGAAGGAGGTAACAGCGATGGCTAACGGAACAGTGAAGTGGTTCAACGAAGCAAAGGGCTACGGTTTCATCACTTCCGAAGACGGCGGCGACGTGTTCGTCCATTATTCGTCCATCCAGAGCAACGGATTCAAGTCCCTTGCCGAGGGTGATTCGGTAAGCTTCGAGATCGAAAAAGGCCCTAAGGGCCCGAAGGCGATAAACGTTGTAAAGCAGTAACCGTTTCATTCAGCGGGCCTCCCCCCTGGCCTTCCAGGGGGGATTTTTTTATGCGAAAGGATTCCGATGATAAAACTCGTTCTTCTGAGGCACGGCGAAAGCATCTGGAACATGGAAAACAGGTTTACCGGCTGGACCGACGTCGACCTCTCTTCCAGGGGTATCGATGAGGCCCGAAGCGCGGGCGCTTTGCTGAAAAAGGAGGGCTTCATTTTCGATGTCGCCTTCACCTCTGTGCTCAAACGGGCCATACGCACCCTCTGGCTCGTGCTCGACGAGATGGACCTGATGTGGGTGCCGGTGCACCGTTCATGGAGGCTAAACGAGAGGCACTACGGCGCACTGCAGGGTCTGAACAAGGCGGACACCGCCGCGAAATTCGGGGAAGAGCAGGTCCGCATATGGAGGAGGAGCTATGACATCCCCCCTCCCGCGCTCGACCGCAACGATGAGCGGTTCCCGGGGGCCGATCCGCGCTACAAGGATATCGAAGAAAAAGACCTGCCGCTTTGCGAGAGCCTTAAGGATACCGTTTCGAGGTGCCTGCCGTACTGGCACCGGGAGATCGCGCCGATGATGAAATCCGGCAAGCGCATCGTGATCGCGGCCCACGGCAATTCGCTCAGGGCGCTTGTGAAATACCTCGACAACATCTCGGATGAGGAGATCGTGAGGGTGAACATACCGACCGGTGTCCCCCTCGTCTACGAGTTCGACAGCGATCTGAAGCCTGTCGGAAACTATTATCTCGGCGACCAGGACGAATTAAAAAAGAAGATGCAGAAGGTGGCGGCCCAGGGGAAGGCCGCGCAATAGCCGTCCCTCCAACGGCTTGACATCTCCGTCCTCTTTCGGCTATATAAAAAATCATACCTTCATTATTTTCGATAACAATGATACGAGGTGAGATTTATGACAACGCAGCAGTTTGAGTTCAAGACGGAAGTGAAAGAGCTTCTCGATCTGATGATCCATTCCCTTTATTCCCACAAGGAGATCTTCCTGAGGGAGTTGATTTCCAACGCTTCCGATGCGATAGACAGGGCCCGCTTCGAGTCCCTCACCAACAGGGACATCCTCGATGAGGCGGGAGAGTGGAAGATCAGGATAACGGCGGACAGGAGCGCAGGGACCCTCACTGTCAGCGACAACGGCATCGGCATGACAAAGGAGGAACTGATCGATGCGCTCGGGACGATCGCCCATTCCGGGACAAAGGACTTCCTCGCCGCTATCCGGAGCAAAGAGGCGAAAGACAGGCCGGAGCTCATCGGGCAGTTCGGGGTGGGCTTTTATTCGTCCTTCATGGTCGCAGACCGGGTGACGGTGTTATCGAAGAAGGCGGGAATAAAAGACGGTAAGGGGGCGAAGTGGAGGTCTGCTGCCGACGGGGCATTTACCGTTGAAGACGAGCAGAAGGAAAAGCCCGGCACCGACGTGGTCCTGCATTTGAAGGAAGAGGAGAAGAAGTACCTCGACGAGTGGGAGATACGCGAGGTCGTCCGGAAATATTCCGACTACATCGAGCACCCGGTCGTCATGGACGTGGAGCGGGAAAAAGAGGATGAGAAGGACAAGTCGAAAAAGATAAAGGTGAAGGAAGAAGAGACCCTGAACTCCAGGAAGGCGATCTGGCTCAGGGACAGGGCGGAAATCGCGGATGAGGAATACAATGAGTTCTACCGTCATGTATCGCACGATTTCGGCGATCCCGCGAAGGTGATTCATTACAGGGCCGAGGGGACGACGGAATTCAGCGCGCTTCTTTTCATCCCCGCGCGGGCGCCCTACGGCATCTCCTTCAGGGACTACAAGATCGGACCGATGCTCTATGTGAGGAGGGTCCAGATCATGGACCACTGCGAGGACCTCATCCCCCAGTACCTGAGGTTCGTGAAGGGAGTTGTGGACTCCTCCGACCTTCCCCTGAACGTTTCGAGGGAGATACTGCAGTCGAACAAACATATCGAGGTGATGAGGAAAAACATTACAAAGAAGGTCCTCGATACGCTTGCCGAGATGAAGAGCGGCGAGTATGAAAAATATCTCGGGTTTTACAGGGAGTTCGGCAGGATACTGAAGGAGGGCATCCACTTCGATTTCGCCCGCAAGGAGCAGATAGCCGATCTTCTGCTCTTTCCGTCGACCGAAACCGGTCCCGACAAATTCACCACCCTGCAGGGCTATGTCGATACGATGAAGCCGGGGCAGGAAGATATCTATTATATCACCGGCTCCTCCCATGACGAGGCGGCGAAGTCCCCCCATGTCGAGGCGTTCAGGGAGAAGGGCTACGAGGTTCTCATAATGCTCGACGAGATCGACGACGTTATCATGAGCGGCCTGTTCGATTACAAGGGAAAGAAACTGAAGTCCGTGATAAAGGGCGACATCGATCTCGACAGGACCGGTGAGTCAGGGCGCAAGGAGGCGGGCCGAAGATACGAAAAGCTGCTCGGGCGGATCAAGGAACAGCTGAAAGGCGAGATAAAAGACGTGAGGCTCTCCGGGCGGCTCAAGGATTCTCCGTGCTGTCTCGTGATGGAGGAGGGGGCGATGGACCCGAACATGGAAAAGCTCATGAAGGCGATGGGACAGGAGGTCCCGGCAAGCAAGCGGATTCTGGAGATCAACCCGGCCCATCCCGTGATCGAGGCGATGAATGCGCTTCTCGAAGGGGAGGGCAAAGACGGCAGGGTGCAGGAATACGTGGAACTGCTCTACGATCAGGCCCTCTTGCTCGAAGGCTCGAAGCCTAAGGACCCGTCGGCCTTTGCAAAGGCGCTTACAAAACTCATGGTCGAAAATACGAAAAAATGATGACGACGAAAAGTTTTTCTCGATATGCACGGAAAACGCTGCATCGTCAGGAGCGGAGAATCAAGCCATTTTTTAGAAACGTTTTGTCTCTTGCTCCGTGATCTCTGCGGCAAAATGTCTTTCAGCCTGTGAGCTTCCAGGCTTGTCGGCTTGTAAGCCTGTCTGATTCTGTGCACTCTGCGGCCGATGGCCGCAGATCGTGCCAGTGACAGGGGGGGCTCAGCTGTTTGCCGACGCGAGAAGCCTCTCCTTGTCCTTGAAGAGTACATCGCATTTCCTGAAATGGGTCTTTCTGACAACACCCCTGCCGAAAAGGGTGTGGACGATGATGTCTCCGCAGCTGTAGGACGTGGTCATGTCATAGGCGACCTCCGGTCCTTTCGCCTCGGCGATGCATGTCTCCCATACGGCCTGAGATTTTTCCGCAACAGTAGCCTTTTTCCTGGCCGGGCGGGAGCTTCCGCCCGCCCTCAGCTTGCCGATCGTGTCCATGCCCCTGTATCTGTGCTCGTTTCCGCAGGTGTTGCATTTCACCCTGATTATGTTTTCGCCGGTCATGACCGTGATGATATGGCCGAGGTTAAGTCTGCACTTCGTGCAATATGAATCTATCTGTTCACCCACCGAAATTTTTATCGGCATAAAGCTCCCCCTCTGGATCAGTTATAGTCGTTGCGGAATACTGTATGGATTGAAGAAGGCTATCAAAATTATTATAACGTTCCGAGTCCTTTTTAATCAAACACGAAGCGGTTGCCCGCCCGTCACAGCACGCGGACGCCGAATTTCTTCAGCACCCCGGCAAGGGAATTCAGGGGAAGGCCGATGACGTTGAAATAGTCCCCGTCGATCTCTTTCACGATCACCGCCCCGAGACCCTGGATCGCGTAAGCGCCCGCCTTGTCGAGCGGCTCGCCCGTTCCGGCGTATGACGCTATTTCGTCGGCCGTCAGCTTTCCGAAGCGTACTTTCGTTTCGACGGATTTCGAGACCTTCCTGCCGGTGAGTGTGTCCATGACCGTGAAACCCGTTATGACGGAGTGCGTTTTTCCGTTCAGCATACCGAGCATCCTCTTTGCCTCCTGTACGGTGTGAGGCTTCCCGAGGAGCTTTCCCTTGAACAGGATGAAGGTGTCGGCCGCGATGACGATCGCGTCGGGGTATTTCACGGCTACAGTCCGCGCCTTCCCGGACGATAAATGTCTTGCAAGCCGCAGGGGCGGCATGTCCAGGTCCATCCTTTCCCCGTATTCAGCGGGGTCGACCCTGAATCTCAGTCCGATCAGGCGAAGGAGTTCTTTTCTCCTCGGCGAAGACGACGCCAGGACGATCGTTCTCTCCTGCGATCCGACGGCCTTCTCAGGCATACTGTCCTGCCGCGAAACCGGATGCCCACGCCCAGTGCAGGTTGAAGCCGCCGAGCTGCCCTGTCATGTCGACCACCTCTCCGATGAAATAAAGCCCCCGTACCTTTCTCGCCTCCATCGTTTTGGAAGACAACTCTGTTGTGTCCACTCCGCCGACGGTCACCTCCGCCTTCCCATATCCCTCCGTCCCCTTTGGAACAAGCTCCCAGTTGTGAAATCGATGCGCAAAATCTCTCAGTTCCCCGAGAGAGTATCGGTTCATCGGTTTGGATCCGTTGCGGATGTCGCACCACAGCTCGGAAAAACGTCTCGGGAAAAAAGCCGACAGAAAATTTTTCATCTCCACCCGGCTGTCCCGCCTTTCGAGAAAGAGCTGCAGGATGTCCGTTTCGGGCAGAAGGTCGATGATCAGCTTATCCCCTTTGCTCCAGTAAAGCGAGATCTGCAGGACCGCGGGCCCGCTCAGTCCCTTGTGTGTGAAAAGTACATTGCCCCGGAAGCGCCGCCCGGCGCAGCGCACCTCCGCATCGAACGATATGCCGCTCAACACCCGAAACAGCTCCAGGTCCCTTGCGCCGAACGTGAAGGGAACGAGTCCCGGCGCCAGTGAAGTGACTTTGAGCCCGAACTGTCGCGCGATCCGGTGCCCTATGCCGGTCGCCCCGAGTTCAGGGAATGAAAGCCCGCCCGTGGCGACGACGAGCGACCCGGCAATGAATGTCCCCTGCGTCGTTTTCACGATAAAGGAATCTTTCCTGTTAATCCCGCCGATACGGCAGCCGAGCCTGACCTCGACCCCGGCATCACTGCATTCGCGCCTGAGCATGTGAACGATGTCGCCTGAACCGTGGTTGAGAAAAAAACGGCCGCTGTCTTCTTCGTGATAAGCGATGCCGTGCTTTTTCAGCATTGCCGTGAAATCGCGCGGGGAAAACCCGGCAAGGGCCGACTTGCAGAAATGAGGGTTCTGAGACAGGTAATGCTCGGAGGCAGCATCCGCGTTTGTAAAATTACTGCGTCCTCCGCCCGAGGCTATCACCTTGCCGGCGATACGCGAAGCATGGTCGAGCACGGAAACGGAACGTCCGCGTTTTCCGCATTCCAGGGCGCACATCAGACCCGACGCCCCCGCGCCTATTATAACGACATCTCGTTTGATCGCCGGCACCCGGTTATTTTACACCATGCCTCCGGCTGCGGTTTGCATAATCGGCCGGCGATACGGGAAACGGGTCGCCTCCGCGGGAATGAATGAGAACCGGAAAGTCGGGAAATCCCTGCCCGATGGGCCGGCCTGTTGCATTAGCCCTGGGTAAGATTTATAATAGCGGCATGCGCTTTTCAGCGCTCAGGCGGAAAAAAAACGGGTTGCCCGTAAACTTTAAAGTCAATGCAAGGTAAGAAAGGAGTCTCAATGAGATCAGCATGGGTGGCGGCAGTTCTGGGCGTCGCGCTTCTGGCGAGCCCTGCTTTCGCTGAAGGACAGAAGGTCCTTAAGAGCGAAAAAGAGAAGATCAGTTACATAATCGGTGTCAACATCGGCCGGAACCTGAAGGCGCAGTCGGTAGAGGTCGATCCCGATATGATCAGCCAGGGCTTGAAGGACGTTTCCTCCGGTGGGAAGCTCCTTATGACGGACGACGAAATGAAGGAAACCATGACGGCGTTCCAGAAGGAGATGATGAAGAAGCATGAAGAGGAACTGAAGAAAGCCGGTGAGAAGAACAAGGCCGAGGGCGAGGCATTTCTCGCCGCCAACAAGAAGAAGCCGGGCGTGGTCACCCTTCCGAGCGGTCTCCAGTACAAGGTGATCAAGGAGGGCAAGGGCAAATCCCCCAAGGCTACGGACATCGTCACGGTGAATTACAAAGGCACCCTGGTCGACGGGACCGAGTTCGACAGTTCCTTTAAACGCGGCCAGCCGGCGACCTTCCCGGTAAACGGTGTCATCAAGGGATGGACCGAGGCCCTCCAGCTGATGAAGGAAGGCTCCAAATGGGAGCTCTTCATCCCCTCGAATCTTGCGTACGGCGAAAGGGGCGCGGGCAAAGTCATAGGTCCCAACGCGACCCTCATTTTTGAGGTGGAGCTCCTCTCCGTCAAGGAAGGAGCGGCGGGCCACGGTGCACAGCCGCATATGCACCCGCAAAAGTAAATCAGCTTCGCGGCGACGGAAACCGGACAAAGAAAAGCCCCCTTGCACAGGGGGCTTTTTAATGCATTGAAAGGGCTTTCCGATGCGAAAGGGATTACCCGAAACGGGCCGCCGGCCCGGCGCGGGCGCAGCTATGCGCCCGTGCGGAGAGATCGCTCTATTTCTTTACGGTTGCATCTTCCATGATGGCCTTGTACCTGTACCCGCTGCCGAAGTTCTTGTCCTTGAATATCGTTCCGCTCACCGTTACAATGTCGCCCACGGACGGGCGGTCCTGGGTCGTTACGACGAGGTCCTCCGTGCCCTTCCCGGGATCACCGGTGCCGTCCTGGATATGGAGCCAGTTTTTTCCCATGATCGCCGGCGACACCTTCAGCACCTTGCCCCTGACAACGACCTGTTTCCTGTCGAGGCGCGAAAGGTGCCTGTAAATTTCGGCTATGGTATATGCGTTCGGGCCGGATGCCTTCTTAACCTTGATCTTTTCCTTCGGCAGGACGACCCTGCCTTTGCTCCCGCTCGTCACAGCCCCGGGGCCGTACGGGTTGCTCGGACCCGCCGAAAAATAGATCTTTTCGAACGTGCGGTTGAGCGAAGAGCTTTTGAAATTTTCCATGAGGGCGCCCGGAAGCAAAGAGACTTTCTGTCCTTTTTTCACATGCATATGAGGCGTCGCCACCCAGGTCTTGCTCCCGTTCTTTTCGAGGAGCATATAGGTATAGGCCCCGCTGTCCATCGTTTCCACGACCGTCCCCGATAAAGAATTATCCGCGGCGCTCTTCGATATCTGCTTGTTATTGCCGGCGGCGAAGACATTGTGTCCCGCCAGGAAAAGTGTAAGGACCACTGCTGCTAAGACATAAAATCGTTTCATGGTTTCACCCCTCATTTTTTCTCATCCCGGGACAGACCGGGGAACTATTGTATCAGCTATTATAGTCGAAGAAGGCGACATTTTTCCCGCCTGTAAATTTGCCGGGCTGCTGCCTTATAATAAACCTTTGTCCCTGCGCAGCGGGGCCGGGAGAAAGGAAGAAACGCGCAATCGTGGAAAAAGGGAAGGGCCGCATAATGATCACTTGCTCGAAGGGAACAGCCCCGTTCCTCGGCGCGGAGATCTCGGCGCTGCACTATCCCGTCCTCTCCGCCGGCGTCTCGGGCGTGACAACAGAGGGGACCGTCGGCGACGCGATGAGACTCAACCTCTTCGTGAGGACCGGGCAGAGGGTCCTCTTTCTGCTGAGGGAGTTCGATGCGCGGGACACCGGAGAACTCTATCGGGGGATATCCGCGATAGAGTGGGAGGAGCATATCGACGAGCAGGGCTATGTCTGTGTCACGTCGTCCGCAGACCATCCCTCGGTTTCGGATTCGCGTTATGTGAATCTTAAGGCAAAGGACGCGATAGTCGACCGGATAAGGGAGAGACGCGGAAGGAGGCCCGACTCGGGGCCCGACCGCGACAGGAGCGTTGTCTCGGTTTACTGGAAAGGCGGCCGTTGCTCGGTGTACATCGACACATCGGGGGAGTCCCTTTCCAAACGGGGGTACAGGAATATCCCTCTCAAGGCCCCGATGCAGGAGACCCTTGCGGCAGCGGTCGTCGCCGCGACGGGATGGACGGGACGAGGGAACTTCATCAACCCCATGTGCGGAAGCGGGACCCTTGCGATAGAGGCTGCGCTCATCGGCCTCGACAGGGCGCCAGGGCTTTCGCGAAAAAATTTCGGTTTCATGCACATGAAGGGATTCGACCGGGATCTCTGGAACGCGGTCCGGGCGGAGGCGCAGGAGATGGCGAAAAAAGGCATCGACGGCAGGATAATCGCCACCGACGCAAACCCCGCGGCGGTCGCCGCCGCCGCAAGAAACGCGGAGGCCGCCGGTGTCGACGGCTTCATCGAATTCGGGGTATGCGATTTTGCCGACACCGGCGTTCCGGAAGGCGGTGGCACGGTAGTACTTAACCCGGAATACGGCGAGAGGATGGGGGATGTAAGGGAACTGGAGGGGACATACGGGCGGATCGGGGATTTCTTCAAGAAGAAATGCGGCGGATATACCGGATATATTTTTACGGGCAATTCCGGTCTTGCGAAGAAGGTCGGGCTGAGGACGCGTAGGCGGCTCCCCTTCTTCAACGGCGGCATCGAGTGCAGGCTGCTCGAATACGAGCTATACGAAGGGAGCAGGAAAAATGAGAGACAGAACGGCTAAAAAAAATGAGATAAAGAGCAGGGCTTTGCGTGCGGGAAAAGGGGGCAGGCCTGTCTGGGACCTTGGAGTCCTCTTTTCAGGTGACGACGACCCCGCTGTCGAGGATAGTCTTCGCGAGGTCGGGCGCGCGAGCAGGCGGTTCATCGACAGATGGAAGGACCGCAGTGACTACCTGCGCAATCCCGCGGTCCTTGCGCAGGCCATCGAGGAATATGAGAAGTGGAAGAGACGCTGCGGCGCCGACGGAGACGACGGGTATTATTTCTGGATCAGAACGCAGCAGGACCAGAACGATCCGGCTCTCAGGGCGCGGTTCAACAAGATCGAGGAATTCAGCCGGGGGATCGAAAACGAGATGCAGTTTTTTTACCTGAGGATCGCAAGGATCCCGCAGGCGCTCCAGAAAAAATTTCTATCCCATGCAGGGATAGTGAAGCACCGGCACTTCCTTGAAAGGGTTTTTGCCGAATCCCGCTACCTGCTGAGCGAACCCGAAGAAAAGATCCTGAACCTTAAAGAGCCGACATCCAGCCTGAACTGGGTCAGGATGACCTCCGGCTTTCTCGCAAAGGAGGAGGGTGAGGTCCTGCTCGAAGACGGCAGCAGGGCGGTCAAGACCTTTGCCGAGGTCGCCAGTCTGATGAACAGCAGGGAAAAGAGGGTGAGGGATGCGGCGGCGAAGACATTCGACGGCATTATTGCGAAACACGTCGATGTCGCGGAGGCGGAGCTCAATTCGGTCCTTGCCAACAAGAAGGTGGACGATGAACTGCGCGGGCTGTCGAGGCCCGACCTTCAGAGGCACCTGAGCGACGATATCGACAGTGATGTCGTCGATGCGCTGATAGGCTCGGTCTCCGCCAGGTTCGACATCCCGGCGAAGTTCTACGGGCTTAAGGCGAGGCTCATGGGCGTCAGGAGACTGAAATACCACGAGAGGAACGTCGAATTCGGAACCATCGGCAGGAGGTACCCATGGCGCGAGGCGAGCGGGCTTGTCATGAAGGTCTTCCGTAATCTCGACGGCGAGTTCGCAGCCATCTACGAAGGCTTCCTGAAAGACGGCCGTATCGACGTGCACCCGAGAAAGGGCAAGGCCGGCGGCGCCTTCTGCGTCTATCATCTCCTTTCACAGCCGACCTATGTACTGCTTAATCATACCGACAGGCTCAACGATGTCCTGACGCTCGCCCATGAACTCGGTCACGGCATCAACGACGAGCTGATGAGGAAAAAGCAGAACGCCCTGAATTTCGGCACGCCCATCTCGACCGCGGAGGTCGCAAGCACCTTCATGGAGGATTTCGTGCTCCAGGAGATACTGCGGGAATCCGACGACGAGGCGAGACTCGCGATCATGATGATGAAGCTCAACGACGATGTCTCCACCGTCTTCAGGCAGGTCGCATGCTATGCCTTTGAGCAGGAGCTGCACGCTGCCTTCAGACGGAAGGGGTACCTTTCAAAGGAGGAGATAGGAGCGCTGTTCCGAAAGCACATGTCTGCCTATATGGGCGACAGCGTGGAGCAGTCCCCGGGGTCGGAGAACTGGTGGGTATACTGGAGCCACATCCGTTATTTCTTCTACGTCTATTCCTACGCAAGCGGCCTGCTCATCTCCAAGTCCCTCCAGAACTCGGTGAAGCACGACCCGGGCTTTATCTCGAAGGTGAAGGAGTTTCTCTCCGCCGGCCTGTCTGATTCGCCGAAGAACATCTTTCTCAGGCTGGGGATAGACATCACGGACGAAACATTCTGGGAGAGCGCGCTCGATGAGATCGAAGAACTTCTCGGGGAGACCACTGCGCTGGCTCGAAGGCTGGGGAAAATAAAGAGGTAATGGGTAATGGGTAATGGGTAATGGGTAATGGGTAATGGGTAATGGGTAATGGCAGAAAGGAAGGACCGGGAGGCAAAGACGATTCTTTCTTTTTTGCCTATGACCCATAACCTCTCACCCATTACCCAAGCCTTAATTCTTTTATAAACCGTTCGAGATCGAATTCCCGTTGGATGATCTCCTTTGTCTTCAGCACCTTTTTCTGCTCCCTGATCCTGATCTTGCCGAGGACGTGCTCTATCCTTTCGACGGTCGTGAAGGTGTCGTCGTGGACCGAGAGTATCGGCACGCCCTGCATCTTCGCCTTTCCGATAATCACGTCGTTGGTGTACATCCCTCCGGTGAGGATGATGCACCTTGTCGACGTTTCGAGGGCGGCAAGCTGGATGTCGGCCCTGTGGGCACCGGTGATGACGGCCTTGTTCGGCGTCCTTCGGAAATACTTGATCGCGCTGTCCACGTCCATCGCGCCGATCGAGAAATTCTCGATGAATTCGTCGAGTCCCTCTTCGCAGCAGAGCACCTTTCCGTTGAGGATCTCGTTGAGCTGTCTCACGGGGATCGAATCCAGAAGGATGTCCCTGTGGAGCGAGGCGAAGACGCTTACCCCCCTCTTTTCGAGAAATGGACGGACCGACTTCTTGACGAGGTCGTGCGCATCCTGCGGGACCTTGTTGATCACCGCCCCGGCGAAACCGTCTCCGAGGAGTTCCTTCGCCCCCACGATCGAGTCTATCGAGCCGTCCCCGGACCACGGCTCTACGACGAGCGCCCTGGCGTCGAGGCGCTGAATGACCTTGAGTGCGTTGATGCCGTAAACGGAGCCCTCGAAGAGGCCGGCGGCGCCGCCTACCAGCACTATGTCCTTGTCGCCCATCGCCTTGAGCGCACCGCTCAGGGCCTCAAACCGGTCCGGGGACCTCCCCCTGAGCACGTTGTTGTGCGCCTCGAAGGTTGCCACGAATGGGGAGACGACCTCCGGCGGTTCCTGGAGGTCGAGGGCCTTTCTCATGAACTCCGCGTCGGCGTCGACCACGGTCGAGTCGAGCTTGAGCGGGATCTTCCCGAAAGGTTTGATATAGCCGACCCGGTAGCCCTCATCCTTCAGGAGAAGGCCGAGGCCGAGGGAAACGAGGCTCTTGCCGGAAAAACCGGTCATGGAAGCTATGTAGAGATACACCATCTGGAAACCTCCTTTTTTCAAGTGCTCAGTATGATCCTGGCGTCGAGCGCGATCGCGCCTTTTTCGAGCGCAGCGAGCGGGTTTATATCGAGTTCCTGTATCTCCGGAAAGTCCATGACGAGACGCGAGATCCTCATGATGCCCTCCGCGATCGCGTCCGTATCGGCCGGTCTTTCCCCCCTCGTTCCCTTCAGCAGAGGGAATGCCCTGATGCAGCGGACCATCTCATATGCGTCGTCCGGGGTCACCGGGACTATCCTGAATGAGACGTCCTTCAGAACCTCGACGTAGATGCCGCCGAGGCCGAACATGACCATATGCCCGAAGGTCCTGTCGTAGGTCACCCCGAGGATCACCTCTCTGCCCGGCGGCGCCGTCTCGTACACGGCTACGCCGTTTATCAGCGCCGAGGGCATGAACCTCCTGGCGTTCATCGTGATTTCGGTAAAGGCATTCTTCGCCGCCTTCGCCGAGCCGACCCCGGTCTTTACTCCGCCTATGTCCGTCTTGTGGAGGATGTCTGGAGAGGATATCTTCATGACCACCGGAAACCCGATAGCGGCCGCTGCCCGCGCCGCTTCTGCCGCCGAAGTGACGAGCCGTTTTGCCGGGAAAGAAAAACCGTAGCACGAAAGGACCTCCCGTGCATCGTCTTCGGAGAGCCGGCGCCTGCCGTTTTCCATCGCGAGCCGGAGTACTTCTGCAGCCTTTTCCCTGTCCGGTTTAAGCTCCGGCGCAGGGGATTCCTCTTTTTCTCTCCGGATCCTGTAATCCAGGAGCTTTCCGAAAGCCCTGACAGCCGGCTCGGGATAGGAAAAATTCGGGATCGAAGCCGACTTCAGCATCTCTGTCGCGGCCCGCACGCGCTCCTGACCCATGAAGCAGGTGATGAACGGCCTTCCGGTCCTGCCCGACGCATCGATGACGACCCGCGCCGTTTTGTCGACATCGATCATCGCCTGGGGCGTGAGGATGACGAGGAAGCCGTCGATGCCCGGTTCGTCGAGGGCATGTTCCATGACGGCCGCGTAGCGGTCGAAGTCAGCATCGCCGATGATATCGACCGGGTTATAGAGCGAGGCGTTCCTCGGCAGCAGAGACGCCAGCGCCTCAGTCGTCTCTTTCGAAAGCGTGGGGAGATCCAGGCCGAGCCTCTCCGATGCGTCTGCCGCGATGATGCCCGGTCCGCCGGCGTTCGTAATAATGAGGAGCCTGTTGCCTGCGGGGAGTTTTTTCGAGGAGAAAGCCCTGGCCGTTTCGAAGAGGTCCTCGATCCCTTCGGCGCGTATCACGCCCGTCTGCCTGAACGCGGCGGTAAATGCCGTCTCTGAGCCGGCCAGCGCGCCCGTATGAGAGGACGCCGCCCGGGCGCCCGCCCGGGTGCCGCCCGATTTAACGAGGATGATCGGCTTGATCTTCGAGGCCCTTTTGGCGACTTCGAGGAACCTCCTGCCGTCGACGACGTCCTCGATGTATCCGAGGATGATGTCCGTTTCTTCGTCTCTTATGAAGTATTCGATGAAGTCGGTCTCATTCAGGTCCGTCTTGTTGCCGAGACTGATGAACTTCGAAAACCCTATCCTGTTGCCGATAGCCCAGTCGAGTATCGCGATGCCGAGGGCCCCCGACTGTGAGAAGAAGGAAAGCCTTCCGCGGGGAAGCATGCCCGCCGCGAACGTCGCGTTCAGGCTCGCGGCGGTATTGATGACGCCCAGGCAGTTGGGGCCCAGGACGCGGATGCCGCCCTCACGCGCGATCTTCCCTGTCTCCTCTTCGAGCGCCATGCCGTCCGCGCCCGACTCTTTGAATCCCGCGCTGATGATCACGGCGGAAGACACCCCTTTTTCGACGCATTCCCTCAAGGCGCCCGGCACATAGGCCGCGGGTATGCAGATGACCGCAAGGTCGGGACCGTCATCTATATCGAGAACGCTCCCGACGGTTTTCAGCCCGAGGATCTCGCCCGGTTTCGGGTTGACGGGATAGATATTCCCCTTGTAATTGTGACGGATGAGGTTGTTCAGGACGGCGTGCCCGACCTTGCGGGAATTCTGAGATGCGCCGACAACTGCTACCGAACGGGGATAAAAGAGAGAATCAAGCACGATACAATGATACTGCGTGAAGGATGAAAAGTGAAGAGTGAAAATGGCCTGCAAGCTGACAAGCCGGCAGGCTTACAGGCGGAGAAACAACAACCGGGCAACAGACCATGGGCAACAGGCAAGAGGCAACGGACGACAAAAAGACATTTTTGCCACAGATGACACAGAGATCACAGGGAAAAGAGATAATATGCGGTAAAAGTATGTCAGAACCTTAAAGTAAGCATTCCGTAAGTGGCAGTGAGCGGAACGCCTTTTTCTTTTGCCTGCTCCCCTCAGTGACTGTGTCCTCCGTGGCAAGGCTGCTTTTTTGGCTTGTCAGCTTTTCAGTTTGTCAGCTTTAGATAATTGAGCGCTGATAGGGGGTAAGGCGATTAACCATCATAAAGTACTTGAATATTGTTCCGTGTTCCATTATGATGTTTAAAGCAAGGAGGTCCGATGCAGAGGGAGCGCGTTGAGGAGGTTCTCGAAAAAGTGAGGGCCGGTCTGCAGAAGGAAGGCGGCGATATCGAGCTCGTCGATGTACGGGACACGGTTGTATATGTGAGGCTGAAGGGGGCGTGCGGCACCTGCCCCATGTCGACACTGACGATGAAAAACTGGGTCGAATCGAGCATCAAAAAAGAGATGCCCGAGATAACGTCGGTCAAGGCAATTTAGAAATGAATGGAGGTGTTCTTCCAAGTTGACAGCTCACAGGATATGCAGAACCGATTTCATGTCCGGCTTCTTTGTTGTTCTGCTGGCGATGCTTCTGCCTTCTCTTGCCTTCGCCTCCGGCTCCGCTGACGTCACCGGCCTCAGCTTCCATTCGTACTCCGATCACACGCGGGTCGTGATCGCTCTTTCCGGCAGGGCGGCCTTCACGAAGAACAGACTTTCGAACCCGGACAGGCTTTATTTCGATATAAGGGGCAGCCGGATCGGCGGCGGGGTGAAGACGGTCCTGCCTGTCGGAGACGGGATAGTCAAATCGATAAGGGCCGCACAGTTCGACAGCAGCACGGTTCGCGTAGTGCTCGATCTCGAAGAAGGTACGGATTTCAAGGTGGCTGACCCGGGCGACCCGGCGCGCATCGTTGTCGACATCAGCGGTTCCGGCAAGGCCGCGGCTGTCGGCACGGGCACGGCCGCCGAAGAAGCCGGGCCTTCTGCCGCACTGAAAAAAAGGATCGTGATCGACCCGGGCCACGGCGGACATGACACCGGCGCGATAGGTCCGGACGGGCTTTATGAAAAGGACGTGGTCCTCGATATCGCGAAGAAGCTCAAACAGGTCCTTTCCAGGGACCCCGACTACGAAGTATTTCTTACCAGGGACAGCGACGTGTTCATCCCGCTTCCGGAGCGCACCGCCATAGCGAACCGCAAACACGCCGACCTCTTTGTATCGATCCATGCCAATGCGAGTCCGCACAGGGAAGCGCACGGAGTCGAGACCTATTTCCTCAACTGGACGAACGATGAGGAGACGATGAAGGTGGCCGCCCGGGAAAACCAGATAACCATGCAGCAGATGCGGCGGATGAAAAAGCCCAACGACGTCCTCGACGTCATGCTCGGCGACCTGGCTCGGGCAAACAAGCGGGACGAGTCTATGGCGCTCGCCAACTACATTCAGGACAGGCTCGTCACCGGCATCGACAGGGACAACCCGCGCGTTGTCAATCTGGGCGTAAAGTGGGCGCTCTTCTACGTGCTGTTCGGCGCGCGGATGCCGTCGGTCCTGGTAGAGGTATCGTTCATCAGCAACCCCCATGAGGAAAGTCTTCTGTCGCAGCAGGGATACCGGGAGGACATCGCCAGGTCGATTGCGGCGGGGATCGACAAATATATGAGATCGGCCCCCGGCGGGCAGACGCTGGCGCGCAACAACAGGTAGTCAGTTGAAACCGGAAGCCAAGATCTCTCTCTACATAGTTTTCGTGATCTCCGTTTACATGCTGAAGGACCTCGGCGTCTATCTGGCGGTCTTCTGCGTGCTCTGCCTCCTGTCCCTGAGGGTCCCTTTCAGGAGGCTGAAGGCCGGATGGGCGCCGATAACGGTCTTTCTCCTCTTTACCTTCCTGAGCAATGTCGTGGGCAGGCCCGGAAGGATCGTATGGCAGGGCGGTCCCTTCGTTTTCACCGGCCTGGGCATCCGCATCGCCTCGGTGAGGACCCTGAGGATACTTTTCATGATCATGGGCGTCAAGATCATGATGGCCTCGTCGAGGCCTGAAGAGATCGTGGGGGCCCTCGGCAGGATCTTCCGGCCTTTCGAGAGAATCGGCCTGCCCGTGCAGGATTTTTTCCATACCATGGGACTTACCATTCAGTGTTTCCCGGCACTGAAGAATATGGCGACGGAGACTTACAGGGAGAAGGTGAAGGCGTCGCCGGTCAAGGGGTTCCGGGAGAAGGCCGGCGCGATATCTTCTTTTCTCCTCCCAATGTTCGTAAAGAGCATACGGACGCCGGAGATCTTTTTCGAAAGGACTGAGGCAGGTGAAAAAGAAGGCTGACATCCTGATCAGCGGAGGGTTGGTCTACGACGGCAGTCGGTCGGGACCGCGCCTCGCGGATGTGGCGGTCGCGGGAGACCGCATAACATATGCCGGCCCCCCCGGGCCCGCCGAGGCGGCCGTGGTCATCGACGCCGGGGGTCTTGCGGTCTGTCCCGGGTTCATCGACACCCACGCGCATTCCGATTTCACGATCGTCGCGGACAACAGGGCCGAGGGAAAGATCGCGCAGGGCGTCACAACCGAGGTGAACGGCAATTGCGGCATGTCGGCCGCTCCGCTGTACAACGGCGCCTTCGAAAGGCGGGAAGAGGACCTGAGGGAACTCGGCATCACCGAGAGGTGGCATACGCTCGGGGAATATTTCGATCTTGTCGGCAGGAAGGGGACAGCGGTCAATATAGCGATGCTCGCAGGCCACGGAAACATAAGGGGCTCCGTCGTCGGATATGACGACAGGCCGCCTTCCCCTGAGGAGATGAAGGAGATGCGGAGGCTGCTCCGGGAGAGCATCGACGAAGGCGCGATCGGGCTTTCAACGGGGCTGATCTATCCTCCCGGCGTCTATTCCGGGACTGGGGAGCTGATCGAACTCGGGAGGACGCTGAGCGCGGGCGGGCTCATCTACGCCAGCCATATGAGAAGCGAGGGGGCGGAGCTTGTCGAGGCGGTCAAAGAGGTGATCCGGATAGGCCGTGAGGCGGGGATCAAGGTCCATATCTCCCACATCAAGACCGCGGGCCGTCAGAACTGGCACAAGGCCGAAGAGGTGATCTCGCTGCTGACGGAGACGGTCCGCTCGGGCGGGCGGGTCACCTGCGACCGCTATCCCTATACCGCCTCCAGCACCGATCTCGATGCGGTGCTCCCCTCGTGGGTTTACGCAGGGGGAAACGATGAGGAACTGAGGAGGCTTCGGGACGAAGGGGAAAGAGCCAGGATAGTGAAGGAGCTGAAGGACCGGGCCGCAACGGGCACATACTGGAGCAGGGTGATCGTGTCGTCAGTGTCATCGAAGGGCAACCTGTGGATGGAGGGAAAGACGATATCGGACATCGCGATGGTCCTCGGCATGGACGAGATAAGCGCCGTCTTCAGGGTCCTCGTCGAAGAGAGGCTCAGGGTGGGCGCGATCTTCCTTTCGATGGCCGAGGACAACCTCAGGAAATTCCTCTCCCTGCCGTTCTGCATGATCGGCTCAGACAGTTCGGCCCGCTGCTTCGACGGTCCCACAAGGATGGGAAAGCCGCACCCCAGGACGTTCGGCACGTTTCCCCGGTTCTTCGGAAGATACGTGAGGGACGAGGCCCTCATCCCCTTTCCCGAGGCGGTCCACAGGACGACGGCGCTTGCCGCCGACACATTCGGCCTGAAGGGGAGGGGCAGGATAGAAGCCGGCATGTACGCCGACATCGTGGTCTTCGACGCGGCGAAGATCGCCGACACCGCCACCTTCGAAGACCCCTTCCGGAGACCCGAGGGCATCCGGCACGTCCTGGTAAACGGAAAGGCGGCCGTCGTGGACGGACAATATCGCCCGGTCCTTGCGGGGAGGGTATTGGGAGGAACAGGCGGGATTTGAAATTTTGAGCCATTGCTGATATACTAACAGTGTAATCCGGTCTTATCACTATTCAAAGAGTGGGCAAACCCACTCTTTTGTTTTATTATGGAAGACATAAAGAAGAGGATAAACGATCTGGCCGGGGCGGTGGCCGCACAACACGGCGTTGAGGTCGTGGAGATCGAACTGGCGGGCAGCACGAGGAAACCGACGGTGAAGATATTCATCGACAAGGAGGGTGGCGTGACGCTTGACGACTGCGAGAGGATCAGCAGGGGTCTTTCAGCGGTGCTTGACGTGGAGGACCCGATCAGGACGCCATATGTGCTCGAAGTCTCGTCGCCGGGTCTCGACAGGCCGCTGAGGGGACCGGGGGATTTCGAAAAGAGCATAGGAAAACTTGCGAGGGTGATCACGAAAGAGGCGATAGAAGGACAGACTTTTTTTGTCGGAAGGATACTTCAAATAAAGGGAAACACGATCAGGCTTTCGACGGAAAACGGGAAAGAGGTCGAGATACCTTATGAGCAGGTCTCTAAGGCAAGACTGGAGATAGAATTTTGATGACGAAAGAGTTATGCCAGGTCATTGACCAGATAAGCCGTGAGAAGGGCATATCGCGCGAAGTACTGATCGAGGCCCTCGAGTCGGCGCTCCTTTCCGCCATGAGGAAGAAATACGGCGGCCGCACGAACATCAACCTGGTGATGGACCGCCAGAAGTGCACCATAAACGTCTTTGAGACGAAGACAGTGGTCGAGACGGTGACTAACCGGGACGAGGAGATCTCGCCGGAGGAGGCGGCAAAGATCGCGCCTGACAAAAAGCCGGGCGACACGGTCGACATTTCCCTCGATCTCCACGACCTCGGCAGGATCGCGGCCCAGACCGCAAAGCAGGTCATCTTCCAGAGGGTGAGAGAGGCTGAGCGCGACGTCATCTACAACGAGTTCAAGGACAAGACGGGCCAGATCGTCAGCGGCACCGTCATGAGAAGGGAAAGAGGGTTTTACTTCATCAACCTCGGCAAGACCGAGGCGATCCTTCCGATAAAGGACACGCTCCCGAACGAAAACCTCAAGAGGGGCGACGTCGTGAAGGCGATCGTCGAGGAGGTGAAGGTCTCCACAAAGGGCCCGCAGATCCTCATTACGCGGACATCGCCGCAGTTCGTCGCCGGTCTCTTCAAGATGGAGGTACCCGAGATCAACGAGGGGCTGGTGATGATAAGGAGCATCGTGCGGGAGCCCGGAGAGCGCACGAAGATCGCGGTCTACTCGAAAGACAACGCCGTTGACCCCGTCGGTTCCTGTGTGGGGATGAAGGGCACGCGCGTCCAGACGATCGTGCGGGAGCTCAGGGGCGAGCGGATCGACATCATCCCCTGGACCGAGGACCCGAGGATGCTCATCGCGAGGGCGCTCAGCCCGGCCGCGATCGACAAGATAGGGATCAACGAAGAGGCGAAGACCGCGATGGTCGTCGTCAACGACCAGCAGCTCTCCCTCGCCATCGGAAAGAAGGGGCAGAACGTGAGGCTTGCGATCAAGCTCACCGGCTGGGACATCGACATCATCAGCGACACAGAGTATTCGAAGATCCGCATGGAAGAGACCGAGAAGAACCTCGAAGAGAGCCTCAAAAGAGAAAGCGAGAAAAGGAACCCTCCCTCCGTAGATGGCTGACGACTTATCGGACCGTGAGATCCGGTGTCTGAAGGGGATAGGCCCGCGGAGGGCCGTGCTCCTCGGACGGATCGGTATCAGGACGGTCGGAGACGCCCTCCATTACCTTCCCTCCAGATACGAAGACAGGACGCGCATAAGCTATATCTGCGACATCCGGGCCGGTTCCATGGAAACGGTGAGGGGCAAGGTGGTCTCCTCGGCGCTCAAGGGCCCGCCGAGGGGGATGAAGATCTTCAGCGCGGTTATAAACGACGGCACCGGGCTCCTGCAGGTGCAGTGGTTCAACCGGCCCTATATGAAGAAGAACTTCCCCGTCGGCCGCGAGGTGCTGGTGAGCGGCCGGGTGAAGATGGAGCCACGTTTCAGGCACGGCCTCACGATCGACTCGCCTGAATACGAATTCGCGGAGGACGGGCCGGAGCCCCTTATCCACACCGGCAGGATCGTTCCCGTCTACCGCCTGCCCGAAGGGATCGGCAGGAAGCAGTTCAGGAAGATGCTGTTCGACATTATCCGGGAGCATCTCGATGACCTCGAAGACCCGGTCCCGCCGGCGGTCATACGCAGAAACGGCCTCCTCCCGCTCCGCGAAAGCATCGCCGGCCTCCATTTCCCCGAAGACGCCTCTTCCCTGGATGAGCTGAACAGCGGCGAAAGCGCCTGCCACAGGCGGCTCGCCTTCGACGAGCTGTTCCTGTTGCAGCTCGGCATGGCCTCGCTGCGTCTCCGGAGGGGACGCGAAAAGGGAACGGCCTTCCGCGGGGACGGAAGTCTCAGGAAACGGCTGCTCAGGTCGCTTCCCTTTTCCCTCACAGCCTCCCAGGAGAAGGTCATAGGGGAGATCCTGAAAGACATGGAGCGGCCCCACCCGATGCACCGGCTCGTGCAGGGAGACGTCGGCTGCGGCAAGACGGTCGTTGCCCTTCTTGCGATGCTGAATGCCGTTGAGTGCGGGTTTCAGGCGGCGCTGATGGCGCCTACGGAGGTCCTCGCCGCGCAGCACTACATGAACATCAGTAAGATGGCGGAGGGTCTCGGCATCGGGTGCGTCCTCCTCTGCGGGGGCTCGAAGCAGGAGCGCGTCGGGATCGCCTCCGGAGACGCCGCGATCGTCGTCGGCACGCATGCCGTTATCCAGGAGGGAGTGAGGTTTGAAAATCTCGGCATCGCGGTGATCGACGAACAGCACAAGTTCGGGGTGACCCAGAGATCGCTCCTCGGGAAAAAGGGGACGAACCCTGACGTGATCGTGATGACCGCAACGCCGATCCCCCGGTCTCTTGCGCTGACGCTGTACGGCGACCTCGACTATTCGGTGATAGACGGGCTGCCTCCCGGCAGAAAACCGGTGACGACGAAGATATTCGACTCTTCGGAGAAGGCCGCGATCTACGCAATCCTCGAAGGCCAGATCAAAAAGGGCAGACAGGCATACGTGGTGTATCCCCTGATCGAGGAGTCCCAGAAGAGCGACCTCAGGTCCGCGGCGCAGGGGGAGGAGGGCTTCCGGAGGGTCTTCCCCGGTTTCAGGGTGGGGCTCGTACACGGAAGGATGGACGCCCGGGAGCGGGACCGCGTCATGGACTGCTTCAGAAGAGGCGAAATCGATATCCTCGTTGCCACGACGGTGATAGAGGTCGGGATGGACGTGCCGAACGCGACGATTATGATTATAATACATGCAGAGCGGTTCGGCCTGGCTCAGCTCCACCAGCTGCGGGGCCGCGTCGGACGGGGAGGCGACGAGTCATTCTGCCTTCTCGTCTCATACGGACCGCGCGGCGGAGACGCCGGCCGGAGGCTCGAAATCATGGCCGGAAGCTGCGACGGCTTCAGGATCGCCGGGGAGGACCTCGCGATAAGGGGCCAGGGAGAACTGTTCGGTACGAGGCAGTCGGGGTTGCCGGACCTGAAGATCGCCGATATCTTCAGGGACCGTGGCCTGCTCGAGGCCGCGAAGAAAGAGGCGTTCGACCTGATGGAAGCGGGAGGACCGGGAGCATTCCCGGCCCTCGAAAGGTCCTTCCGGGAATTCTGGAAGGGGAGGGCGGAGCTCTTCAGGACGGGATAAGGAGGCAACATGCTGAAAAGGGCGGCGGACAGTTTCAGAAACGGCATTGCGCGGATCAGATGGTTCTCGTCCGTCATATCCGCGAGGCTGAAGATCGAGATAGCGGTCATAAAGCTCCTCCACCGTTCCGACACGGTGCAGAAGCAGAGGGACGGGCTTATCAGGGCGATCGGCGAGCGGGTCTACGAACTGCGTGCGAACGAGGAGAGGAACATATTGAAGGACAGTACGGTGCGTGAATCGATCGGCAGGATCGAGGAGCTCGAAAAGGAGATCGAGGACCTCAACCGGAAGGTCCGTGACGTCGGCAGGGTCGGAATATAAATGGGGCTCTACGCGATTGTCTTCGTCTTCGGCGCCCTCATAGGCTCCTTCCTTAACGTCTGTATCTACCGCATGCCGAGGGGGCTGTCGATCATACTGCCATCATCCCGGTGCCCTTCATGCAGCAACCCCATCAGGCCCTGGGACAACATCCCTCTGGTGAGTTATATCTTCCTCGGCGGGAAATGCAGGTACTGCAAAACGCGCATCCCCTTCCGGTACCCCCTCGTCGAGGGGCTGAACGCGCTCTGCTACACGGGCCTTCTCTGGCGTTTCGGGCCGGGCCTGGATTTCCTGTTGTACTGTCTCCTCTGCTCGTCGCTGGTCGTGATCACCTTCGTGGATCTCGACTTCCAGATCATCCCCGACAGGATAACCATCCCGGGGTTAGTGATCGGCCTTGCCGCCGGATCGTTCATCCTCCCCGATCCCTTTATGAGGGCCGATGCGCTTGGGTTGTCGTCGCTGATCGGCGCGGTCGGCGGCTTCGGGCTTTACTACTTGATCGCCTTTCTGAGCCTCGCGGTATTCAAAAAAGAGGGAATGGGAGGCGGCGACATCAAGATGATGGCCATGGTCGGCGCCTTCATGGGGTGGAAGGCGGTCATCCTCACGACGTTCCTCGGGAGCCTCGCCGGCTCCGCAATCGGCATAGCCGTGATCATGGCAAAGGGCAGGGAAAAGGGCTCCCTTCTGCCCTTCGGCCCCTATCTCTCGCTGGGCGCACTGGTCTCCCTTTTCTTCGGGCAGGAGATACTGAGATGGTATCTGCACTGACGCTGCAGGGCGTGCGTCCATGAACCAGGTTACCGCGCTGCTCGCAATCCTCCTATTCATCACGCTTGTTATGATCCTCTTCTATTTTCTGAGGATGTTCATCGGTCTTCACAGGAAAAGGGCCGAAGAGGAGCGGAAAAAATCGACCGAGGTCGGCTTCGTTGTAGATACCTTCCACGACCTCGTTTCGAAGCTGAAGGAAAAGGAGAGGGAGCTTGAGACGATGAAGAAGATCGCCGAGGAGCGCGCATCGTCCATCGGGCTGTACAATGAAAACATCCTCCAGAGCGTGCCCAGCGGCGTCGTGAGCTTCGACCAGGAGCTGAGGGTCACGAAGATGAACTCCTCCGCCGAAAAGATCCTCGATATGAAGGAGAGGGACGCCGCAGGCAGGAAATACGGGGAGATATTCAGCAGCCCCGTCGCCGACCTGATCCAGAAACGCGATACGATCGAGAGGGGGGAGATCGGCTACGTGACCAGGTCCGGCAAGAGGATCTGGCTCGGTCTGGGCATGTCCCCTCTCAGGGACGGCTCCGACGACGTAATAGGTCAGATCCTGGTCTTCACCGACCTGACCGAGCTCAAGGCGTTCCAGTCGCAGATGGAGCTGAGGGAGAGGCTCTCCACGCTCGGCGAGATGTCGGCGGGGATCGCGCACGAGCTGAGGAACCCGATGGCGGTGATCTCGGGCTACACCAAGATACTGATGAAAAAGGTTGACGCGGCGTCAAGACCCGCGGTCGATGCGATATCGAAGGAGGTGGCTGTCATGGACAGGATCATCACCGACTTCCTCTCCTTTGCGAGACCAACCGAACCGTTCTTTTCGGAGGTGGACCTGAAGGGGCTTGTCGAAGGCTGCCTCGGCGGCCTCGCTGGCGGGATGGAAGGTATTGCGGTGATCAGGGAAACGGACTCGCTCCCGAAGGTCAGGGGGGACGAGGTGCTGCTCCGGCAGTCCTTCACCAACCTTTTCCAGAACGCGATAGAGGCGATGCCCGACGGCGGGCTGCTCAGGATAAGCGCGCGCGAAGTGAGGAGCCAGGAGCCAGGAGTCAGGGGAAATGAAGAAAACGCCTCACGCCTCACACCTCGCGCCTTACCCGGTTTCGTGGAGATCATGGTCTCCGATACCGGCCACGGCATTCCTGAGAGCATCAGGGACAAGATCTTTCTGCCCTTCTACACGACAAAGGAGAGGGGCACCGGCCTCGGGCTGTCGATCGTCCACAAGATCGTCGTCTCCCACGGCGGCAGTCTCGGCGTGGAAAGCGGCGAAAACGGCACGACCTTTACGATTAGGCTTCCTGTGAAGACAGTGAAGGGTGAATCGTGAAAAGTGAGAAATGGCCTGCAAGCGGACAAACTGACAGCCTAAACGGGCTTGTCGGCTTGTCGGCTTTCCAGCTTGTCGGCTTTGATTTTGTTCGCCCATAACCCATAACCTATTACCTATAACCTATAGTTTTTTTTGCAGGCTTTTGCTTCCCCCTTCTGAATTCAGAATTATGAGGACTTTTCCGTACGCACTGCATATAATATACGCACGGAAAATGGGGATGTTTGCAACAACAAAAATGAACTGTGCGGCCGGCTGTGGCGGGGGGACCGTCCGGGCCGGGTATTTCCAGGGGAGATATCCGCAATGATGACTACGATGAGAGACAGGTACTTCCGTTATATCTCGGTTGTCCTCGTCCTCACATTTATCCTGACCCTGTTCAATATGTTCCTGATCTTCGAGCAGGTTCTCTCCGATTTTCTGAGGATGGTCAGCGCCTTCCCCTATCATGAGCTGCTCATCTACTGCAATTACCTCCTGCTACTTTCGCTTCTTTTGGTACTTTACAGTCGCTGGAGGGAAGAAGCGGCGAAGCGCAGGAAGAGCGAGGAGGAGGTGATGTCCCTGCACAGGGCGACTGAAAATATGCAGATCGGCGTGACTATCACCGATAACGACAGGATCATCCGGTACGCCAACCCCGCCGAGGCCGGGATGCACGGGTATTCCGTGGAAGAACTGACGGGCAAAGACGCGAGGATTCTCGGTCCGCCCGGAAGCGGGAACGCTGATTTTCAGCCCGTGCCCAGAAGGTTCAGGCGCGAGACGACGAACATGCGCAAGGACGGCAGCCTGTTCCCGGTGCAGCTTATGTCCGACGCGGTCATGACCCCCGAAGGGGACGTGCTGGCGGTCGTTACAACCTGCGAGGACATCAGCGAGCGAAAGCAGATGGAGGCGGAAAGTGAAAGGCTTATTGAACAGCTCAGGCACATGCTCGGCCTCATCAGCCGCTCCCAGAGAGAATGGCAGGAGACCTTCGACGCAATCACGGACGTGATATTCCTCAGCGACCTGGATTTTACGATCACCAGGGTCAACAGGGCGGCAGAGAGGATGCTCGGCATGCCCATTAAAACGATTCTCGGCCAAAAATGCCACGGGCTCTTCCATGACACTGAAAAAGTCCCGCCTGCCTGCGCGGGATTCACGTCCATGGAGATGTGCAGGCCTGTCGAAACCGAGCTCCGGCAGAACGGCAACAGGTTCCTGAACATGAAAGTGATCCCGAGGTTCAGCAATGACGGCCGGCTTACGGGTCTGATTCATGTAATCAGGGACGTGAGCGACCAGAAAAAACTCGAAGAACGGCTTGCCCACGCCAGGAAGATCGAGGCGGTCGGTCAGCTTGCGGGAGGCATAGCTCACGATTTCAACAACATACTCACGTCGATAATAAGCAGCGGGAAATTGCTTGAGAAGAAGTTGGGGCCGGGAAGCCCTCTCAGGACCCATATAGTCCAGATACTTGACGCCTCCGCAACGGGAGCGGACCTGGTGCGGGGTCTGCTCGGTTTCAGCGGGAAGCAGGTCTTTCGCCCGGTTTCGATGGATCTGAACGCGCTTGTCAGAAAGGCCGAGCATCTCTTGCGGGGGGTCCTTACGGCGGGGATAGACCTCGAATTCAGGTTGACCGATTATCCGCTGACGGTAATGGCCGACAAGACAGAGCTCGATCGCGTGCTAACGAATCTGGTCGCCAACGCCCGGGACGCGATGTCCTCAGGGGGGGTGATATCCATTGCGACCGGCAGGGTCGAGCTGGACGGCAATTACAGCTGCCGGCTGAACCAGGGCATGTACGCGACTGTCGCCGTCTCGGATAACGGCGCCGGCATTGACGAAAACATCATTGAAAAGATTTTCGAGCCGTTCTTCACGACAAAGGAAGTGGGGAAGGGAACCGGCCTCGGGCTGTCACTCGCCTATGGGATAATCAGGCAGCATGAAGGCGATATCGAGGTGCACAGCTCGCCGGGAAAGGGGACTTTAATGAAGATATTCCTGCCGCTGGCGGCCGGGGAATCCGTGGATTTCGCTCCCGGTGACCGCGGGGTGAAAGGGAGCTGACATGGACGCCTGTCCGATGGAAAAGGTCCTGGTTGTCGACGATGAAAATACGATCAGGGTGAACGTCTGTGAGATCCTGAGAATGGAGGGTTTTTCGACCTCTGAGGCATCCAACGGCGAGGAAGCGCTGGCGGTCTACAGAAGCGAAATGCCGGACGCCGTTCTGCTCGACCTGAAAATGCCCGGTATGAACGGCATCGAGACATTGAAACGGTTGAAAGAGATGGACCCCCTCGCATCTGTCATCATCGTTACGGCGTACGGGGACGTCGAGACCGCCGTTCAGGCGATAAAACTCGGGGCGTTCGATTTTATCCTGAAGCCGCCGGATTTCAACGTTCTTCCGATAAGACTGAAAAAGGCGATCGCCAACCGGCAGCTCGAAGGCAGGATCAGGGAGCTCGACGAACAGCTCGAGACGTCGGTCGAATCCTGCCTCGGCAACAGTCCCGCGATCAGGAAGGTTATCGAGCAGGTACGACTCGTGGCGTCGAGCAATCTCTCGGTGATCATGCAGGGAGAGACCGGGACGGGCAAGACGTATATCGCCAACATAATCCATAATCTCAGCAATCGCGCAAAGGGCCCCTTCATAGCGGTCGACGTCGGCGCCATACCGGAAACCCTTATGGAAAGCGAGCTTTTCGGTCATGAAAAAGGCGCATTCACCGGGGCCGAGAGGAGAAAACAGGGATTTTTCGAAATCGCGGACCGCGGCACCATCCTCATCGATGAGATACAGAACATCCCTCCGTCGGTACAGGGGAAGCTTTTAAGCGTCGTCGAACAGAAAAAGATTCACCACCTCGGCAGCACCGAGGCGATAGGGGCCGATATCCGGATCATAGCCGCGACGAACCGCGACATAGGCCTCATGGTCGGAGAAAAGAAATTCAGGGAGGACCTTTATTTCAGGCTCTGCGAGTTCGTGATCAGTATTCCGCCTTTGAGGGAGAGGCACGAGGATATCGTCTTTCTGGCCCGGAAGTTTTCGCTCGAATGCGCGAGGTACCTGAAAAAGCAGGTTCCCGACCTTTCGGAGGAAGCGGCCGGCCTGCTGAAAGATTACGCGTGGCCGGGCAACATCCGCGAGCTGAAAAACGTCATGAAAAGAGCGGTGCTGCTCTGTGACGGCGACGTTATCGCGCCGAGGCACGTCTCCTTTTTTTCCCCGGGCAGCGTGGAAGAAAAAAACCCGGCGGCTTCACTCAATCAGGCCGGGGGACTGAGCCTTGCCGAGATCGAGAAGATGGCTATAGAGCAGACGCTCGAATTAACGGGCGGCAACAAGACCAAGGCGGCCTCGATCCTTGAAATCGATTACACCACCCTCCTCAGAAAAATCAAACAGTATTGCATTTCGCCATAGTCCTTTTATACGTCGTATCGCAAAATCCTATAACGATCTGACCCCGTCTCTCCCTCTTTACCGCAAGAAAAGGGGAATTCCCTGTCTGGTATCGTTGTTGCTATCCTGAGACCTCCGATGAACCGCGCGTAGTCTGTGCGGAGTAAAACGGGCGAGGGGAGGGTGATAAGCTGTTATTTTTTTGGGGGTTAGTGATTGCTCGAAGTCATATTGTTTTTAAAATGTAAAGGAGAATTTATGAAGAAGCTGTTTTTGTTTTTGTTGACAACTATCGCGCTCTTCGGCATGTTGAGCGTGGGGCATGGTGAATCAATTCCGAGGGTGATACACAGGCAGTACATGGTGAGTGGAGGCGGGAACAAGTCGTGCACTTTCACCATCGTAGATTCGGGGAACAACATAGTATGGGGACCGGTAAGTCCTAATCTCTCTGTCTGGTCGGATGCGGCGGGAATCAAGTGGGTGTCATACGATCTCGATCTGACCGATGCCGTCAACAACGGGACGATGGACCTGGCCAACCAGCAGTACTATCTGAACGCCACTGTTGCCGGCACTGTCATGCCGCAGGAGCATCTCGTAGCCTCCTCGTATGCGATTCAGGCGGTTGACTCTGCATATTCCGATCACGCGACGAGCGCGGACAGCGCAACCAATGCAGACCATGCAACTTCGGCTGATAACGGCGTGAACTCGGTAACGGCGAGCGGGTTGCCGGCCGGTTCGTCACCCACGGCTTCGATCAGCGGTGGCGTGCTCTCACTCGGGATTCCTGCAGGAGCAACCGGTGCAACCGGAGCAACGGGCCCACAGGGGCCGATCGGGTTGACAGGCGCCACGGGAGCAACAGGCCCGCAGGGCCCGCAGGGTTTAACCGGTGCTGCAGGTGCAACCGGACCACAGGGTCCGCAGGGACCACAGGGTGACATAGGTCCTGCCGGAACACCCGGAACCAACGGCAACACGGTACTGAGCGGTACGGTTGATCCCACGACCGAAGGAGCAGACGGCGACTTCTATCTGAATACCGCAACGAACACCCTCTTCGGTCCGAGGGCAGGCGGAGTATGGCCTGCGACCGGCACTTCGCTTGTCGGCCCGCAAGGCCCGAAAGGAGCAACCGGTGCAACCGGTGCAACCGGAGCAACGGGCCCACAGGGGCCGATCGGGTTGACAGGCGCCACGGGAGCAACAGGACCGCAGGGCCCTGCAG
>JBJKSM010000102.1:0-23394 GCA_046704045.1 Thermodesulfovibrionales bacterium | reverse complement strand
CTTTTGTGGTGCCGTAGAGGTTGCCAGCACCGTCCATGATCAAACCTGCATAGGGATGTGCTCCGTCCGTGCTGGAAAAGCTGTGCAGTGTAGTGAGAGTCGAGCCGTCAGGACCCAGCTTGAACACCGTTCCATAGCGGGAAGAGCCGCCCGCAAATGTGGTGCCGTAGAGGTTGCCAGCACCGTCCATGATCAAATCTGCATAGGGATTTGCTCCGTCCGTGCTGGAAAAGCTGTGCAGTGTAGTGAGAGTCAAGCCGTCAGGACTCAGCTTGAACACCGTTCCATAGCCGGAAGAGCCGCCTCCCACTGTGGTGCCGTAGAGGTTGCCGGCACCGTCCATGATCAAACCTGCCTTGGGATATGCTCCGCTTCTCTTCCCGCCGGCGAAGCTGTATAGCATAGTGAAATTCAAGCCGTCAGGACTCAGCTTGAACACCGCTCCATAGCCGGAAGAGCCGCCTTCATATGTGGTGCCGTAAAGGTTGCCGGCACCGTCTATGATCAAACCTGCATAGGGATATGCTCCGTCCGTGCTGGAGAAGCTGTGCAGTGTAGTGAAATTCGAGCCGTCAGGACCCAGCTTGAACACCGTTCCATAGCCGGAAGAGCCGCCTGATGATGTGGTGCCGTAGAGGTTGCCGGCACCGTCCATGATCAAACCTGCATAGGGATATGCTCCGTCCGTGCTGGAGAAGCTGTGCAGTGTAGTGAGAGTCGAGCCGTCAGGACTCAGCTTGAACACTGTTCCAAGGTCGGAAGAGCCGCCTCCCACTGTGGTGCCGTAGAGGTTGCCGGCACCGTCCATGATCAAACCTGCTACGGGAGAACTTCCGTCCGTCCCCTGAAAGTTGTAGGCCCATGCTTGCGCCTGCATGGGCATTGCCCCGCAAAGCACAACAGTGAAGAGCAAAAAAATGCTCCCTGCAATTGCGGTCTTTCTCATTTTTCCTCCTCTGCTTTTTGCGATCTTTCCCCCTTTGTTCATAATGCCTTCCCCCTTTTCACATTTGCCTGCCATACAGGAATGATGATGCCAACCTGCCCATTTCAGCTTCCTGTCTCCATTTATATGTTTCTTGTTTTCACCCCCTCCTCTGCTGCTTCACTGCGGCCGAGTTGAAGCAGAAAAATGAAGCGGGCTATTTTCATTCTATCGCTTTATCAGTGAGCTCACAATGACAGCTATTGCTCGTCATGTGGCAAATAATGCTTTTGCAATCGGCCTTGCGATCGATTTAGAGGTAATGCGGAATTCTGGGCAAAGTGAATTTCTTTCGTTTCGTGCGGTCGAGCATCAATTATCGAAAGAAACCAACAGCGGACGGTCTCTATCCGTCCTCTGAGACCAGCGCGGAAAATAGTGCAGAGGGCGTAACCTGCGATATCCGCGGGCAGGATCGCTTGGGAATTCGCGAAACAGTTTCCCGGGACAACGATAACGACAACCAGGAAATAAAAAAGGATGAAGTCCGGGAAGAGACACGGAATGGTGCAAAGCCCGCCCGAGGTATGTGCGCTTGAGGTGTGTCGTGGTGCCTGATGCACATTCGACCGTGCTGTTCAGCAGCTTCATGTACAGAGGATTTTTCATGAGGACGCTCACGCGCCTGTCGAAGGTCATCTTGCCCCGTTGCTGTCGTCATCCTCATTTGTAATCGGGTGATAAGGCGTGTCCTTGATACTCTCCCATAGTATCCTGTTGAGCACGTCATCCTGAGACTCCACATCCGGCCGGCTCAGGTCCAGGCCGGCCGATAAGGCTGCCAATTTCAGGTTATGCGTTTTTGCGGCTGCATAGCCGCTGACTTCGGGCCTCAAGGCCTTATACTTCCCGAAATTCGGCCGGCGGGTAAAAATATCGTACATGGGAAGGGCTGCCGCATCGTACATGCTCATTGGCGGCAGATTCAGGATCAGCTCCATGGTGCGTAGCATGCTCAACTGGTCATAATGGATGTGACTTACCGCACCATGCTTTACGTAGGGGCTGATGACCAGGCCAACTGTGCGGTGAGCATCCACGTGGTCGCTGCCGTTTTGAGCGTCGTCTTCTGTAACAAATATGGCGCTCTCTTTCCAGACAGGGCTATGGGAAATTTTCTCCACGATTTCACCCAGGGCACGGTCATTTTGCGCAATCAATTGTGATGGGGTCAGATACCCTTCCTTCAATCCGGCCGTATGATCGTTGGGAAGCCAGATATAGCTGAAGGACGGCACCCGATGCCCTTTTATTTCCCGGTCAAACTCCCGCTCAAAGGCCACGGCCCTTTGCAGGTCGGAATATTTGAGGTCCCAGCCTTTGTAATCGAATTGGTAGTGGCTCAAGTAGCCGGCCAGCGCCCTGAACAGTTCCCGGTTTTTCATCATCCGCCCCGCCAGGGCTTTGCTTCCGGTTAGTATGGTTGAAAGATCGTCACGGAATACGTCGTCAGCCAGAAGCTTCTTTAGCTCCGCCGGGCCTTGCCGGCCGGCATACCGCCTGAACCGGTCAAAAAACTCGCCGGCGATCCCCGTTTCGCCGCGGCCTTCGGTCCTGCGCAGGAATTTATAATAGTTCATAGTCAGAGGATCGTCTGCTCCGATTGTTTTCACCAGCGCATAATAAAGCCCGCTATGCAGGTAGTAGCTCTCTCCGAAAACCATGAAAGGAACGCGCCTGGCAGACAGCTCCTTCCAGATATAGCCGTTTGGGGGATAGGTAATGGGTACCACCCCGCCTTCATAATGATGGAAACGGCCGGAGTAGCTCAAGGCGGTATTTTTTTCCACATAATCGTCGGCGTAGGCCCCGGCGGTCCAGGCGTGACCCTGCACCGAGACTTCGGCGTCTGCGTAGTAGTTATCCATCGTTACAAACTGTTCGGCCATCCGGTGGGCGTTCGGGGTGATACTGCGGCCGAAAAGCACAAGGGACGGATCGCCGTCAGCCCCGGGAAGGTCGCCCAGAATCTGGTCGTACGTACGGTTTTCCCGGACGATGAAAAATACATGCTTGATCGGGCTGGCGCCGCCCGGGTAGCGTGGGATCGGATTCATGACCGTCTCCCCGGCGGCAAACCTCTGCGACGCGCCGTCCAGGGCATTGTTTTTTACCTGAGCGGTCATTGCAGCCAACCTGCCGGCATCGGGAACAGGGAGGATCGATGCGATACCCTCGATCATGCTGTAATCGTATTGACTCTGATTGGGGGCGTCTGTGCCCGGTTTGGGGCCGTTTGGGTCGGGGCCTATGCCCAGGCCCTTGCCGCTTAAGGTGATGACCTGGTCTAAAAGAGGATTGAAGAATACAGCTGTAGGATACCAGCCGGCGGGGATATAACCCTTGATCTTATCTTTTTTCAGATCCACTACGGCATCTGCGTTGATACCGGCCAGGGACACGTAGAGGCAATTATCGGCCGGTGAAAGGGCCAAACCTGTAGGCGCAGCGCCCGCAGGGAGCGTCTTGAAGGACAGGTCGATGGACCCTGCCGTTTTGCCGCCTGCGGTCTCGATTACCGAAACGCTGTCGCTGTTGGTGTTTGCCACGTAAAGCCGCCCGCCGTCTCCGGACAGAACCATCGCCTCCGGCAATTTACCGACGCTTATCCGCTTGACCTCTTTCTTTTTGTTCAGGTCGATTACCGATACGCTGTCGGAACCCCAGTTGCTTACATAAAGGCTTTTGCCGTCTCTTGCAGCGGTTACCCAGTAGGGATAGCGTCCGACAGGGATTTCATTAACGACTTTCCTCGACCGGATATCCACCATGGCCAGGCTGTCACCCGTATTTTCCGCCACGGCCAGGCCGCCGCCGGGCAGTAAAGCGATCCCTGCAGGATAGCCTGCCACATGTATCGAACCGTCAGGGCTCAGCAGCCCGTCCGAAAAGTGAAAAAGGTATACCCTGTCGTCATTCCCTCCGCTCACATAAAGCTCCCGCCCGTTTCGACTGAAGACCACGCCGATAAAACCGGAGGGCACCGAGACAGAGCTTACCTTATTGCCCAATTTTAAATCGACGACCGAGATCTCCTGTACATTTCTGCTGCAGCCGTTATTTGTAACCGCCAGATAACGGCCGTCCGGCGTAATGGCGCCGTTTGTAGGGAGGTTGCCGACCGTTACCTGGACACCGGCAGGGCTGATGTGCCAGTCGTTGGGCAGCACTTTTCCGACCACGGCGGGACTTGCCAGATCGTAATTGTCCGCCGCAGCCATTACCGATACCGCCCCACACAGGTTCGCCACCAGACCGATGATCAACAGACTGATCGGGAATCGACGGACTTTCCCGTGCAATGCCGATACTCCCATGGAAGCATCTTTCATGGTAATCCTCCCGTTCATGCGATCTGCACTTTTTGTAACTTGCCCTTCTTATGGAATTTCTGTGCCGGCACTGAAGATTGTCATAACGCTTTGTCCCTTGCCATAGGCGGACCTTGATCTATCACACTATGCAATTATACCAGTGCCTGCGGACTCCCGGCCACGGACATAACTGTGGAAAGCGACCAGCAGCAGGGTTGCGATCAGGTAGGCAAGCGCATAAGCCTTGGCTGCGCCAAAACCGAACTTGTTCTGCACGCCCGCCGGGGTGAGAATATAGGCATGGATAACCCCGAAGAAGGACAGGACAGCGGCTGCTGCCGCCCATAGCGCGGCCTTGATAAACTGCCTCTCAACCACGAAAACCATCATCGCCGAGAGGATCATGGAAGTGAGTATGAACCCCTGGCTGAGCGAGATGATGCCGTACACGTAAAGGTCGCCGCCAAATCTCGGTGCTATTACGAACAGACTCGTGCCTGCCTTGCGCAGGGCAGTTTCTATAAGAAGCAGCGCCCACGCCGCGAGCGCCGGTATCAGTCCGAGCGCCACCGCTACGCCGTGTTTCCCGGGCACTTCCTGGAAAGCCTGGGTCGTGATGATTATTCCGATCCAGAGCAGAATGCCGATCATCGCTTCCATCGGTATGACCTTGAGCACCAGCGTGACGCCGCCGATCAGGCAGAGGGCCGTGATCACCGCGCCGTTGAGCATCGAGTAGCCCCACCTGGCCCC
Organism: Thermodesulfovibrionales bacterium; assembly: GCA_046704045.1. Classification (GTDB taxonomy): domain Bacteria; phylum Nitrospirota; class Thermodesulfovibrionia; order Thermodesulfovibrionales; family UBA6898; genus JAWOKY01. Next base: position 18,342 of record JBJKSM010000102.1, on the reverse strand, counting down.
CATCGCTTTCCAGCCCGGATGGCCGATGTAAATCGTGGTCGGGAAAGGGTTTCCCAGGCAGGCCGCCACGATCGATCCGAACCCGTTGACCAGCAGAGACGACCGTGTATCGTACCGATCTCCGGCCGCCTCCGCGCTTTCAAGGTTCTGGAGCGATCCGATCACGTTGAACAGCGCCATCGGGAATATAACGGAGAAGTACTTCCACCCCTGCCCGTTCACAAGAAAAGCGATCATGTCGGGAAAGGCGGTCCTTGGAAAGTGGACGGCAAACTGATACGGCTCCCTGAGCGGTTGAAAAAAAGGATAACCGGTCCATCTGAGGACCCATCCCGTGGCCACGCCAAGCGCTACCGCGACGAAACCGCCCGGAAGACCCAAAGGCAATTTGATCTGTCCTCCGTAGACAAAGATCACCAGCAGCGCCGGCACGATCGCGATGGCCGGCATGGCGAATATCTGGAAGATGAAACCCATGGATATGAAGGTGATGGCAATGCCGGCAAGCGACGACAGCAGTGCGGCCCGCGGTGTATGTCTGCGGAGCCATGCGCCGACAAATGCTCCCGCACACTCAAGCAGGGCGCTGGCGAGACACGCAAACAGGCCCGCCTGCCAGGCAAGAACGGGATCTTTGGTCTGGAAATAAATAGGGGCTATGATGAGGAAAACGAAGGCGATGAGACTGACGGTGTTGATGCCATACGGCAACGCGGTGACATCCGAACGCCCCGTCCTGATGGCCAGCTTTCTCGCCTGCCAGGCGTAGAACGCGTTGCCGAACAGGATCGAAAGCGCTGCGCCGGGAAGGATCCTGCCGTAAACAAGACCCGGCGGCATACCGCAGACCTTCCCGCAGAGTACCGCGATCAACATCAACTGCAGCAGATTGTCTACGAACAGACCGAAGAATCCGTCAATGTCTCCGCGAACAAACCATCTGACTTTCATAGACAACGTCTCCTCTTCGACGTCAGCCTGTTATTGAATAGGCCTGATAAATGTCTCCCGGGCAACCTGCCGATGAACCCTCAGGCAGGATTGAGAACCCTGGAGTGGATCGATGAAGGCGACCGTAGAATCAATTATGAACGCCGGGGGTTATTTTGTCATGCCTCGGGGATCGAGTTTCAGCCTCTACTTTACCTTCGATCCCTGCTCGACATCTTTTTCAGGCGTGAGGACCACCGGCACCCCATCCGCCCCCGTCGCCGCGAGCAGCATGCCGTTTGACTCGACACCCATGAGCTTCGCCGGCTGGAGGTTCGTTACCACGACGATCTTTTTCCCCACGAGGTCCTCGGGGCTGTAGGCCTTGCCGATCCCTGCGACTATCTGTCGCATCTCGCCGGTGTCGACCTGCATCCTGATCAGCTTGTCGGATTTCTTCACCCTCTCAGCCTCCATCACCCTGCCGATTTTGAGCCGGACCTTCATGAAATCCTGGATGGAGATGACATTTTCTGCGCCGGCCTTTTCTTCAGCCGGTTTTTCCTCCGCATGTCTTTCCACTTCTTCTTCCTTCTTTTTCTCTATTCTCGGAAAGAGCTGTTCGCCTTTTGCCACCTTCACGGGATAAGCGGGCTTCCAGTCCCATCCGAACACATGCTCATATGCATCCGGACTTTCAGACGGCAGACTCTCCTTCACCTCTTCAGTCAGGGACCTCAAGCCGAGTTGCTTCCATATATTTCCGGCGGTCTCCGGCATGAAGGGATGCAGGAAAAGAGAAGTTATCCTGAGGCCGTTCCAGAGGCTGTACATCACGTCCCTGACCGCATCTGCATCTCCTTTTGCCAGCTTCCAGGGCTCGGTCTTTGCGATGTGGTTGTTCGACGCCCTTACGATATTCCAGACAGCGTCAAGGATGTGATTCAAGCGGAGCCCGGACCAGAGGTCTTCTTTAAGGAGGCTGTCCGCTGCCGAGATGCATTCAGCCTTGTGCTCCTCTGTGGAAGCCTTTATCGATGTCGAAGCGGAAGGGACTTCTATTACACCGCCTGTATATTTTTCAGCCATTGTAAGAAACCTGCTCAGGAGGTTGCCGAGGTCGTTGGCAAGGTCTGTGTTGATCCTGTTTACGAGCGCATCCTCCGAAAAATCGCCGTCTGCGCCGAAGGGCACCTCCCTGAAAAGGAAATAACGAAGAGCATCTGTGCCGTATTTTTCGACGATCGCATTTGGATCGACCATGTTGCCGAGCGACTTCGACATCTTCCTGCCCTCCACCGTCCACCAGCCGTGGGCGAAGATATTGCCCGGAAGGGGGAAGTCGAGCGCCATGAGCATTGTCGACCAGTAGACCGCATGTGTCGTGAGTATGTCCTTGCCGACGATATGATGGGATGCAGGCCACCAGAATTCGCCCAGCCTTGCCTTTTCGGAATGGGGAGCGAGGTAGCGCGTGGCGGAAAAATAGTTTACGAGCGCGTCGAACCAGACGTAGGTGACAAAGCCTTCGTCGAAGGGAAGAGGGATTCCCCATGAGAGCCGCTGTTTCGGCCTCGAAATGCAGAGGTCCCCGAGTGCATTGTTCTTCAGAAACCCCAGGACTTCATTCCTTCTTGTCTCCGGCAGGATATAGGTGCTGTCTGTTTCGATGTGATCGATCAGTCTTTCCCGGTACTTAGACATGAGGAAGAAATAGTTTTCCTCGTGGATCCGGTCGACCGGCCGGCCGCAGTCCGGACATTTGCCTTCTATAAGATCTTTTTCGGTCCAGAACCTCTCATCCGGTGTGCAATACCACCCTGAGTATTCCCTTCTTTCGATCTCCCCCGTGTCCCACAGTCTCTGGAGGAGTCCCTGCACGGTCTTTATATGTTCAGGGTCGGTCGTGCGAATAAATGCGTCGTTGGAAATGTTGAGCCGCTTCCAGAGAGCCCTGAAGTTTTCGACCAGCAGGTCTGCATGCTCCTTTGGCGAGAGACCCTTATCCTTTGCCGCCTTCTCCACCTTCTGGCCGTGTTCGTCAGTCCCTGTAAGGAAAAATACCTCGTTCCCCAACAGCCTGTTCCATCGCGCAAGGATGTCGGCGGCTACGGTCGTATAGGCGTGGCCGATGTGCGGAATGTCGTTGACATAATAGATCGGGGTTGTGACGTAGAATTTTCTATTCATTCTTATGGAACCTCTTCCTGTGCCTTCTCCTCTTCTTATATTTCCTGTGGCCTTCGGATCTCTGCTGCGCTTCAGCGGTTTCGCCGGTTTTTTCCCCTTGAGGAGCGGGATGCGGCGGCTCCTCCGCAGGACAGGGGTCTTCTTTCAATGCGTTTTCGGTCTCTGTTGCGCCCGTCTTTGCCGTTGCCTCCTCCGCCGCGACGGCGACTCCCTTGTCTGCCGCTGCTGCCTCAGCCCCTGCTTCCATATATTCGTATCCGAGGCAGCACATCAGCCTGCCGCATGTTCCCGAGAGCTTGCCCGTGTTGAGAACGAGTTCCTGCTGCTTTGCCATCTTTATCGAGATTGGCTCGAACGAGGTGAGAAAGAGCCTGCAGCACAGCTCTTTTCCGCAGATACCGAGCCCTCCCACTAGCTTTGCCTTGTCCCTGACTCCTATCTGCCGCATCTCTATCCGGGTCTTGAACTTCGCTGCGAGGTCCTTGACGAGTTCCCTGAAATCTATCCTCCCGTCGGCGGTAAAGTAAAAGACGATCCTCCTGCGGTCAAGGGTTGTTTCGGAACAGACCAGTTTCATCGGAAGCCCCCTGGCCATTATCCTTTCGAGGCAGAAGCTCATCGCCTCTTTTGCAAAGGTCTCGTTGTCTGCCTTCTGCCTGAAATCACCTTCGCCTGCGACACGGATCACCTTTTTCAGCTCCCTGGCGCCTTCGACAGGACGGGGTTCGGTGACCACGCTGCCGATGCTCAGCCCGAATTCCGACTCGACAACGACCTTGTCCCCCTTCCTGACCTGAAGGCTGTCGACCGCGAAGTCGTATATCTTACCGCAGCTTTTGAATCTTACTCCGACGACTTCAGGCATTTTCCGCCCCAAGTTCCTTTCTCAACAATGATGCCGTGTAGTTCCACGTCACGGATTTGTTCAGATTGTACATCAAAAGCCCCTTTAAACGGTCCAGTTCCCTGTAAAGACTTATTATAACCCCCAGGTCTGCCGATTTGCCCAGCTTCAGAAGCTGTTCCGACCGGTCGGGAGTTATCAGCGTCTTTCTGTCGCCGGTTATCCTCAGCACCGCTATATCCCTCAGCAAAGCCAATGAATGGTCGAACCACAGCTCCATGTCTTCCTTCGAGGCCCATCCGTCCTTCTCTGCATCGAGCATGCCCTTCAGAAGACCGAAAAACCACTGCTTTTCTTCCGGAAGGTCCGCACCGAGGGCGAGACCGGGCCGCCCCATCGAAAACCTTGAAACAAGATCGAGGTTTTCTTCCGGGATCTTCCCTTCGAGCACGCGGCGGCACGACTCCGCCGAAAGGGGAGAAAAATTGATCCGCGAACACCTCGATCGAATCGTCGGGAGAAGGAGGTCGGGCCTCGAGGAGACGAGTATTATGACACTCTCTTCGGGCGGTTCTTCGAGGGTCTTCAGAAAGGCGTTCGCTGCGGCGACATTCATTGTTTCCGCATTGTCGACGATCACCACCTTATTCCTGCCCTCGAAGGGCCTGAAAGAAAGGGCATCGTCGATAGTTCGTATTTCTTCTATCCGTATCTGCTTTTCTTCGGGGGAGAGGACGATTACATCGGGATGAATCCCTGCCGAAATCTTCGCGCAGGAATTGCACTCGTCACAGGCGTCGATTGGTGAGGCGTGAGGTGTGAGGTGTGAAATGTTATTGCTCCTCACTCCAGACCCCTCACTCCCGACTGTCGCATTTACGCAGTTCAGCGCCTTGGCAAAATTCAGCGCGGTCGTTTTCTTGCCGATGCCGTCCTCGCCGGCAAAGAGATAAGACGACGCGAGCCGCTGCCTCTTCATGATGCCCAGGAGCATCCCTACCGCCTTTTCCTGTCCTATGATGTCTTTAAGCGCCATGACCATACCTTTTTTCGAGGAAGGCACCAATTATACGTCTGACTTCGCCCTGCACCTCTTCCAGGCTGCCTGAACAGTCGACAAGGCGGACCCTTTCGCCATCTTTCGATGCTATGGCGATAAAACCCTTCCGCACGCGCTCGTGAAAGGAGATATCTTCGAGCTCGATGCGGTCGCTCTTGTCAGCTTCCCTGTTCCTCTTCAGCCCTACCGCTGCATCGACATCGAGGAGGATCGTGATGTCGGGACGCATCCGGCCTGTCGATACCAGGTCGAGGGTGTCGAGCAGTCCGAGGTCGATCCCCCTTCCGTAGCCCTGGTAGGCGGTCGTAGAATCGCTGAACCGGTCGGTCACAACAACGTCGCCTCTTTCGAGGGCAGGCAGGATGACCTGTCTGACATGCTGAACCCGGGCGGCGTTGTACAGGAGGAGCTCGGTGACGGCATCCATATCCTTGTTGTCCAGGGAGAGGAGAAGTTCGCGAATCTTGAAGCTGATAGGGGTGCCTCCCGGCTCCGCGGTTTCGATGACATGATATCCCCTGTCGCGGAGATAAGCGGCCAAAAGCCTCGTCTGCGTGGACTTACCCGTTCCCTCGATCCCTTCGAAGGAGATGAAAACCCCTCTCACGCCAGTTCCTCTTTCAGTCTCATGAGCAACTGAAAAACCTTGAGCGTCTCTTCGACCGTCCTCGATCCTGTTCCGCATGAAGGCGTAAGAAGCAAATGAGAAAGGACGAGTTTCTCGGGGATGCCGCGGGAAAGCTCCGCAATTGCTCTCCTGAACCGCGCATGAATCGATTCGGGGTTTTCGGCGGTGATCGCATCGGATGTCGGTATTATCCCGCAGGCAAGGAGCCCGCCCCTTTCGAGGAAGATCGTGAACTCTTCGGGATAAAGGGCTATCGTCTCGACGTAGTCGTAGGCGTCGAAGTTGATGATGTCGGCCCCGCTTCGGATCGCGAGCGGCCAGTCGGCGTTTCCGCAGCAATGGATGCCCGCCAATCCTCCTGCGGCCCTTATCGTTTCTGCTGTCTCCCTCAGCAGCCTCAGGGTTTCATCGGAGCTTACGCCGAGATATCCCGAACCGCCGAGCGCAGAAAGTATCGGCTCGTCTATGAAGATGATCACCCCGGCCGCATTCGCCTTCAACATATCTATCTGCCAGTTTATCTTCGCCTTCAGGAGCATGAGGGATACCTCGCGGAGCTCTTCATCGAAATAGACCGGTTTCCCCTCCCTGTCTTTCAGCCCCAGCGTGAAGGTGAGAGGTCCGGTGACATGCCCCTTCAGATAATCAAACCTTTTGTTCCGGATCATCGCGAGAAAGGCATGGAGTCCTGCCGCGTAATCCTCCGATAGGGCGATCCTGCTGTCCGGGGTCCAGCTTTCGTAGAACCGTTCGAGTTCCTCGGATGAATTTCTCTCGATCCGGAAGGTCTGTTTCTCCGTGTCGATCCTGAAAAAAGGCATTCCCTCGGAATACTGGGGTATCATGAACTCCGTGAATGAGCGCTTCGGAAGCTGCGGCCAGAAGGGGATATCGACCGCCCCGAGTATAAGCCTGCATGCCTCTTCTGCATTTTGGTGGGGGAGACTCCCGATGCCGGTAGTGGAGAAAGGTTTTATCATTTTAGAATGATACCTTATAAGCGGCGGTTGTTTCAAAGATTTCACTGCCGGATGCGGGTTTCCGCCCGATCGTCTATAATAGAAAATCGTGACAAGATACGCTTTGGTCATTTTTTTGCTGTTTCTCCCTGCGCTTGTCCCGGCGGCCATGCCGAACGAACAGATTGCCGCCCTTCAGCGGCAGGTCGCCGACATGCCTGTCGGAGATCGCATCGCCTTCTGGGCAGAGACATTCGTCGGCACCCCCTACGATCCGGACCCCCTCGGGGAATATGTCAGAAAAGACGTGATCGTTGCGGATGAAAGGGTTGATTGCATGTATCTCGCCTTCAGGGCTGTCGAGCTGGCCTTCAGTAAGGATCCCGCCGGCGCCGAAGCGGTCGCGCTCGATAAACGCTTTATCACGAAAGGGAAGGTCGCAGGTGGGAAGGTTCTGAATTACGAAGACAGGTTTCAGTATGGCGAGGACATGATCGACAGCGGGAAATGGGGAACGGAGATCACTTCCCGCCTTGGGCAGACGGATGTCATGCCGGGCATAAGAGGACGGGAAAAGGTTGCCTTTCTCGCGCCTGAAAATATAATCAGGAACCTCGACCGTTTAAAGAGCGGTGACATAGTTTTCTTTGTCAATTCGGCCGAAAGAATGCAGGAGGGCGAGATCATCGGCCATCTTGGGATTATCATGAGAGACGGAAACGACGTATACCTGATCCACGCAAGCGGAAGGAAAAACATGTCAGGCCGGGTGAAGAAGGTCCTCTTCCCGGAATACGTGCGCACCATGCCCTTTTCCGGCATAAGGGTGAGCCGCTTCGAAGCGAACGACGACGCCGCAATCAAATAGATGACAGTTTTTGATTGTCATTCCGGGCAGCCCGGAATCTTTCTCTGTCTTTAAAACAAGGATTCCCGACGCGCTCTGCCTGCGGGAATGACAGAAAAAATTTTGATTGTCGTATTAAAAAACAGGAAGGGGATAAAACTTATTTATTCCTTCTTCTCTGATGTTTGGTCTTCTTGAGCAGTTTCCTGTGTTTGTGCTTGCTCATTTTTTTCTTGCGCCATTTTACAACGCTTCCCACAGACTCACCTCCTTTGCAAGATTCTTTTGGTTACTATTCACCGCTTGCTATTTGCCGTTTGCTGTTTCTTCCCGTATTCCCTCGCCTGATCGATAAATGCCTCAAGCTGGATTTCTGTTGCAAGCGATTCCGAGCCGTCGTAAGGGATGCTCAGGCAGGGGATGCCAAAGTCAGTGGTGAGCCCCCTCATCAGCCCGCTCACGATCGTGCCCGGCATACAGCCGAAGGGCATGGCATTGATGATGCCAGCGGCGCCGTGCTGTATGAGCTCGATGCTCTTGCCGATGCTCAGAACCGCTTCACCCTCGAATGACGGGTGAATATAAGGACGTGCCCTGTCGAGAACTTTCCTCGTATCCGGTTCATGCAGACTCTTCAGGAAGCCTTCGAATTTTCTGCCGAACCCTTGCACTATGCGCTTTTGAAAGAACCTCTTCAACAGAAGACTAATGATACCAGACCACTCCTTTTTAATCAAGACCCTGACGAGGCCGGTATAGTTGATGTAGTACAGCCATTCCTCGACGGGCGCCAGATATGCCTCACATCCCATGGATTCGACCTTGCGTATCAGGTCTTCGTTGGAAAAACGGTTCGACCTCACGAATATCTCGCCGACGATGCCGATGAGCGGCTTTTTCTCGACATCTCGCGGGAGATGCTCGAAATCGGTCCTGGCCTTCCGCAGGAGGACCCTAATGTCTCCGTCGGCGCCCTTGATCGACCTGTACGCCCTGCTGAGGTAGTCGTTGTAGAGGGCATCGGATGAACCCCTTTCCTTTTCATGCGGTCTCGTTTCGTGGAGGCACTTGCCAAGGAGTTCTATCGCCACTATACCCTCCCAGCAGCGCATCACGAGGTCCCTTCCGACGATGCCGAGATGCTCGTAAAAGTTTTCGTCCTGGTTCGGCGCGAAGATCGGTACATCCTCCATCCCGAGTTCCTCGATTACGAGCTTGTGGAAGACATTGTACTGGCCGAACCGGCAGGGGCCTGACCCCGAGGGCATAAAGAAGGCGGACTTTACCGGATCGAAGCCGGGCTCCAGGACCTTCCTGACCATATCTCCGGTCGTGACCGCGCAGGGATAACATTCCTTTCCGGAAACGAATTTCTTGCCGATGTCCACCGCCTCTTTCGACGATTCGGGCAGCACCTCCGCATCCGTCCCGCAATATTCGAATGCGGCGGCTATCGCGAGGGCGTGGTCGGACATCCGCGGGATATAGACTGTCCGTTTCGAGCGGGGGGTGAAGGAGGGGGAATTTCGGGCTTTGACGGGCGCAGGCCCTGGGCCCCTGCGTCTCTCGTTCCCTATGCTGTCGAGGAACGCCTCGCACCGCGTGACCGCGCCGGCATCTGCGCTGTGCGCGTCTATCTCGAGATGGAGATAGGGCTTCCCTTCCATCTCCCCTTCGAAATACTTTGTGATGAACGAATCGGGTCCGCACGAAAAATTCCCGATGTAAACGGAGTATAGCATCGGATCGGTCCTGACGATCTTTGCCGCGCTCAGGATCTTCTGTCCCGCCTTCCAGTACATGTTCGGCCAATCCCGCTCTATCCCCGTGTCCTCTATCGGCAGAAAGTCCATCGGCATAGAGAGGATACCGAGGTCTGCGAGTTTCTTCGGGATTCCGAGGTTCATCCCGCCGTCGAAGGCGTTGTATGACCTCCCTGTAACCACGACGGCCTTTTCCTTCAGGCCGGAAAGGATTCTCCTTCCCTCTTCCTTGATCGCTCTGCCGAAATCATCCTGCGCCCTTTGCGCAACGTCAAAGGCCTTTGTTATCGCGGAAGGGCTAAGCCCGAAGGGCTTCAAGGTCCGCCTCAGCTCCTTTTCGATATACCTTCTCCCCCTGCCCAGGTCCACTACCGGGGTAAGGAACCGCGCCGCCCTGAATGCCGTTTTTGCGGTATAGGGAATCGTCTGGGTATAGGGACAGGCAAATCCCTTTTCGCAAGGGTCTCCCTCCCCGTTGAGGCTCACGAAGCTCGGGAGGAAGATAGTGTCTGTCCCGTTTTCGATCAGATATCTGATATGCCCATGCGCGGTTTTCACCGGGAAGCACGTCTCGGAAAGCACGCTTTCAAGCCCCAGGTCAACGATGTTCCTGTCTGTCTTCGGGGAGACGACGACGTCAAAGCCCAGTTCCCAGAGCAGCGTCGACCAGAAGGGGAGAAAATCATGGAAGTAAAAGACATAAGGTATGCCGATCCGCGGACGCGAACGGTGAGCCGTGAATCGTGAATGGTCTCTTTTTTTATGATTTTTGTTTTCTGTCTTTTCACCATTCACTTTTAACTTTTCACTGTATTCCAGGTTGGCCTTCCAGAGCATATCCTCCCTGAATCCGAAAAGATCGGGTATGGTGTTTTTAGCCCTGTTTTTTCTTACATCGTACTTTTCGCATCTCCCGCCGTAGAATAGAAAGCCTTTTTCCCCTTCCACCTTCACCCTGTTTATCTCGCAGACATTGGGACATCCCCTGCATTCGAAGGACGATACCTCGTATGATCTCTTCGAGAGTTCAAAGCCCTTGAAGGTAGTGAGGAGTTTCTGTAACGGCGGGGTCACCCCGCCCTTGTCTTCGGCGTCCTGCCCCTGACCCCTGACCCCTGACCCCTGACCTTCCATACGCCTCTTTGCTATCAGGGCCATGCCGATCGCCCCTGTAACGTCGTGGTCCGGCGGGACTGTGATCTTCCTGTCGAGATATTTCTCGAATGCCGCCACCACAGATTTATTGAACGCCACCCCGCCCTGGAAGAATATCTTTTCCCCGATCTTTCTCTTGCCTACGACCCGGTTGATATAGTTCTGGACGATCGAATAGGAGAGGCCCGACAGGAGGTCCTCTGTGGTGGAGCCCCGCTGGAGGTTCGTCATCAGGGAGTTTTCCATGAACACAGTGCAGCGCTCTCCGAGCCTGCAGGGATTTTCAGAGGCGAAGGCGATCTTCTCGAACTCACCCTTGACCGGGATATTCAGCTTTTCGGCCTGTTCCTCGAGGAAGGATCCGGTGCCTGCAGCGCACGCCTTGTTCATCTCGAAATCCACGATAACCCCGTCACGGAGGGAGATATACTTCGAATCCTGGCCCCCTATCTCGAATATGGTATCGACGTCCCTGTCGATGAAGGCTGCGGCGGTCGCCTGGGCGGTGATTTCGTTTTTTACGATGTCGGCGCCTATGTAATCGGCGATCATGTACCTTCCCGATCCTGTCGTGCCCACTCCGACGATCTCCACCCTGTCTCCTATTTCTTCTCCTATTTCGGCAAGCCCCTGCTTCACCGCCTCGATCGGCCTGCCCGCCGTCATGAGGTAACGCTTTGCAAGAAGCCTGCATCCTTCATCGATCACGGCCAGGTTAGTGCTTATCGATCCGATGTCGACACCGAGATATGCCAGGACTTTTTGTGAGGCGAGAGGCGAGAGGCGTGAGACGTGATTTTTGTCTTCCGACCCCTGGCCCCTTACCCCTGACCCCTCACCGTCTCTCAGGTGCCTCTCGAAAAAGGTGTCTCCTTCTTTTATAAGGGGGACATGGCCTTTTTCCTTCGGCCTCGGGGAATTGATGAACCGTTCAAGCAGTGAAAGATCGAAGGGGTGGACCTTCCCCGCCTCCATATCTTTTAGCGCAGCGCCTATTGCGCCCATCAGGGCATATTCTTCGGGGACAAAGAGCTCGTCGAGTCCGAGTATCTCCCTGAATGCCCTGATCATTCCGGCGTTTGCGGCAACCCCGCCCTGAAAAGATACGGGCAGGACCATCTCGCGGCCTCGCGCGATCGAGCCCTTGAAATTCCTCGCGACGGCAAAACAGAGGCCTGCCACGATGTCTTCTACTGGTGTTGCGATCTGTTGGAGATGGATCATGTCGGACTTCGCGAAAACGCTGCATCGGCCGGCGATCCTCGGGGGATTTTTCGATTTAAGGCTCAATTCGCTGAATTCCTCTATCGAGAGCCTGAGCCGTTCTGCCTGCTGGTCGAGGAATGAGCCGGTGCCTGCGGCGCATACCGAGTTCATCGAAAAGTCCCTGGCGGTATTCGAATCCTCCCCGACGATTATAAGTTTTGAGTCTTCCCCCCCAAGCTCGATGATCGTCTTTATATGGTGGTACAGCCGCCGGTTCGCATAGGCGTATGCAACGACCTCGTTGACAGGCTCTACGCCGAGGACCTCGCCAAGCAGCCTGCCTGCGGAACCGGTAAGGGAAAGGGAAAAAAGTGAATGGTGTATTCCTGAATCCGACGGGCGCAGGCCCTGCGCCCCTGACCCCTGACCCTTGCCCCCTGATACTTCTTTCAGAAGTTCAAGCGCAACGCGGAGAGGCTGTCCCCGGTGCCGCCTGTAGAAGGTTTTGAGCTTTCCTCCCTTTTCGTCGAGCACTGCGAGTTTTACGCTTACAGATCCTGCGTCGAGGCCGATAAATCGCGTCATCTATCCCTTCCGGAACAATTTTTTTAGATTATACCACAGATCTTTTTCAGGAGAATGCTTGAATTGTCCTGTAAAAAAATGAGCTTCGGCCCTTTTCTTGCTGACGGAGGTCGCAACCCGGAGCCGGTTAGCGATACACTTGTCGGATTGCCGAATCAAATATTGAATAATGGTAGAACACGAGTTTATAAACTTATGTATTAATATTTAAGGTAAGGTTGACATATTTCCGTAGTCGATTGCCGTAATTTGTCAGTCCCCCGGCGAATTGATAATTTATATGAGACGAATCAGGTATTTTGAAATATATTTGCGCCTGACAGGTGGCACAAAACCTGCTTCTTCAGGATGCAGATATGAATATTGCGAGGAGGTGATAGCAGGAGATTTTCTTTATTGTTTTGTTTTATAATTGGTGCGGCCCTGGGCCGCAGAAGGAAAAGGAGGTCATAATGTACAAGGTTGTAAATAATGTGAAGGACCAGAAAGGTTTTACCCTCATCGAGCTCCTGATAGTCGTTGCGATCATCGGTATCCTCGCTGCTATCGCCATTCCGGCTTATATAGGAGTCCAGGAGAGGGCCAAGAAGGCAACCATTACAGAAGGCGGAGATTCCGCGGCAAGAGAGCTTGTCTCATGGGTTACGGCTATAGCCGAGAGCCCGTCCGCACTGGTCGATGGTGATGACTCAGGAGCTCCTGACTGGCATCCCACCAATGTTGCTGCTATCCTTACTTCCTATCTTAACAGGCCGTCTATCAAGGCTAAGAAGTCCCCTTGGAACACAAGTACGAACCTCTACACAAATACTACCGCTTCTAATACCGCTACTAACGGCCAAATCTCCATAGTCCAAATTGGTACCTCAGATGGGATCCGGGTCATCGGCGAAGACAAAGACGGCAATCAGCTTTTCAGCAAGGTTATATCTGCAGACTGACATTTCGCATATAAGGGAGAGGGCTATAGCCCTCTCCCTTATATGACACCAGGCCGCAACCAGACAGGGGCCAAGTTTACGCAGTGTGATAAGTATGTGATCAGAATGTCCGATTCCCCATCCAGAAATAAGATAATAGCCCTCTGCGGCCTCTTTATCGCTTCGGTTGTCGTATACCTGCCCACTATTAAATATGGCTTTGTCTGGGACGATGCCCTTGTGCTCTCATCAGAGATCCATGGGATCAAAGGATATGGACTTTTCCTCGGCGGGGGGGATTATTACCGGCCTTTTTTGGCCCTTTGCCACGGACTGGATTACGCCCTGTGGGGGGCTTATCCCGCGGGGTTTCATCTTACGAACATACTTCTGAACGCTTTCTGCACGCCACTGGTTTTTCTTATCGCCCTTTCTCTTTTTGGCGAAGAAAGATTCCTTCTTGCGCTCTCATCCGCGGTCTTTTTCATGCTTAACCCTCTGCATGCCGATTCCGCTGCATGGATATCGGGAAGGACGGATATCATCGCATCGCTTTTTTTCTTCCTCGCCTTTCTTTCATACATTGTCTATAGGGAAAAAAATGATGCGAAGGGCATCGCCCTCTCCTGCCTGTTTTTTCTTTTCGCCCTTTTCGGAAAAGAAAATGCCTTTTTTTATCCATTCGTACTCCTTGCATACGACAGGCTCGTCAAGGCGAAAAGGATGAAAGAGTCCCTCGTCCCGATGGTTGTTCACTTCTTCGTGATCGTCCTTTATTTTTCACTCAGGAAGTTTCCGCATATCGCTATTCATCACGCCGCCTTGGCACCAGGCGCCGATGCAGCTCAGGCCGGCGCTGCTGTGTGGCCCCTGCAGGAGCTTTGGTATTGTCTCGGTTATTATGCAAACAAACTGATTTTTCCTTTTCACCTCAGCATCTTCCCCAATGTCGACAGCCGCGTAAATATTTTCATGTTTCTGCTATTTTCGGCTATTTTGATCTTCGCAAGTTATAAGAGGAGCGCCGTGCTTTCATTCGGTTTGGCCTTCATCATCCTGACCCTGCTTCCTTCTCTTCCGGTAATCTTCATGACGACGGTGCCCACACCGGTTGCCGCAAGATATCTCTATCTCCCGGTCTTCGGGTTGTCGATTGCTTTGGCCTGGGCTGCCGGCAGGATCGGCAATGAAAAGGCCAGGATGGCGGTGATCGGAATTATTGTGGTGATATATTCCGCCGGCCTCTATTCGAGAGTTGCCGACTGGAAAAATGACCTCTCCCTCTGGAGGCGTGATGCAACAGAAAATTCCGATTCTGCTTCGGCCCGCTCCCTTTATGCCGTCGCCCTTTACCGGGACAGGCATTATGCTGAAGCCGAAAAAGAGGTCGTATACATCCTCTCGCACATGAATTCCCTTCGGGTGAAGCGGAGTGCGAAGAAAGACCTTTTTGCAAATTTGCTCAACACCCTCGGCCTCATGTCGATGGAAAAAAAAGACTTCCCGCAGGCGGAGCGGTCTTTTGCCGCTGCGCTGAGCTATAATAGCGACGACAGATCCGTCTATCATAATCTCGGGACGGTATATCTTTCGGAATACAATGAACATAAAGGGCGAGGGTTGCTGGAAAAGGCGAATTTGATGTATGGCAGGGCATCGGCGATTGATCCGCTTTACCTTAATTCTTTGTACGGTCTGGCCTACACGTCCCAACTGCTTGGCAGGAAGGAGCAGGCCGTCAAATATTATAATAAGATCATAGACTTGGACCCTGGCAATCCGATGGCCCGCATGGCGATGAAAGAGTTGTTATCAGTAGAGGGGCGATGATCTCATCCTACCTCGCTCTTCTCCGGCCGAAGCACTGGATCAAGAACCTCTTCCTTTTTGCGGCGCCTTTCTTCGGGGGCAAGCTGTTTCATTATGAGACCGAAGCGTTTTTCTTCCCGGTCTTTGTGTCTTTTTCCCTCTGCGCAAGCTCGGCTTACATAATAAACGACATCATAGACGTCGAAAACGACAAACACCATCCCGGGAAAAAACTGAGACCGATCGCGGCAGGAGACGTCAGCCGGGTAAAGGCTGCATTGTTTGCAGGTCTTCTGTTGGCTTTTTCCCTCCTCCTGTCGTATGAGATCGGGCTCCTCTTCTTTTTCTTTGTAGCCGGGTATTTCATCCTGCAGGCGGTTTACAGTCTTCGTCTCAAACATATCGCTATAGTGGATATATTTTGTATCGCAGCGGGGTTTGTCATACGGGTCCTTGCGGGAGGCGCGGCCTTTGACGTGGAAGTATCCAGATGGCTCCTCGTTACGATGTTCATGATCTCTCTTATGCTTGCCTCCGGAAAAAGGCTCGGAGAGGTCAGCCTGCTTGCGGAAAATATCGAAAACCACAGGAAAAGCATGAACGCTTATTCGATATCGGCGTTGAATGAAATATTGACGATCACGTCTGCGGCTGCGCTGATAGCATACGCCCTGTACACGGTTGATCAGTACCAGCGGCTCGTCTATACGATCCCCGTGGTGACTTTCGGCCTCTTCAGATATATCATGCAGTCCAAACAGGGGAAAGGAGACCCGACGGAAGTCCTGATGCTGGACAGGTGGCTGTCAGCAACGGTTGTCCTGTGGATCGTACTGGTCGGGGTGATAAGGTATAATTGGCTGTGGTAAAATAGCCGATCAACATGGATGTAAGATCAAGATTGCTTATTGCGGCTTACAGAATGTTTCCTTTTTCCTTAAAAGGGGACGCGTGTATCGAAACAATTCAGCCGGATTGCGAGCTGTCGTGTATTATAAATTTCTATGGAAGAATCCAACTCCTCGAAGGGATCCTCTTCAGCCTGGCCGATCAGGACATGCCGAAGGAGCGGTTTGAAGTGATTCTGGTGGAAGACAGAGGCGGGACCGATGAAGGCAGAAAGATAGCCGGTAAATTTGGGCATCTCCTGAATATGAGGTATTTTCCGCTCCTCGAAAATTATGGCAAGATGGGTTTTTCGAGGAATTACGGGCTCTCGAAGGCGCGAGGTAAATACGCCCTGTTTCTCGACGATGACACAGTGATACTCCAAAAGCACTTCCTGACGTCGCTGCTGAAGGAATTTGCCTCCGGGCACGCCGACGCCGTGGTGCCGCAAGGCAGTGCAAGCTATTGCCTCCTCAGGGGGAGGTACGGCTTCCACGATCCCTACTTTCCGACCAATCGCTGCATGGCCTATCGGATGGAGGTATTGAGGGAGTTGGGCGGTTTTGTCTCTGAGATCGTCGGCCAGGAGGATGTTGAATTAGTTATGCGGTTTATCGTCTCGGGCAGAAAGTTTCAGGCGTCCGGCTCTCTTTGCTATTTTCATCCACCGTTAATAGTAGACAACGTGAGCAAGTCTGCGGCAGTGGGATTGTCTTTTGCGAGGCTGCGGAAGAGATACCCGTTTATTGTGTGGTTGTTAATGCTGATTAACGGCACCAGATATCTTCCGCTCCTGATTGTGCCTGCCAGGATGAAGTGGCGCATGCAGGGAAGGTTCAGTCTGGGATTTCTGCTCGGAGTCGGCTATGCTGTCACCGGCCGTAAGGCGTCGTACAATTGAGAAAAAATCGCTGTTTCTTATGGTAAGATTTACCTACACTGCGAAAGGAAAGCTCACAGAGGGAAGCCGTGCTTCGCTGACACGTCAAATGTTCGGGGAACTCTTTCAGGCCCGTGAGCTAATCTGGCGGCTTTTCCTCCGGGATTTCCGCTCAAAATATCGTCAGTCAGCACTCGGGATTTCCTGGGCAATCATCATGCCGGTTGTAACTGTGGGTATGTTTGTTCTGATGAACCGTTCCGGGGTGCTCAAAGTTCAGGATGTTGGAGTGCCTTATCCGATGTATGCCATGCTGGGTGTTACTATCTGGAGTGTCTTTTCTGTCGGCCTGGCCGCGTGCACGGGAGCTCTCGTTAACGCCGGCAGCATGGTGGTAAAAATTAATTTTCCTAAGGTTGCTCTTGTAATGGCGGCATCCGGCCAGAGTATTGTTGAATTTCTGGTGCGCTCGGCACTCGTTTTTCTGCTGGTGCTATACTATAAAATTCCGATTCACTTGTCCTCTTTATTTATCGGTCTCCTCTGTCTCGTTCCAATCTACCTTCTGGCCGTTGGGTTCGGATTTGTCCTTTCACTTGCGGCAGGCGTGTTGAGGGACATCCTGAACATCATTAATCTCGGCCTCATGGGGCTTATGCTTTTGACGCCCGTTCTTTATCCGTTGAGGGGAGACAGCCTTCTGGCTTACGCAAACCAGTGGAATCCCTTCATGTATCTTGTCAATGCACCCAGAGAACTTCTTGTGCAGGGACATACTGAACTGGCCAGCGGGTTCTTATTGTCTGCGGCATTGGCAATCACCTTATTCTATATAGGGTGGAGGCTGTTTTATCTTGCACAAGGCAAGATAGCCGAGCGGATATGAAAGACGAAGTCGCGATTAGCGTGGAGGATGTCTCAAAAAAGTACTGCCGATCGCTTAAGCATACTATGGCTTATGGCGCCGTGGACCTTGCAAAGAGCTTTGTTGGGCTCGATCAGCATACGGAAAGGTTGCGAAGCGGCGAGTTCTGGGCGGTGAAAGACGTGAGCTTTGAGATCAAACGTGGCGAAATCGTCGGTCTGATTGGGAAGAATGGTTCCGGGAAGAGCACGCTGTTGAAGATGCTTAATGGCATATTCATGCCGGACACAGGTTCGATAACAGTAGCGGGCAACGTCGGGGCTCTGATAGAGGTGGGCGCGGGTTTTCACCCCTTGCTTACCGGGCGGGAGAATGTTTATATCAATGGTGCAATCCTTGGCTTAAGCAAGAAGCAGGTGAATGAGAGATTTGATTCGACAGTTGATTTCGCAGGTATCGGGGATTTTATCGACACCCCTGTCAAACATTATAGCTCAGGCATGTATGTCAGGCTTGGCTTCTCGGTTGCAGTACACAGTAATCCTGATATCTTATTGGTTGACGAGGCTCTGGCTGTCGGCGACGAAGCATTTAAGAGAAAGTGTTTCTCAAAAATCTCTGCTATGGTACGCGAGGGTTGTGCGATCGTCTTTGTCTCACATAATATGGCGGTTATGCAGGAGATTTGTCGCAAAGTCCTCTTTATTGACCGTGGTATGTCCATACTTTTCGGATCACCCAAAGCTGTTATTTCCCATTATCAAAAATATCTCTTCACACCCCCGGACCGGCAACTGTGCATCAATGCCGGGT
>JBJKSM010000101.1:0-13419 GCA_046704045.1 Thermodesulfovibrionales bacterium | reverse complement strand
AGGTTTACGAGGTGATAGCCGAATACGTCGAGGCCGCCGAAACGATAGTTCAGCGCAAACGTCAGATAGCCGACGAACCGCCGCGGGTTGTAGGAATACCCCTCGGGGGACAGAAAGAAGTTCGCCAGGCTGCGTATGACGGGGTTTCCCGAAATGTTATTGTAATCGTCGAACTGAAATGGGACGTGAAAAGCATTTGAGTAAGCGATAAGTCCCGCAACCGCAATGGGGATAATGTACCTCAGGGACCGTCGCATGATCTCAAATATAAAATGAACCTCCGGGGCAAGTCAATTTATAATGGCTGCATCCGGACGGTCAAGAATACAAGCCATTGCCAAACTTTCAATGGAGCTTACGCCAGGTCTTTTCTCTGTGACCTCCGTGCTCTCTGCGGCTGATTATTTTTTTGCTGCTTTCTTCGGATATGTGGGTATATGCCCAAATCTGGTCTTGGCCATATACCCACATCACCAAATTGTGTAGATTTTTTGAAGAAAGTCATTTATAATTCTTTATGCCGAAATTTCGGATGGCAATCAGGCGCCGTTTGTCGATAATTATGCCCTGCTCAACCAAGGAAACACCTTCCCATTTGTATAAGTGAGTGATTAGTGAGAAAGCGCATCATCGCGGGCATGAGCATTTTTTCCCTCATCTTTCTGGGTGGCGGCATTTACCTGATCGCGAACATCCAGATAGCCACGTCCACCCTCGACAACCTCATAAAACTACACCAGGTGGAGATAATCAGGGAACACCTGCTGATCCAGCTCAAGAGGGTGCAATCCGATCTCTACCTGAAAAATACGCGTCACGCCAGAGGCATCGGCACGGTCATGAGAAACGTGGAAAACATGACCGCGATATCGAACGTCTGCTTCAGGTGTCATCATGACAAGCCGGTGCTGAATAATCTCATCAGCCTCAGAAACGAGATCGAAGGTTACAAGGGCGCCCTGAGCAGGGTGATCACCATGCGGGCAAACGGCGGCAGGCTGTCGGCAGAAGAAGACCGGGCATACGCAATAGGCGAAGACCTTATCGACAAGGTAAACAGGATCATCAATTTTTCCCAGCTGAGGCTCGAGGAAAAGACCCAGATCTCCATGAAGAAGATCGCACAGATAAAGATGATCCTTTTTCTGCTGGTGCCCCTCGGACCCATTCTCGCCATCGGCCTGGCATTTATATTCATCAGGGACATCACCAAGCCCCTGAAGGCGATTCTCGACGCCACGAGGAGCCTGAAGACGGGCAACCTCGATTACCGGATAGGGGAACTGAAGGACGAGTTCGGAGAGGTGGCTTCTTCCTTCAATGAGATGGCGCGGTCGCTGAACGAGCAGATGAGCAACATGCAGAGGGCCGAACAGATGACCGTGGTAGGCGAAATGGCGGCATCGATGGCGCACGAGATCAAGAACCCGCTCACCGGGATAAAGATAGCGCTGAACATGCTCATCGAGAACAAGAACCTCTCGGAGGCGGAGCAGGAAATTACGCGCGCCTCATTCTCTCAGATCAAGAGGGTTGAGTCTCTCATAAAGGAAGTTCTCGACTTTGCGAGGCCCAAGGAGCCGCAGTACAAACTGACGGACATCAATGCCGTCATCGACAAGACCGTCACATTCATCGAGGCCGTCTCGTCACAGGCAAACGGAGGGGAAAACGTCAAGGTCGTCAAATCGCTGGCGCCCGATATCCCGGAGATCCTTGTAGACCCGATGCAGATACAACAGGCTATCATGAACGTAGTCCTGAATGCGTATGACGCGATGCCTGACGGCGGAACACTCGCCGTGGTATCAGCCCCTCGCGGCGATTCCGTTGCCGTCACCATATCTGACACCGGTTCGGGCATCGATCCGAAGACCATGGAAAAACTGTTCAAACCCTTCTTCACAACAAAGGTGAAGGGCACCGGGCTGGGGCTGGCTATCATCAAGGGAATAGTCGAGCGGCACGGCGGCACGATAGGCATAGAGAGCGAAGCCGGCGCCGGCACGAGCGTAACAATGGTGCTCCCCGCCGAGAGAAACGACCTGCCGGCGCTCCCGCAGCAGTAGCATTGTCTTTTGCAGGGCGGGTATAATAATGGCGGCGCGTACCAGGGATAACAATGCAGAAAGCGAACATCTATATAGTCGAGGACGATGAGCTTCTGTCTCTCGTTCTCTCCCAGGGCTTCGGAAAGGAAGGTTACAGCGTCGTCACCGACAGCGGGCTGAGGGGCGTTGTCGATCGCCTGGAAGAGAAAAGGCCCGACCTTCTGATCCTCGACGTCAGCCTGCCCCATAACAGCGGCCTCGAAATATTGCAGCAGCTGAAACGAAAAGAGGCCCCCTACCCCGTCATCATGCTCACCGGCGATGATTCCGCCGAGACCGCCGTGACGGCGCTGAAGCTCGGCGCCTACGATTACGTCACAAAACCCTTCGAAATGGACAAGCTGAAGATCATAGCGAGAAACGCCCTCGAGGCGGCCGACCTGAAAAGGACCGTCGAGCATTACAGGGACGACACGCTGAATACGTCGATACTGGGAAAATCGGCCGTGATGCTGTGCCTGGTCGACGAGATCAAGAAGATCGCCAGGCAGAGAGTGCTGAACCTGCTCATCCTCGGGGAGAGCGGCACGGGGAAGGACCTCATTTCGAGGGCGATACACAATTCCGGCCCCGCCGCCCCGAACCCGTTCATAGCCGTCAACTGCGCCGCCTTGCCGCACGGCCTTCTGGAGAGCGAGCTGTTCGGATATGAAAAGGGCTCTTTTACCGACGCAAAGGGGCAGAAGAAGGGGCTGTTCGAAGAAGCCGACGGCGGCACACTCGTACTGGACGAGATCGGCGACATGGACATCTCTCTTCAGGCGAAATTGTTACGCGTCCTTGAAAACCGGACCATCCGTAGGATCGGGGGCTCGCGGGAGATACCGTTCGACCTCATGGTTATAGCCACCACGAACCGCGACCTCGGCGCCCTGCAGGCAGAAGGCAAATTCCGCCAGGACCTCTACTACAGGCTGAACATGTTTTCCGTGAGGGTACCGGCGCTGAGAGAGAGGAAAGAGGATATCCCGATTCTCTCGGAGCACTTCTTTTCTTCATGCAGGAAAGAGTTCGCAAGGCAGAATATGCGGCTCTCGGAAGAAGCGATGGAAGTGCTCAGGCAGTATGACTGGCCCGGCAACGTACGGGAGCTGAAGAGCCTGTTTGCGAAGGTCTGCCTTCTCGAAGAATCGGAGGTCATATTACCCGAGCATATTCTCATGAGGCTCGACATCCGCCGGGAGAACCTCGCCGCCGTTCCCGCTCTCCCGGACGGGCCGATGTCGCTGAACGACGTTGAAAAGAGAATGATACAGGACGCCATCATTAAATCCAACGGTAACATGACAAAGGCTGCGAAACTCCTGAACATTACCTACGATACGCTGCGGTACCGCATGAAGAAATACGATATCAGATAATTTTGCGGACATTGCCGATGTCCACGATATCCCGGAGCACCTCTCTGATTTCGGGGATGCTGAAAGGTTTTCCCATAAAGTGGGCCGCCCCCGACTCCATCGCCCTCTTCCTGTTGCCGTCGGTGTTGTCAGCGGTCATCATTATGACCTTGGTGCCGGGAGACACGTTCTTTATCTCCCTGAGCACTTCGAACCCGCTGATATCGGGAAGGTTGATGTCGAGAAATACGGCGCAGAACTGCGCCCCGCCGATCTCGGAGATCGCGTCCCTGCCGTTGTTCACCGTCGAAACCAGCAGCTCGTGGGCGGAGATCACCTTCTCAAGCCCCCAGCAGGTGAGCTTATTGTCGTCTACGACGAGAATGCTGCAATGCTCTTTCACGGTATATCCCTCTGTTCGTTCTTTTGATCTTCCGGTCCGAAAGGTCACTTATCTTATACCACACATCGGTCCGCACTTCAAAGGCAGCAAAAAATATGCCATGACAGGTGGGAGGTAAATTACGATTTTACTTCGGCAATGGTCCAGATGAGAAATGCAATGCCCCCAGGGGTCGGTGCACAAAATCGGGCAATACTGCTATTATAGGATATCTTTTATTTCGGAGGAACGATGAAAAAGATACCGTTTACAGTGATTGCGGCGATACTTTCCCTGTCGGTCTGCTTCACGACTTCCTGCACCTCGAAGAAAGAGACGGCAGGACAACTCCGCCTTTCTCCCGAGCAGGCAAAGCAGATGGAGGCCATAAAGAAAAACGAGTCCGAGGCGAGGAAAGTGATAGTGGCAAAGGTCAATGGCGTGCCCATCGCCATGAACAACCTCTTGATGTACATGAATGCGCTTGCCGCACGTTACACCCATTCCGGCCAAAAGCTGACGCCCGAGATGGACGAAAAGGTGAGGAGCGCGGCGCTCAGCGAGCTCATATTTGAGGAACTCGCGGTCCAGGAGGCGACACGTCAGGGAATTACCCCGAAGCCTGCCGACATCGATAAAGAGCTGAAGAAGTTGAAGGCCGGGTTCGGTTCCGACGCGGCATACAGGATGTACCTTGATACCTATGGGTTGACGGAAGGCGATATCAGGGAGGAAATCGGGAGGAAGCTGCGCTACGACGCGGTCGCGGCGAAGGAAATCCAGCAGAAGATGGGGGAAATCCGGACCGATGACAAAACGTTGAAAACGATCTACGAGAAAAACAGGCCTCATTTCGCCTTGCCCGAAAGAATTGCCGCGACGGACCTCTACTTCACAGGCGGCGGGGATGACAAGGCAACGATGAAAAAGGCCCGGGAGATACTCGCCGCCCTGAAGAAAAGCGGAAACGATATGAACAAACTCTCACCTGACGGAAGTTTCGTCGTCAGGCAGATTGTAGTGACAAAGGCCGGCCTGCCCGCTATTTACGCCGCGGTCTCGCGGATGAAGGCAGGCGGACTGAGCGGGATCATAGCCGAAAGGGACGGACTGCACATTGTCAGGCCCGGGAAAAAGGAAGCTGCGAGGCCGATGACGTTCGACGAGGCAAAACCGCTCATTCACCAGGAGATCATGTTGCAGGCGTTTGAAAAAAGTAAGGAAGCGTGGGAGCGGGAACTGAGAAAAAATGCGAAGATCGAAATGATACAGACGGACGTGGCGGAAAAGCGGCATCCGGCAGGCTGATTCCGGCTCACGGGCGGAGAAGCGGCCGCAGGTTCCGAGGAAATATTCCGGGCAAGCCGGAATGACTGAATAGCGGCATTGTGTTACAGATTATTTTCAGACTGTTATCTTGACACGCCCAGCTCGTCTTTCCTGTGACAACTGGAGCAGAGGACACTGATTTCGGATCTTCTCAGGAAGAACAGCTTCTTTCCGCTCCCGTCCTCGTATCCCCGGTGGTAGGTGTGACATGTGACGCAGGTCGTTTTGCCTTCCCTGTCGAGCGGCATGTCCTGCGGCACACGCATCGAGGGGACGACTCTCTCGGGATGCGACCTCTTGTCGTCCGCGCTGCCGTGATACGTTTTGTGGCAGTTTCTGCATGTCGCTTCAGTTCTGTCACCGAGAGAAATTCTTCCCCGGAAGGGAAGGCCGCGATGACAGTCAAGGCACCGCTCCTCCGCCGGCCCGCCGTGTACGACCTGCGCGCCGCTCAGGGGCACGAGGCAGAAGGAGAGGATCATTACAGCAGCTGCGGCCCCCAGTTTCACAGCTTGAATCCCCTCACCTCTTCCTCGAGGCAGGCGATGTCCTGGAGTATTTTTTCCTTGAGCGCCTCTTCGTCCCCGGCTTTTTCCGCCTTCTTGATCCTTTTTGCCGCGCCGTCGATCTGGCGGACGTGGCGTTTTATCCCCTTGAATCTGCGGCCGAGTTCGGCTATCATGGCATTCAGTTCGTCGGCAAAGTCCCTGAACTCGTCGTCCTCGCTCAGCATGACTCTTGAGCCGAGATCGCCCCTGCCGAACCTCATCAGATCGGCGCGTATCCTGAAGAGAGACCGTGCGATATCGGTATACATGCCCTTCGTCGCAATGGTGAAAACGAGAATTACGCACAGGACCGCTACTGAATTTGCGTAGAGGGCCTCCCGGAAGAGGAGACCTCCCATGCTCACCCGCGGCAGCGTCATCGAAAAAAGGATGGAGTCCATTTTCCTGGATGCGAGGACGTCGAACAGGATGACGGCGATGACGTTCCACAGGTACGAAACCAGGATGAACCTCAGAATGAACCTGGACTGGAAATTCTTTTTTATGAAATAATTTCTTCTCCTGAATTTTTTTGCCATTATATCCTCCTATCCATCATATGACAGGCGAGACAGAGCTTGCTGTCACGGTCGCTCATAACGAGGAGCTGGTCGATCGTCGAGTAAGGGTCGTGGCATGAGCCGCATCCTACCTTCCCGTCGAAAAAGCGGATCCTGCGGTCGACCATGGCCCTGGGACGAAGATATGATTTGCTCCCCAGCCTTGTCCGTGCCATGTCATAGTCCATACCGATGGGATGACTTCCCATATCGTTCTGTATCAGTTCGCCGCTGTGCGTCCAGATGCCGGCCCCTATCGTTACCGAAGTCGCATAGGATCCGTCGTGACACGAGATGCAGTCCTGGGATATCTTGTCTATCCCCTGCGAGGTGTCGGTGACCATGTACTTTGCCGAGAAATGCGCCACACGGAGAGCACCGGTGTGGCCCTCTTCCGTAAGACTGCCGCGTGAATGGCAGATAAAGCAGAAGTCCTTTCCCGTTTCGCCTCTCCTGAGGTAGTGGGTGGATGCTCCGTACAGGGTCAGGTAAGAGGAATGAATGTCATGGCACGTTCCGCAGGTGATCTCGCCGTAGTTCGAAAGCGGCATATCGCCGGGCACCCGGACATTTTTCGGCCTGACATTCACGGGATGCATATACCCTTCATCGAAGACATCATGATGACATCCTCCGCAGAGCTCGGACATCGGCGCCGTCATCTCTCCCTTCACGATCTTGCCGCCGGCATCGACGACATGACACGTCGGGCACTTTGACCTCGGGAAATTGTGGGGGTCCATCTCGACCGCGTATACTACGAACAACGTCAGGCATGACAGCAATACCAGTGCGATGAGCCCTTTTTTCTTCATGATCCTTGCCCCCGTGAATCCCGTGTGCCGCGTTCCCCGACGCTTCTCCGCCTATAATTTGATGTGAGACAGCATCTCCTTCATCTCGTCAGTCTTTTCCAGTATCCTGTCGACGGGATACGCAGCCGGCTCACCGGCCGCCGCAGTCCCCTGTGCAGAAGCGGCGTCTTCCTTGAGCTCCGCTATCATGATGTCGAGCTGCACGAGAATTTCCCTGTACGTTTTAGCGACGCCGTTGAAATCGTCCGCCAGCGGATGGATCACATCATGCCGCCTGAGTTTTACCTCCCCTGAAAGGTCGCCGGCCGCAACGGTCCGGGCAAACATCCCCAGTCTGTGCAGGGGGCCCGCCACCCTGTGCGAGTAAAGAAGCGTAATGACCGCAACGCCGGCGGCTATGAAGAACGATGTCACAAGATAGATGACAGCCGCCCTGTTGAGGAGCTGTCTTCTCAACTCTGCGATGATGAAGTAGTTTTCCGCATAGGATTTTGCCGGTTGCCGGTAGAGTGAAAAAAAGACGATGAATGCCGAGGCCGCGGCACACGCGGCGATGATCATAATTCCCCTTGCTGTCAGCCGGTACGAATACGATTTTCTTACTGTCTCAGGTATCCCCATATCGCCGTTCATTGTTCACTCCCCATGCTTTTTGATCCCTCTTGAAACATTCTATCACCTTTTTTCCGTTTTCATACCCCCGATATTTTTTTTGTCGCAGGGAAAAATCAGGACGGCTTCAAAGCGGCATCAAAGCGCTTATGCGCAATGCACCCGGAGGGAAAAAATGCGGCCCCTGCGGCAGGAACACGCTGCAGAGCCGCTCTTCAGCGAAGTCCTTCAGGACGATACGGGCTACGGCGGGGCCACAGGGGAAAATGAGGGATGCATGAAAAGGTCAATGGGATGATTGGAGGGAAAAAGGTACCGTGAAACGCGTCTTCAGATTGCGGTCTCAGGCAAATACACGTTGCCGACTGATCTCACAGGAGAGTCTTTTAACCTTTTATCCCCGTTGAGTTCTTCGGCGGCGCTATTATCCTGCCCGGGTTCTTCCTGTCGTAGTAAACTCTTTTATGACAGCCGGGAGCGCAGCTGCCGCCGTTTTCCGTCTTTTCATAGTTCAGGGAAAACTGCCACTGTCCGAAGCGCACAGAATCCCGTATCAGCCTCGGATTGTCGCTTGCGTGGGGCGTATGGCAGAATATGCAGCTCCTGCTCTTCTCCTTACGGTTTACGTGAAGGTAGTGCAGGTTCCTGTCGCCGTCCCGGAACCCGGTGGCATAGGAGGTATCCGGGAACCGGAGCATGTTCCTGTCGTGGCAGCTGAAGCACAGCTGATATTCCTTGTCCGTATAGGACGTATAGAGGTCGTCGGGGAATTCCTTCACAAGCAGTTTAATGTATGGCGAGCCGTGAGGGTTATGGCAGGCCGTGCACTTGCCGTCCTTGCCCTTTATCGGACCGTGGACCGTCGTCTGGTTCTTCTTTATGAGCGTTGTGTGACACATGAGACAGAGTTCCTTCCCCGACTTGGGAAGGAGCTTTTCGGCGTCGCTCGCATGGGGCGAATGGCACGAAAGACACGATTTTTCCGATTTGATCGGCGGGTGGGCGTCTTTCGATTTTTCGACCCTCTCCTGGATATCCGGGTGGCACTGGAAACAGAGATTCGGCACTTCGGCAGGGAGCATTCTCCTGTACGGACCGCCGTGAGGGTTGTGACACGTGGTGCATCCCATGAGCACCGCCGGATGAACGTCCTTCTTCTTCATTATATCCGCCATATCGACATGGCACATAAAACAGAGATCAGGGAGGGCCTTGACCGTAAGGGCGTCGTTGTCAGACTCATGGGGGTTATGGCACATGGTGCAGTCACCCGTCGACGCCGGGCCGTGGAGGTATTTCCCACTCAGCTTTTTCGGGTGGCACATCAGACAAAGATCCTTCTCAGGCTGAACGAGAAGCTTCGGCTGGTCGGAGGCGTGGGGGTTGTGGCAGGTGGTGCACAGGCCTTCCTTCACCGGCGGATGGATGTGCTTCTTCTTGCCGAAGGCATCGTGGCAGCCGAAACAGAGGGCCGGGGGTTCCTGTGTAAGCTTGAAGGTTTCCTTGCCTTTTTGCGGATGAGGCGTGCTCACAGCCTGATGACAGCTCTCGCACCCCATCTGTGTCGCGGGATGGACGGTCTTTTTCTTCAGCAGTGAGGCATGGCATTTCTCGGTGACGCAGCTTTCGTCCGCGAACGCCTTCGTCCCGAAGGCCATGAAACCCGAGGTAACGACGATGACAAGTACTGCAACGAAACCGAGACTCTTCTTACTCATGCTCGTCTATTATATAAAAAGTCATACCTCTTCTGCAAAGTATAATCCCCGGGTCGCACATTGACCCGCTTTCCGCCGGCGCTCCGGGTTCTTTCCCCCTTGCTCTCATGCCCGTTTCCCGATCCATTGCATTCCGCAGAGGTAATGGAAGTCGCAGCCGGGGCAGGTCCCCTTCCTGTCATCGGCCGGCCTGAAGGGGACATCGGGATCGACGATCTCTTCGAGGAGACCCGAGATGACTTTTCCGGCCGCCGCGAATGCCTCCTCCGGGTCCCTCTTTCCGAAGAGAGGGAGCTCTATGCCGCTGTCCACGGAGGCCCTGCCGAGGAGGAGGAAGAGCCCTTCGAGGTCCCGGATGTTTCCGCCCGTATGCATTGAATGGAGCAGGAGGTAGAAGGGGAGCTGGATACTGCCGATCGCCCGGTTCCAGGAACTCCGGTCGTCAGGGTCGAGCCTGTCGAAATCGATCTTCAGCCGGGCCGCGTTCGAACCGGTCTTAAAATCGACGATGTACGTCTTGCCACCTCTTTTTTCTATGCTGTCTATCCGTCCTTTGAGCCTGAAACGGCCGAAGGATGAATGCAGGCTCTGCTCGGAGGCTGCGATCATGACGGTCTTTTCTCTGATGAGCGGTAGGTAGTATTTTTCGAAAAGGTCCCGCAGCCTTCCGCTGATCTGTCTTTTCAGCAGGTAGAGCGCACCCGCCGGGTCGGGTCCGTACTCCCTGCTGAAGAGCTCTCCAACAAGGCGCACCGCCTCCTCCGCGTTTATGTCCCTTTCCTTAAGGACAAAACCTTTTCTTTCCGCAAAATATCCGGCGACCGCCCTGTGGACGAACCTTCCGATATCGGCCCTCCCGATCTCTCCCGAGATCTCCTCCTGCCTGCCGAGCCCCAGTACGTGGGCATGATAGAACCGGACCGGGCATTCGAGGTACCTGTCGAGAGCGGTCGCACTGTATGTGAATCCCATGAGAAACGCCGCGACATCTTCGGTCTTCGCAATCTCCGGGGGTTCGACGTTTCCGAGTCTCACCCTGTACTGGACGGTATGGAAGTACCGGGCGGCATCCGTGGTTCCCTCGCTTTTCTGTCTCTCCCAAAGGAGACGTTCGACGAACCTCGAACGCTCCTTCGCATCGCTTTCGACAAAGAAAAGATGGACCTCCTTCGCGCCGCCCAGCAACGTCTCGAAGTAGTACGCGGTGAGCCTGTCCGTGTCCAGGTGCGTCGGGAGACCGAGGATCTCACGCGCCTTGAACGGCAGGAGGGTGTCGTCTTTCCCCGTGTCCGGCAGAATATCCTCGTTTGCGTCGAGGAGAAAGACCCTGTCGAATTTCAGATTCCTCGTTTCGAGGAACCCGAGGACCTGCAGCCCCCGCAGCGGCGTCCCCTCGAAAGGCGTGTGACAGGTCATGACGTATTTCCTGAAGAAGGTAAAGTAGCCCGCCGGCTCATCAAAAACGACATCCTTCATCAGAGATCGCGACAGGAGATCGAGGGACCGGGCGAGGGATTCCGAGAAGGGATGGAAGAGCGGGTGGAGGCGGGCGGTGCTGTTGTCGAGAATATAGGAGAGGATCTCCGTGCACTTCGCTGCGAAATCTCCCACATTTTCGAAAGAGAGAAATTTTTCGAGCGTGCTGAGGTGGATCGAGCGCAGGTGTTTACGGAGGGCAGCCGTCGTGATCCCGCCCCCGGGAAATTTCTCCGCAACGCGGGCGAAAAGCGCTTCATCATCTTCGATCTCCCGCAAGGTCGAGAATATCCTCGTCCTGTTTTTCACCAGTCCGTCTTCGAGTCCGTGGAAGAGTATCCTCGTGACCTCTGCGTTGTCACCGAAATAGATGTTCTTCGCATACGGATGAAGGACGAACCTCAGATAATCGACGATATAGAAACGGTCTCCGTCCATCGACAGGACAAGCTCCATGAGGTTGTTCAGGAAGCCGAAGACGGGCGTTCGATGAAGGGGATAGCCGAGCGAGACGTTATACCCGCTTTCGTCCAGCGCGACAAGCCCCTGGCGGAGAAGCGGAAAAAGCGTCTCGGGCGAAGGCAGGACTATCGCCGTCCGCTCGTCGCAGGGAATGCCGCCTTCCTCCAGAGCCCTGTTCAGTCCGTATACCTGGCCATGGCTGTCGGGGCACCTGTAAAAGCGGACCTCCGGTACATGGGCCGGTTCTTCCCCGGCTTCCGCGTCGATGCCAAGACCGGAAATCCTTTCTTTCATGCCGGGGCCGTCCTGGAAGATAAAGACTGTGTTGTCGCGAAGGGAAAGTTTCCTGAACAGGGTCTTTTCGGATTCCGTGAGAGCGAAGAAACCGGTGACGATGATCCGCCGGCCGTCCTTCCAGACCTCTTCGAATTCAGAAGCAGCGGAGCGGTACCGCAGCGAGCGGGTGCTGAATCCTTCCTTCTCGATCGTCTCGTAAAATCTCTCGTAGAAATACGAGAGCGACTGGAGTCGTTCGAGCGTCTGAAAAGGGATCGCTTCCTCCGCATAGGGCTGGATGTCCTTCACCCTCTTAGGATCGACTCCCTCTATCGAAAGCTCCTCGATGTCGCGGTATATCTTCAGCCCGATCGGGAAGAAGCTGTCGGGCGTCATGAAGCCCTTCCCGCCGAGCGGCTTCTTAGCCCTTCTGTGGATGCCGTAGAGGACGGAAACGGCGTCGATAGTCTCGAGCTTCCTCGACGCGCCGATCCGTTCATATATCGCATCCACGAATTCATCCATCGACAGGACGACAGGCGGAACAAAACTCGAACCGGTCTTGACGGCAAGGGCCTTTCTTAGAAAGTGTCCCGGCCTCCTGCCCGGAAAGACCGCGATCGTCTCCGAATAATCCCTGCCGCAACCTTCGAGAAGGCCGACGATCTCTTCTATGAGACCGCGGCCGGACGGAAGAAGGAGGGCTTTCAAGATACACTCCTGGTCTGCCCGCGATCGACATAGCAGATGATGCCGGCGATCTTGTCCCCAGGATAAACGCCGGCCAATACCCTCATATAGGTCTTTATCTGGGCGGTATATTTTCCCTCGCTCCCCGTATCGCCGCCTGTCTTGTAGTCGATGACGGTGATCCCGTCGCCGTCCCTGATCACGCGGTCCATCCGGAAGAGATTCCCTTCCCCGTCGGAAAACTCCTTCTCCGTCCAGACCCGGCGGCCCGGCCTCTTTCTGAAATATTCGCCGATCACGCCGTCTTCGATCAGAGCCGCGACAATGCCCGTGATCTCTCCTGAGGGGTATTCCTCCCCGGTCTCGTCGCTCACCCTCATCACTATCGCGGAAAGATGTTCTCCATATCCCTCCTCTGCGTATTCGACAAGGGAGAGGACCCTGTGGATGAACTCGCCTCTTCTTCTCTCCCCGAGTCTCATCAGTCCATCCCGCTCCGGCGGGACGGGAAACTCGATACGCTTGTGGTAATGCCGGATCGCGAACGCCTTTGGCGCCTCTTCACTGCCGGTACGGACTTTTTCAGGCCTGTCCGATGGAAGAGAAGCGCTGTCCGGAAGAAGGTCGATGGGATAACCCCCTTTTCCGTTTATGCCGATGACGTAGAGTTCCTCCTTCGGCCTGGTAAAGCCGACGTACAGGCTGTTGAGCCTGTTGACCATATCGTTTATAGACTCCTCGCGATAGAGACGCTCGAAAAGCGCGCTGCCTCCGACCGTCTCCTTCGTGATCTTCAGGAGGCGGACACCGTCGCCTTCTTCATGGAGGATATAATCGTGCCCCCTGTTTCTGTCTTCGTAGAGGAGGACGATCACGACAGGGAAGCCGAGCCCCTTCGACTTGTGGATCGTCATCACCTTGACCGCGTCGAAAACCCCCGGCACGTCCATATTCCATTTCGCATCATCGCCGTTTCCGGCAAACTCCAGGAAGTCGCCGAGGCTGTTACGGCCTTCTCCTTCGAAATCCTTCACCACTTCGAGTATCTTGACGAGCGTCGCCTCTTCGTCAGCGAGCACGTCAAAGACCCGGAATGAACC
>JBJKSM010000100.1:0-3182 GCA_046704045.1 Thermodesulfovibrionales bacterium | reverse complement strand
AATTGATCGGGCGGAACATGGAAGGGGCGGACCTCCTCTTCATCTCAAGCCCGAACCGGGTTACAGGAAGATTGATGAAAAGGAACGATATTATAGATATCGTCGGTATCGCCTCGGAAAGAAAAATACTCACAGTCGTAGACGAATCACTGATCGAATTTACGGAAGACGGCGGTCTTCTGGGCGAAGTAGCAAATAGAGAGAACCTCATCATCATGAGGACAACGGCCAATTACTACGGCCTGCCCGGCCTCGAACTGGCTTACGCGGTCGCATCCCGAGAATTGACGGACAAGCTGCGCAGGGCAAAAACAGGCCCGGCGAACATGCTCGCTGCCGAGGCGGCAAAGACCGCATACAAAGACAAGACCTACCAGAGACTCGTGAAGGAATTCATGGAGGAGGAAAAACGGCTTTTCGCAAGATCCATAAGAAAATTGGAGAAGGTCACTCTCTTCGACTCGGATTCGAACGTCTTTCTGATAAAGACGGAGTACCCTGATAGGAACATCGCCCACGCGCTTGCAAAAGCCGGCTTTTTCATCAGAGACTGCGGCAATATCGAAGGCCTCGGTCCGGACTACCTTCGGTTTTCGGTCATGTCACACGATCAAAACCAGAAGTTTCTGAGGATACTGAGAGAACGGTGTGGTTGAAGCTATTCCGCACTAAAATGTATGACCCCGTCGGCCTTCACATACCCCCGTTAGCGGCAACCGGAAACTCTGCAGTGCGGAAGCACGGAAGTCCAGAAGCAATAGCGACAAACCAACTTTGCGGTGCGAAAGTGCGGGAGATCGCAAGCTTCCTGACTTCTTGTCTGCTTTCCTTCCCGGATTCCTAACTATTCATCTCCCTTCCAAGCTTCCCGGCTGTGCCGGGGCCCGTCACCCTTCCTGGTCCACAAAGACGTCCTTGAGGAGCCTGCTCTGCCGCTCGAAGGCCTGTCGGGGGTTCTTCGAATCCTTCATGAGGGCGATGTTCAGGACATGGGTATCCGGTTTGCCCGACTCGCGGCGGTAAAGCGGATGGTCGCGGTTGATGTAGATAGTCGTCTCTTCGGTAAAGACTTCCGGGCCTTCCTCGCCGAAGCTGTCGATTACACAGGAAACGCCGTACTGGCCGAACTTCATCTTCTTGATGACCGCATTGGGCGTGAGCTTCTTCACCTTCGGCCGTTTTTTCCTCTTCTTCTCGGGCCGTGTACCCTCTGCCCCGCCCGCCGCTCCGGAGACTTCACCGACTGCGGGCTCACTCTCTTTTCTTTCGGAGAGAAGTCCCGCCCCTCCTATGCCTTTTGAAGCCTCATCGGCAGGCTCCAGACGTCGCCGGCCTTCTCCCACTCGCTCTTGTCGAAGACAACCCTGCCTGTGAAGTCTCCCTTTTTCGTGAGCACCTCGAACCTCTCGCATGCAGAAAGGCTGGCGAACTTGCCGATGCCGAACTGACCGATCCTGTCTCTGTGATAAACCGGTGATTTCGACGTGTGGAGCTTCAGTTGCGAGCCGATGCTGAAGTACTGCCGGAGCCCTTCCCGGTCCATGCCCGCGCCGTTGTCCTTTATCTCGATACTGTCTTCCGAAACGGCGATCTCGACCAGCGAGGCGTCGGCGTCATAGGCGTTGTTGACGATCTCCCTGACGAACTCGATACTCTCGGTGTAAAGCCTCTCGCCGATGGTGATGATGTGGCTCTTGTCTACGGTTACGGGGATATATTCCTTTTCAATGTCCATTTGCTCCTTATTTTAACGAAAATCCCAAGGGAATACACCAGGACTTCTGAACTGCTGCCCTGCGGTACTATGGCACTGTTGCGCTTCCGCTCTTCCCGGCTTCCGGGCTCTTTTTCCAGCCTTCCGCTCTTCCTAACTCATCCCTGCGATGACCGTTTCCCCTGCCTTTGTTTTGTCCCCTACCCCCACCCTTATCTCCGAATTCTTCGGCAGATAGATATCGACCCTCGAACTGAACTTTATGACACCGTATCGCTCGCCGCGCTTCAGGATGTCGCCCTCTTTTTTTCTGCATACCGCGCGTCTGGCAATAAAGCCCGCGACCTGTCTTACAAGCACATCGCCGTATTCCGTCTCCATCACCATCTCGATATTCTCGTTCCTTACAGACGCTTCATCCGAGTACGCGGCGAAGTAGCGTCCCTCGTTGTGCACCACCTTCTTCACCTTCCCGTCGCAGGGGGCCCGGTTAACGTGAACGTTCGCGGGCGACATGAAGATGCTCACCTGCCTTGTATCGGCGTTAAGGTATTTCGACTCGGCAACGTCTCTGACCAGAATGACCTTTCCGTCGGCGGGAGCAACGAATATGTCCTTTTCCGCGGGAACGACCCGGTCGGGATCCCTGAAAAAGTAGAGCATGAAGAAAGTAATAAGAAGCGGGACGACCGCGCCCCACGGCGCAAAGGCCGAAACAACCACTGTCAGCGCAGCGAATCCGGCGATAAAAGGGAACCCTTCAGGAGCGAGTTTCATAATGCCTTTGGGGCAAGAGGCAATGGGCCATGGGTCATTGCGGAAATTGCAATCTCACCTATGGCCTATCGCCTATAACCCATAACCTGTCTTTAAGCCTTCGACCTGTCGACGAGTTTGCCCTTCTTGAGCCAGGGCATCATCGCCCGGAGCTTTGCGCCCACTTCCTCTATGAGATGTCCCTCGCCCTTCTTTGTAAGCGCGTTGAAGACCGGCTTGTTCGCCTTGCATTCGAGGATCCATTCCCGGGCGAAGACGCCGTCCTGGATCTCCCCGAGGATCTTCTTCATCTCCTTCTTCGTCTCGCAGGTGACAACGCGCGGCCCTCTCGTAAGGTCACCGTACTGCGCCGTATTGCTTATAGAGTATCTCATATTTGAAATGCCGCCCTCGTAGATAAGGTCCACGATCAGCTTCACCTCATGGAGGCACTCGAAGTAGGCCATCTCCGGCGCGTATCCGGCCTCGACAAGCGTCTCGAATCCGGCCTGGATCAGGGACGTCAGCCCCCCGCAGAGCACCACCTGTTCTCCGAAGAGGTCGGTCTCGGTCTCTTCCCTGAATCTCGTCTCGATGATCCCGGCCCTGCCGCCTCCGATGGCCGATGCATAGGCAAGGGCCACGTCTTTCGTGTTCTTCGAGGGGTCCTGATGCACCGCGATAAGACAGGGCACGCCGCTTCCCTTCGTAT
>JBJKSM010000099.1:0-52998 GCA_046704045.1 Thermodesulfovibrionales bacterium | reverse complement strand
CTCGCCGAGATCACGAGGGCCAAGCAGAAAGAGTTCGCGGCATCCAACGAGCAGTATGCCGAAGGACAGCTTCTGGTAAATTTCAAGGAGGGCGTGCCGGCTGAAAAAGCGGAGGCGCTGATCGGCCTGGAGGGGGCAAAGATCATACAGGTGATCGGCACCCCGCCCGTATACCTCATAAAGCTGAAGAAGGGCCAGTCGGTGAAGAAGGCCCTGGAGGCGTTCCTCGCCCTGCCGGAGGTGGAACTTGCGGAACCGAACTACTCTATGCGCATGAAGTAGGCCGCAGTGGAATCAATCGAGACGATCCGCGAAGAAGACGTCGAGCATTCTCTCATCAGGGAAATCCCGCTCTCCTTTGCAAAGGGCAATGTGCTGATGCCCCTCAGGAGGGAAAGAGGTATGCTCATTGCGGCGGTGGCCGACGAAAAGGGCATACTGGCGCTCCGCGAGCTCTCCGCGCATTTCGGCCTCTTTCCCCTTCCGTTGTCTGCGTCCGCCGGCGTCGTCATCGATGCGATAAACCGTTTCTACGGGCAGGTGGGCTCCGCCGAAGAGGTTATGGGCAACATAGCCGGCGAGGACCTCTCGTCCGTTGCGACCGAGTTCGCAAAGCCGAAGGACATCCTCGAACTGACCGAGGAGGCGCCGATCATACGGCTCCTGAACGCGATCCTCCGGCAGGCGGTAAAGGAGAGGGCGAGCGACATCCACGTAGAGCCCTACGAGAAGGAACTCGACGTCCGGCTGCGCGTAGACGGCATCCTCCACCGTGTGCTTTCGCCGCCGAAGATCATCCAGGACGCGCTGATCAGCAGGGTAAAGATAATGGCAAACCTCGATATCGCCGAAAAGAGGCTTCCCCAGGACGGCCGCATAAGGCTTCTCATCGGCGGAAGCGACGTCGACATCAGGGTCTCGATCGTGCCGACGACGTACGGCGAAAGGGCGGTGCTCAGGCTCCTCGACAGAAAGCAGGGGCTCATCGGCCTCTGGGAGGTGGGCCTGAACGGCCGGGACGAAAGACGTATCGAAGACCTGCTCGGCAGGACCAACGGTATCGTCCTGGTCACAGGGCCGACCGGAAGCGGCAAGACGACGACGCTCTATGCGGCGCTCAACAGGATCCACACGGAGGACAAGAACATAATCACCGTCGAAGACCCTGTCGAGTACCAGCTGAAGGGGATAGGACAGATCCAGGTGAACCCCAGGATCGGCCTCACCTTTGCATCCGGCCTGCGGTCGATCCTGAGGCAGGACCCCGACGTGATCATGGTGGGCGAGATAAGGGACGTCGACACCGCCGAGATCGCTATCCAGGCATCGCTCACGGGGCATCTCGTTCTCAGCACGCTCCACACCAACGACGCGCCGTCGGCGATCGTCAGGCTTATCGACATGGGGGTAGAGCCCTTCCTCGTGTCTTCGTCGCTCATAGGCGTGCTCGCGCAGAGGCTCGTGAGAATCGTATGCCCGCACTGCAGGGATGAGTACGACCCTTCGGAGACGGAGAAGGACTATTTTCGTGAGATAGCTGCCGCGGCGTCGCTCCGCCTTTACAGGGGAGGGGGCTGCGACAAGTGCAAGGGCGCCGGCTACCTCGGAAGGACCGGCATCTTCGAGTTCCTTCCAGTGAGCGACGAGATCAGACAGATGATCTCCGACAGGATCGACTCCCGGAGCATCAGGAATGCGGCGATCGCAAACGGCATGAAGACGCTCAGGACGGACGGCTTCGAAAAGGCGGCAAGAGGGATCACTACCGTTGAAGAGGTCCTGAGGGTAACGCAGAAGGACGCGGCGGATGTATGAATGCCGCTGAATCTGTGATCATAACCCCTCCCGGCCTCCCCTTACCTCAAGGGGAGGAATTTCCCCTCTCCCTGGTTAAGAGGGGGGAGGGGGGAGTTACTTCATTATATGCCCATATTTCACTATAAGGGATACAGGCCCGACGGCTCGGCCGCCTCCGGCACCATAGAGGCCGACGGCCTTCAGGACGCCGTCGCTGCCGTCAAGGCCCTCGGGGTCTATCCGAAGAAGGTCGGCGAATACCGGCATGAAGAAAAGAAATGGTTCCGCGGCGGAGATGATGACGCGGTACTGCCGCACGTCACGAGGCAGCTGTCGATCCTCCTTTCATCCGGAGTTCCGCTGATCGATGCGCTGAGGTCCCTGTCCGAGGAAAAGAAGGGGTTCTGGAGGGGCGTCCTCGTGCGTATACGCGAGGGCGTCGCGGGCGGGGCGAGCCTCTCCCGTGCACTGGATTCCGAAAAGAAGGTCTTCCCCGAGTTTTACGTAAACATGGTCGCAGCCGGCGAACAAAGCGGTACGCTCGACAGGGTGCTTATACGGGTGGCAGACTTCCTTGAACGGCAGGCCGCGGTGAGATCGAAGATACGCATGTCCATGGTCTATCCCCTGTTCATGGTCTCCGTCGGTTTTATCGTTCTTTCTTTTCTCTTCACTTTCGTCGTCCCCAAGATCGTGAAGATCTTCGAAAACACGAAAAGCGCCCTTCCCTTCATCACGGTTGTGCTTATCCGGATAAGCAACCTCTTCGTCCACTACTGGTGGGTACTGGCGCTGCTTCTGGCGGCGGTCGGCTTCGGATGGAAAAGGGTGGCGGAGAAACACCGTCGCAGGATCGACGGCCTGAAGCTGAGGGTCCCCGGCGGAGTCATGCAGAGCCTCTATTTCGGCCGGTTTGCCCGGACGCTCGGTTTCCTCCTGAGCGGCGGGCTGCCGATGCTCCAGTCGCTGGAGCTCGCCGCGAAATCTACAGGCAACGTCATCGTAGAAGAGCGGGTGACCGATGCGGCCAAGAAGGTGGCTGAGGGTGCCCGTCTTTCCGCCTCCCTCGAAAGGTTCCCCGCGGTCCTCCTTCAGCTGATATCGACCGGGGAAAAAAGCGGCAGCCTCGCGGGGATACTGGAAAAGGCCGCAGATTCGTACGAGGAGGATTTCGAAAGGAAGGTGCAGAAGGCCCTTTCCCTTCTCGAACCGTCGATGATCCTTGCGATGGGACTC
This sequence comes from Thermodesulfovibrionales bacterium, assembly GCA_046704045.1. Classification (GTDB taxonomy): domain Bacteria; phylum Nitrospirota; class Thermodesulfovibrionia; order Thermodesulfovibrionales; family UBA6898; genus JAWOKY01. The sequence continues at coordinate 49,965 of JBJKSM010000099.1, read as the reverse complement.
ATGGTCGGCTTCATCGTGCTCGCCGTGCTTCTCCCGATATTCCAGCTGAACCAGCTCGTGAAATAACCGCACTCCGTGGCAAAAGCGGTCTTCCGCTCTGTCCGGGTCTTCAGGCGTATTACGCCTTATCCGCGCCGGGCCTGCATGGGACAACTACCGTGAAGGTGCTCCCCTTTCCCGGTTCGCTTTCCACCGTTATCCTTCCGCCGTGGAGCTCGATCAGATTCTTGCAGAGATAAAGCCCGAGTCCGGTCCCCTTCTTTCCTTTGGTAAGCGCCTCCTCAAGCTGCCGGAAAGGTTGGAAAAGCCGCTGCCTGTCGCCGGCGGAGATGCCGATGCCGGTGTCCGTGACGGAGATTTCGACGAAATCCTCACCCCCCACTGGCCCCCCTTGCCAAGGGGGGAATGGGGGGGGGGGTTGACCTTCCTGCGGCCGGGCGGGCGCAAGACCCGCCGTTGCGACTCGTGCAGGGGCGACCCCCCGGGTCGCCCCTGCAATACGCCGTGCGCTCACCGTCACGCTGCCGCCTTCGGGCGTGAATTTCAGGGCGTTGCCGAGGAGATTGAAAAGCACCTGTTTGATCTTCCTTTCATCCGCCGTCATCGAGATTTCCCCGGAGACGCTGCTGCCCAGCCTTATGTTATGTTTGAGGGCCTTTTCCCTGAACATGGCTACACACGCTGCTATGAGATGCGGCAGCGAGAATTCCCTCGCCTCGATCTCCGCGTCGCCGGATTCGATTCTCGTGAGGTCGAGGATATCGTTTATCAGAATGAGCAGATGGTCACCGCTGTCACGGATATCCGCGACGAACTCGGCCTGTTTTTCCGTCAGCGCGCCCGCGATGCCGTCAAGCAGTACGTCGGAAAAGCCGATGACGGCATTCAGGGGGGTCTTCAGCTCATGGGACATGTTCGCAAGGAATTCAGACTTCGCCCTGTTTGCCGCCTCGGCCTGCAGTTTTGCGACCTCAAGCTCCTTTGTCCTTTCCCGGACAAGCTCTTCAAGGTGTTCCCTGTAACGGCTCAGTTCTTCTTCCGCCCGTTGTTTTTCCATCGCACGCCTGATCTGAAGGAGCAACTGGTCGATGTCGCACGGCTTCAGAAGATAAGAGAAGGCGCCCTCGTTCGTCGCCTCTATCGCGGAATCGATAGTGGCATTGCCGGTAAGGATGATCGCCTCGGTCGCGGGGAAAAAGGCCTTGACTCTCCGGAGCACCTCCGTCCCCCGCATGTCCGGGAGCATGAGATCGACGAGCGCGACATCGGCGCTCCTTTCCCCAAGCAGTTCGAGCCCCTCCCCGCCGTCTTTTGCGGCTTGAACCTCGTAGCCCTTTGTCCTGATAATATCCGCGAGGGTCTTCCTCAGATCCGGGTCGTCGTCTATAACCAGAATTCTCGGAGGGTCATTCATTTCCGCATATCCCCTTTCGCGCATGCGGGCTCAAAGGACCCTCCGAGCGCCGCCTGCTGCTTCTTGCGGCTTATCTCCCCTATCAGGTCGAAGAGGACCTCGGCTTCAAACGGCTTGTAGAGGCAGGTATAGGCGCCTATCTTCAGCCCCTTTTGTATAGCTGCCGTCATCTCCTCGCCGTATCCCGTCACAAGCACCACCGGCTTCGAGGGGTATCTGGCCCGTATCTCCCCAAGGACATCGATGCCGCTCGTATCGCCGAGCTTCAGGTCGAGGAGTACCACCAGTTTGTAGTTGCTCTCCATATGCCCGAGGACCTTGCGGGGATCGATCTCGGTGTCGACCCTGTATCCCCTCGTCCGCAGAACGCCTCTGAGGGTGCGGCAGAAAAGCGGGTCGTCGTCCACGATGAATATGCTCTCCTCCTTCCTCAGGAGGGAAAGAAAGCTGAGAACCATCTCTACGTCCACAGGTTTCGTGAGTACGCCGCAGGCGCCCTGTTTTTTCGCCTCGCTCGCCTGCTCTTCCGTGACATAGGCGCTCATCAGCACCACCGGGAGCCCGGGCGATATCCGCCTGATACTTTTGAGCGCCTCGATCCCGTCCATGCCCGGCATCTTGATGTCCATGAGCACGCAGTCGGGACGCTCCGATCCTGCTTTTTCCACCGCCTCCTCCCCGGCAAATGCCTCCACAACGTCATATCCCTTCACTGCCAGGATATCGCATGTAGTCTTCACCATCCTCCTGTCGTCGTCGACGACCAAGACTCTCGTTTTTTCATCCATAACTAAATCTTATCCTTCCCTGCCGGCAATGTCACAGTAAAAGTCGTCCCTTTCCCCAATTCACTCTCCACCTCTATTCTTCCGCCGTTCGCCTCGGCAAGCTTCTTCGAGACCACCAGTCCGAGACCGATGCCCTTTGTCTTTGTGGTAAACAGCGGATGGAACAGCTTCTTCATGTTTTCGGGTGAAATCCATGCGCCGTTGTCAGTGACGCTGATTTCCATAAAATCCTGCGAGGGCGAGGCGGTGCCCCGCCCTTCTTCAGGGGCGACCCGCCGGATCGCCCCTGCAAACCCCGCGCCGATTCGCAGTTCACCGCCTTCCGGCATCGCCTGGACCGCGTTTGCGATCAGGTTCTGAAAGACCTGCGCCATCTGGAACGGATCGATCACCGCCTCGGGCAGCGGTTCCGGAATGTCCTGCATAACCCTGACACTGCCTGGAACAACGCACTTCCCCAGACTCTGGCGTATTAAATCCCTCACCGACACCGGCACTCTCTGCGGCGTCCTGGTGCGGGAAAAATCGAGGAGGTCGGAGATGATCCGCTCCGAGTTGTCGACCTCGCTTTTGATGATGTCGAGATATTCTCTCACCGCCTCTCCCGCACCGGATGTCACCGTCTTCAGGAAATAAACCGCGTTATTGATCACGCCGAGGGGGTTCCGGAGCTCATGGCCGACGCTGCCCGCAAGTTGTCCGAGGATCGACAGTTTCTCCCTGCGCACGAGCTCTTCCCGCGCCTCGATGAGCTGCGCCGTCCTCTGCTGAACCTTGTGTTCGAGCTCATCGTTCAGCCTTTTGATTTCGTCTTCGGCCCGTTTGCGCCCGGTGATGTCGAGGCCCACGCCAAGAAGGTAGGGCTCTTCGTCCATTACGATTCGTACCCCGGTAAGAAGACAGGGTATCTTCTTTCCGCTTTTCGAAAGCAGCTCCGCCTCGACAACGGCCTTACCCGCGTCGAACACCTCCCCGATCTTTTCTGCAACAACGGACCTGTCGCCTTCCGTAAAGAAATCGAGCAGCGTATGGGCGGCCATATCCGTTGCCGGATACTCAAGCGTCTTTTCGAGATTCCTGTTCCATTTGACGAGCCTGCCGCCGGTGTCGATGAGATAAAACAGGCCGGGCATGGTCTCTATGAGCGCCTCGGAGAAGTTTCTTTCCCTCACAAGGGCCGTCTCCGCCTCTTTCCGGTCGGTGATATCTTTCGCGATGTGGACGCTGCCTTTTATATCGCCTGCTTCGCCGATAACCGGGAAACAGGAGATCGAAAGCCAGCAGTTCAGTTAGGGCTCGAAGAATTCGGTGAACTCCGGCTTCCGCGATACTGCGGACCTCGTCACGGGGCAGTTTTCTATCGGCTTGTCCAAGCCGTGGAAGACCTTGTAGCATTTTTCTCCGACAAGGTCGCCCCCCATATTGAGAAGTTTGCCGACCGCCTTGTTGACTTTGACGATCCTCATCTCGTTGTCGTGGATCGAAATGCCGTCGTTTATGGCGTAGAAGGTGTTCTTCCATTCCCCGGTTGCATTGCGCAGCCGCTCGTTCATAAGACGGATCCTGTCGGTATAAAAGATCACAATAAAGAACAGGAGGGCGGCGGCGGCCGATATACCTCCTACGATCAGGTGTTCCTCGTCAAAGTAGGGAATTTCGGGGTGCATCACATGGTCGGCCAGGGCGTTCAGATTCCCCATGAGCAGGACCGTCCCCAGGCAAACTGCAATTCTGAAAACGGGCTTAAATATGAACGACCCCTCTGCACAGCGTAAAGAGATTCTTTCAGTCATGCCGGGCCTCCACCCTGTTTGCTCCGTTCCGGGATCCCCCGCATGAACGGCTGACTGCTGACAGGGTTATTGCTCTTTTTGCTTGAGGTATTGCTGTTTGTTACATCTTAGCATCATGGTGCGGGTTGTCAACGGAGAGACGGAATCGGGCGAGGTTCGGTTTCGCGGGATTGCGGTTCCACAGGCAGCGAACCGTTTCAGGGGATGCTGCCTGTGATTCTCCCGCGCTACCCGGTCGGCTGCCTTACGGGTATCGTAAAGGCGAACCGGCTTCCCCTGCCGAACTCGCTTTCGACCCATATCTTTCCGCCGTGAAGTTCCACCAGTTTCCTGCTTAGCGCAAGTCCGAGGCCGGTTCCCTCGTGCCCCTTCGCATAGCCCATATCGAGCTGCGAAAATTCCTTGAAGAGCCTGGGGACATCCCCGGGCTTGATCCCGACGCCCGTGTCGGTGACGGAGATTTCGACGAAATCCTGCAGGGGCGAGGAGGTGCCTCGCCCCTCTTCGGCATGGGCGGCCGGCCGGATCGCCCCTGCGTCTTCCGCGCTTCCGCTCTCCCGCACTTTCCGTGCGCCCACTGTCACGCTGCCGCCGTCGGGCGTGAACTTCACCGCGTTGCCCAGGAGATTGAAAAGCACCTGTTTGAATTTGCGCCGGTCGGCCTCGATCGTAATGTCCGCACCCGGCGCCACATCGAGGGACATGCAGATATTGTGCTTCATCGCCTTTTCCTTCAGCATGCCAAGAGAGACATTAAGGACATCCGCAAGTGCAAAGGCGCCCAATTCGAGTTCCAGCTTGCCCGACTCCACTTTCGAGAGGTCGAGTATGTCGTTGATGAGCGACAGCAGATGCTGGCCGCTGTCGTATATGTCCCCGATGTATTCCTTCTGTTTATCGTTCAGCTTTCCGGCAAGCTCGTCGACAAGCACCTCCGCAAAACCTATTACCGAGTTGAGCGGCGTTCTCAGCTCGTGGCTCATGTTGGCAAGGAAATCCGACTTTGCCCTGCTTGCCTGAATCGCCTCGAACCTCGCATCTTCGGCCTCCCGTTTCTTCAGCTCCAGTTCCTTCACCGCCTTTTCCAGCCGTTCGTTCAGACCCTTCATCTCCTGCTGCACCTTGAGGAGCTCGCAGTTCTGATGGTAGGCGTTTTCATACGTGGAAAGAAGGAGGTCGAGTATCTGCAGGCGCTCCGCGGTAATAAAATAATTCTCGCCGGAGAAAAAAACATTGATGCCGATCTCGGCCATCGCCTTTTTCCGCAGATCTATATTTGCAAGCAGATACTGGATGCGCGAAAGCAGGTATCTGTCATCATAGGGCTTCACGATAAAGTTGTTCGCCCCGCACTCAAGGCCCCTGATGACGTCTTTCGGATCGGAGAGGGCTGTAACGAGGATCACGGGAATGTCTTTCAGCCTCTCATCCGCCCTGATCCTCCTGCAGAGTTCATAGCCGTCCATCCCGGGCATCACCACGTCGCTGATGACCACGGCCGGCATTCCGGTCTTCAGCTGATCGAGCGCATCCGTTCCGTCAGCGGCGGCGCTGACCTGAAAGCCCTTCCTTTCGAGGATGTACCTTAACTCCTCCGCCTGCGTAGGACTGTCCTCGACGATGAGGACATTTACAGGATCATTCCCCTGTCTGTTTCTCTCCTCCATATTTTCCCCTCCTGCCGCTTTCGCACGGAGAAAGCGTGGAAATCTTTGCCCCCGCCAGCAGCGTGAAGTAGAATATTGCTCCGCCGCCTGCCTTCCCTTCGGCCCATACCCTCCCGCCGAGCTTGTTAACTATCCGCTTGACGATCGCCAGCCCGATGCCCGTCCCCTCGAATTCCGTGTTGTCGTGAAGCCGCTGGAATACGCCGAAAAGCTTGTCTGCGTAATCCTGATCGAAGCCGACGCCGTTGTCTTTTACATGATATACGATTTCATCCCCCACAGCACGCCCGCCGACCTCGATCAGCGCCTCGTCCACGGGCATCGTGAATTTGACCGCGTTGGTTATGAGGTTATGGAAGACCTGACGGACCGCGGCCGCGTCGCCCATCGCCGGGGGCAGTTCATTCACCGCAAACCGGACCTTCCTTCCGGAGAGCGCCGGTGTCAGGTCTTCGACGATCTTCCTGGCCATGTTATCGGTGTCGACTACGCCAAGTTCGATCTCTTTCCGTCCCACCCGCGAAAAGGAGAGTATGTCGTCGATGAGCTGTCCCATCTTTTTCGCATTCTTCCGGATGCCCTTCAGCAGGCGCCTGCGTTCCTCCGGGAGTTCGCCTGCATGCTCATCCAGGAGGATGCACGAGAAGCCGTCGATCGCCCTCAGGGGGGACTTGAGGTCATGGGAGACGGAGTAGCTGAAGCTTTCGAGGTCCCGGTTGGCCTCCTCGAGCTGCAGCGCGCGGCATCTCAGGTCCTCGTTGAGCCTTCTCACTTCCTCCTCCCGCCGCCTGCGTTCGGCAATCTCGGCCCGGAGCTGTTCGTTCATGGACTCAAGCTCCTCCTGCGCTTCTTTCAGTTTGCGGTTCTTCATCACCGCCGTTTCGTACGTGGAAAGCAGGAGTTCGAGTATCTGCTGCCGCCCGGAGGTGACAAGGTATTTTTCTCCCTTGAATAAGATCTCCGCATCCCGCCAGTCCCTTGCCGTCTCTCGCAGGCCGGCATTGACGACGACACGCCGGATGCGGTCCAACAGATACTCTTCTTCGTAGGGTTTGGTGATGAAGTTGTCTGCGCCGTTCGCAAGCCCCCTGAGCACGTCTTCGGGCCCGGAAAGGGCGGTCAGGAGAATGACCGGCATCTCCTTAAACCTTTCATCGGCCTTTATCCTCCCGCAGAGCTCGCAGCCGTCCATCTCCGGCATCAAAATGTCGCTCACGACGACGGTCGGCCTGTACCTGCCGAGCAGGTCAAGGGCCTCCTTCCCGTTACAGGCAACACGGGTGCGGTAGCCGTTTTTTTCGAGGATATAGTTGAGTTGCTCCGCCTGCGTCGGGCTGTCCTCGACGATGAGTATCTCCACCCTGTCCTTTTGAGTCACGCCTCTCCCCTCATGCCGATCCTGCTGTCTCTCATTGCTATAAGCGCGTCCAATATCTGCCCCGGAGAAAGGACGTATGCCGCCGCTCCCATCTCTACGGCGGCTCCCGGCATGCCGTAAACCGCCGCGCTCTCCCTGTCCTGGACGATCGTCACGGCCCCGCGGTCTTTCATCAGCTTCAGCTCCATCGCGCCGTCGCTTCCCATGCCGCTCAGCAGTATCCCGGCCGCCCCGCTCCCGTAGACGCCGGCAACAGAGCGGAACAGGTGAGATACGGAAGGACACGCGCCGTTTTCCTTCCCCTCACGCGAAAGCAATATCCTCCCCTCATCTCCGGCCGCCATGTTCCGTCCGTCCGGCGCAAAATAGGCATGCCCCGGAAGGAGGGTTTCTCCGTCTTCTGCGATCTTCACTTTCAACCTGCTCGCACCGGAAATCCACTCCACCATGCCTGTGATAAATCCGGCCGCGATATGCTGCACGATCAGCAGGGGCGCGGGGAAGTCCCCGGGAAGACCTGCAAGAATCCCGTGCAGCACCGGGGGCCCGCCGGTAGAGGCGCCGACAGCCACGATCTTTATCCGTGGAAGAGCACCCCTGGCGCGCGCAACGCCGTCGTCCCCCGTCCCCCGTCCCTTATCTTTTGCCGCGGTCTTCGGCCAGCGTCTCACAAGCTTCACCTCGGACATGAGCCTCACCTTCTGCACCAGCTCCCTCACCGTTGCCTCGTGATCGAGGTGGCCGATGCCCTGAGGCTTCCGCACAACGGCGAGGGCGCCTGCTTCCATCGCGCGGAAGGTCGTCTCCACTTCTTTGGGGTTCCAGATCCCGCTTACTATCACGATCGGCACCGGCCGTGTCTCCATGATCCTCCGGGTCGCCTCAAGCCCGTTCATACGCGGCATGTTGATATCCATCGCGATCACGTCCGGCCTTTCACGATCGACGAATTCGAGCGCCTCCTCTCCATCGGATGCAGTCCCGATCACCCTGATTCCGGGCTCCGAACCAAGTATGTGCATGAGAAACTCCTGCACCACCGGGGAGTCCTCGACGATAAGGACGTTTATCATAACAGTCTCCTCATCGCTTCGAGCAGGTTGCTCTGGTCGAAGCTGCTCTTGACGATATACGCATTCGCTCCCACGTCGATGCCCCGCTCCCTGTCCTCGCGGGATTCGAGGGCGGTGACGAGCACGACAGGGATCTCCGAAAGCGCTCTGTCGGAGCGGATCTTCGCCGTGAGGTCCAGCCCGTTCATCCTCGGCATATCTATGTCAGAAACCACGATATCGAACCGGCCGGTCTTCAAAATGGTAAATGCATCTACGCCGTCCACCGCCGTCCGCACGTCGTATCCGGCGGATTCAAGGATATTCTTAAGCAGGGTCCGCGCAGTTATGGAATCCTCGGCGACGAGGACGGACTTTCTCGCCGGCGCTTCCTTCGAGCGTGAAGGGGCCTCAGCGCCCGGAGATACCCTGACCGCGGATTTCAGCAGGTCGGAAACATTAAGGACAGGCACCACCTGACCCGTGCCGAGCACGGTTGCGCCGGCCACGTTGCGCACCCTGGCCAACTGTTTGCCGAGGTTCTTCACGAGCACCTCCTGCTCGTGTCCGATGTCGTCGACTCCGAAGGCGATACGGTGCTCCGCCGTGCCGAGTATGGCCGCCTGCACAAACTCCGCGTCCGTCCCCTCTTTTTGCCCGTGCGGCAGTTCCAGGGCCAGGCGAAGAGGAACAAAAGGGATTGCCCGGCCCCCGACGGCAATCGTTTCCCTGTTTTCGACCGTGCGTATTTCATCCCTGCCGATTCTCACCGTGCGGTCGATGCCCGTGATGGGAATGATAAACCTGCGTTCGCCGACCTGCACGAGGACCCCCCGGAAGGTTGCAAGGCTCAGGGGCAAAAATATGCGAAAAGCGGTCCCCTTTCCCCCGGAAGTTTCGCAGAATACGGAACCGCCCAGTCTTTCCACTTTCTCCTGCACTATAGCGAGCCCGAGACCCCGTCCCGAGATATCGGTGATAATCGGGCTCGTTGTCACGCCCGAGCGGAATATGAGCGGGAACAGCCTTGCTTCGTCCATCCTCTCGGCTTCCTCCCCTGAAAAAAGGCCGAGCCGCACTGTGGAGTTTCTGATCTTCGAGACGTCCAGACCTGCTCCGTCATCCCTGACAACTATCTCGACAGTCTTGCCTTCCCTGTTGGCCACATCGATGGCGATTGTCCCTGCACGAGGCTTGTTTACAGCCGCCCTCTCACCGGGCATTTCTATCCCGTGGTCGATGCAGTTTCTTACAATATGTATGAGGGGCTCCTTCATCTCGTCGAGGATGCGCCGGTCGATCTCCGTTTCCCCTCCGCTTGAATTGAGCGTCGCTTCCTTCCCCCGGTCGTGGGCGAGGTCCCGGACCACCCTGGGCATGATTTCGAGCAGTGACGAAAAAGGGAGCATCGAGACGGTCTTGAGATCTTCGAGAAGGCTGTCGACCATTGAGGCTACGGACCGATTGTCATGATCCGAAGCCTTGCCGACTGCGGCCAGTGAGGCATGGAGCTTCGTAAGGCTTTCCCCTTTCTCTTCCAGGAAATCCAGGAGCTTCCCGACCGGCGGGCTGCCGCCGTTTTTTTTCGCCGCATCTGCCGCCCTCCGCATGTCCGGCCTGATTTTCTCCCACTCTTTTCTGAGCGCTGCGACCTCTTCGACGACCCCGCGCAGCTCGGTCGCACGCTGGGTCATCAACTGCTTCAGCGAAAGTAGCCCTTCGGCCTGAAGCAGGATGGAATCGAGTCTCTGCTTCGATATTCTCATCGTGTCGACCGCTGCCGTCCGGACGGGAGGCTCGCATTCCGCCGAAGGCGGCGCTGCGTTCGGGGCGGCAGATTGGACCTTCGTCCGCTTTTCCGCATCGGCCTCCGTCCCCCCTCCGGAACGACCTCCTCCTGCAGCGTTGTCGAGACGGCCGACGAGTTCTTTTATCCCGGCTTTTTCATGAGGAACATCCTCCGATAAAAGCGCCTCCAGAACATTCACGGCCCGGTGAAGAAGGTCGAGGAGGTCCGGCGCCGGTACTATGTCCTTGCGTTTCAGCGCGGAAAGGACTCCTTCGAAGGACTGGCAGACACCTTCAATAACCTGGAGGTTAACCGCCCGCGCCGCGCCCTTCATGCTGTGGGATTCGCGGAAGACCGCCTCGATGATCCCTGTCTGCCTTTCAGGCGAAGGCGACTTTTCGAGCTCTATGAGGCCCGACGAGATCGCGGCGACGTGCTCCGCCGCCTCCACCCTGAAGGTCGCCAGCAATTTTTTCAGAAATATTTCGTCTTTCCTGTCCATGGTGTAATCCGGTTTTTCATTCCCGTCATTCCGGCATCTTCCCGCGCAGGGACAACCCTCTGCGGTTGCCCCGTCTTCAGTGCCCGAAGTGCGGCCACATGGGGCCGCCCCTACGCCTTATACTGGTCCACCAGCTCTTTCAGCTTCCGTCCCAGCTCGTGCAGATTTTGCGCCGCGGCCTCGGTCTGTCTCGTGCCGGCGACATTCTGCTCGCTTGCGGTCTTAATGCTGTCCATCGCGCTGATGATCTGCTCCATGCCCACGAGTTGCTGCTGGCTGGAAGCGGCGATCTGCGCGGCCGCCTGCGCCGCCTCCGCAATACTTTCGCCGAGCACCCGGATCGATTCACCGGCCTGGTAGGATTGTTTCACGCCGACTTCTACCGCCTTGCTGCCCTGCTCCGTAGCGAGCACCGCGGCGCTCGTGGCCTTCTGTATGTCACCGAGAATGGTCCTCACCTGGGCCGTCGCCTGCTTTGACTGCTCGGCAAGACTTCTTATCTCCTGGGCGACGACCCCGAAGCCCTTCCCCTGGTCGCCCGCCCTCGCGGCCTCGATGGCGGCATTTACGGCAAGCAGGTTGGACTGGGCGGCAAGGTCATTGACCGTCGATATTATCTCGCCGATCGTCTGGCTCTGCTCGCTCAGTCTCACGATTCTTTCCGCTATCGACTCCATCTGCTCCCTGATGCGGGTCATAAGCTCGACAGACTCATCGACCGATTTTCTGCCGATTTGGGAAGCCTGCGCCGTTTTCTGCGCGGTCTCCGCCACATACTGCGCCTTCTGGTTGGACACCTGAGCGGTCTGCTTCACCTCCTCGACCGTCGTGGTGGTCTCATTTACCGCCGTTGCCGTTTCCACCGCCGAGGAGGCGACCTGCGTCGTAGTCGTCAGGATCTCGCTTGAGGCGGGGGCAAGAACATTCACCGAATTCTGCACTTCAAGCATTACGCGCCTCAGATTTTCTTCCGCGCGCTTGCGTTCCGTGATGTCGCGCGCCGCGGCAAAGACGCCCTGTATCTTGCCGGATTCGCCCGTGTAGACGGCGGCATTGTAAAGAACGTCCGTCAGGCGGCCGGAGGCGTGATGGACGGTAAGGGGATAATCCTTCACGAAACCCTGGGAGATCACCTTCTGATATCCTTCCCTCGCCTTTTCGGGCTCCGTAAAATAGTCCGAAAAATCGCTCCCTATAAGACGCTCCCTTGCAACGCCCGTAACCAGTTCCGTGGCCTTGTTCACGTCGGTGATCTTCCCTTCGGGACTGATAGTAACGAGCGGATCGAGGCTCGCTTCGAGCAGGCTCCGGGCATAGAGCGAGGCGGCCTGCAGTTCCTCCTCCATCCGCCTGCGCTCGGTTACATCGCGGGCCGCGGCAAAAACGCCTATGACCTTGCCTTCCACGTCCCTGTAAACGGAGGCGTTATAAAGGACATGCGTCTGCCTGCCGCCGGCATGCCTGATCGTAAGCGGGTAGTCGGTCACAAACCCTTTATCGAAGACCCTGCGGTAGCCCTCCCTCGCCTTCTCGGGCTCCGTAAAATAATTCGAGAAGTCCGTACCGATCAGGCCTTCCCTCGAAACACCCGTCACCCTTATCGTGGCCTCGTTGACGTCGGTTATCTTTCCTTCGGGACTGATCGTAACCAGGGGATCGAGGCTCGCTTCGAGCAGGCTCCGGGCGTACTGCGACGCCTGTTTCTGTTCCGTAATGTCGCGCGCCGCGGCAAAGACGCCTATGACCTTGCCCTCCGCGTCCTTATAAACGGAGGCGTTATAAAGGACATGCGTCAGTTTGCCCCCGGAATGCCTGATGGTAAGCGGGTAGTCCGTGACAAAGCCCTCGTCGAAGACTCGGCGGTAGCCTTCCCGCGCCTTCGCCGGCTCCGTAAAATAGTTCGAGAAGTCGGTGCCGATCAGGCCTTCCCTCGAAACACCCGTCACCCTTATCGTGGCCTCGTTGACATCGGTTATCTTTCCTTTGGGACTGATCGTAACCAGGGGATCGAGGCTCGATTCGATCAGGCTCCGGGTATAAGCCGCGTCATAGCTCAAATGCTCCTGGTCGTTTTTTACTGCTTTTCTTTTTGCCATGCCGAACCTCCATCAAAAAAGCTTAGTGTAATTTCTTCCGTTTTCCTTAGAAAGCACATACTATATCTCCTCGTTTACGACAATCTTTCCGTCCGCCAGCAGCCGCTGCGCATCAAGGATTACCATCCTGTCCCTCGCAATCCCCTTGAGATATTCCTCGCGTATGCCGGTGAGAGTGGGAAGCGACGGCTGCAGTTCATCGAGGGCTATCCTGCCCACATCGTGCACTACGTCCGCAAGTATTCCGAATTCCATGGCGTCGGCTTTGAGGATTATCACTTTGTTGAGATCGCCCAGCCCCTTTTCCGGCAGATCGAAAAATTTCTTGAGGTCTATCACGGAAACGACCTGTCCGCGCACGTTGATGATGCCGAGCACGAAGGGCGGCGTGCACGGAACCGGGGTCAAATCATTCAGGGCGCATACCTCCCGCACGTATGAAGCGGCTATGCCGTATCTTTCGCCGGCGAGAAGGAATTCGACGATCTCAAGCTCTTCCCCGGCCCCTGTCTCTTCCGGCTCCCCTGCAAGGACGCGGGCCCTCTGCCGAAGTATATTCTTTTCTTCTTCGGGACCCGGCGTCCAGCCGCGTTCGATGGCGTACCGGGCCTTCTCAATGCGGGCACGGACCTTGCCCCAGTCGACCGGGGTTCGGAAACGCGGAACTTTCTCCTCATTCATGTCAAGGCTTCCTCAAGAAGGGTTGTATTGATTATCTCCACCATTCTCCCCGCCGTGATGCCCTCCGACTCCGGAACTATATCGTCGGGCCGGCGCCTGAGCAGGACAGCGAGCGCGTTTTCGAAATGCCTCGCCGATTCCCCCGGCTTTCCCTGCCGCCTTGCCAGGTTCCCCAGTGCGAAATGGGCGGGCACGAAGTCCTGGTCTATGTAGAGCGCCCGTTTCAGCGATGCGGCGGCCTCTTCGGGTTTCCCCTGTTCCTGCAGTATCATCGCCAGGAGATAACGACCGCCGGGGTTCATCTTTGCGGCGGCAACCGCCTTTTCGCACCACTTCAGGGCCTCGGCAAGCTTTCCCTGGTTGGCAAATGCCCTTGCCAGAAGCTCCATCGCCCCCGCGTCGTTTTTTTCGGGGAATGACGGAGACGCGAGCAGCCTCTCCGTGACCTCCGCATAGCAGCCCTTCCCGTAGAGCGCCAGCGCCTCCTGCAGCATATCAGGCGGCGGGGGGACGTGGGCCGGGGCCCGGGGCCCGGGATTCGGCGTTGAGGGGACAGGAGTCGGAGGCCGGAAGCCGGGTTTCGGCAAAATGACAGGGCACTGCTCAACGCTCTCCGGCGCCTGATACCCGATACGGGATCCCGGGGCCCGCATCTCCGGCTTGCTGTCCCGGGCCGTCTGTTTTTCTTTTCTGTAAAAAGTAGCGCCCGATCCGTTGACCGCCGTGAACTCCCGGAAGAGCTGCTGTGACACCTCGCTGGGGCTAACCACAAGCCAGCCCCCTTCCTTGATACAGCTGTGAAGCCTTTTGATGACCTTCCTCTGGACCTCGGGGGAAAAGTACATGAGCACGTTCCTGCAGAAAACGACGTCCATCGCGTTGGTGCTGTTCAGAAGCGAAGGATAGGCGTCTTCCACGAGGTTGTGGTAGGAAAAAGCGACCATCTTTCCGGTGTCGGGAAGAAGTTCCGCCGTTCCTCCCTTCGTCTTCCTGAAATACTGCTGCCTGACCCATCCCGGGGCATCACGGAAAGACCAGTCGGTATATACGCTTTTCGCCGCCTTTCTGAGAAAATGCGGGTTGATGTCGGTTGCAAGGATTGAGATGTTCCAGTCATCGATATCGCGGAGCATCCTTCTTAACAATATGGCGATCGAATAGGCTTCCTCTCCGGTGGCGCAGCCGGCGGACCAGATCCGGAGAGACCTTTCTTTTTCACGGCGGGAGGCGATCAGCTCGCTGAGAATGCGGCGTTCGAGGAATTCAAACGCCCTCCTGTCGCGGAAGAAGTAGGTTTCGCCGACGGTGAGGTAACCGGCTAAAACCTCGACCCGGTCCCTCGTCAGCTGCGACGTAAGGAGCCATCTGACACAGGAGTCGACATCGTCGAACCCGAGTTCCTTTGCAGCGGATGAGACGCCGCGCTCAAGGTCGCGCCACCGTTCCCTGGTAAAGTACAGGCCCATCCGGTCCGTCACGAATTCACTCAGGGCCGGAAGCAGCTTCTGAGAGATTCTATTTTCCTTCTGCATCGTCTTTTTCCTTCAGCGCGATGTCGAGAGCCTGCTGTTCGCTGTTCGAAAGAAACGTATCGAGATCGTGGATCAGGACCATGCCGTTTTCGAGTTTCATGACGCCTGCAACGTATTCCGAGCCCTCTGCAAACCGTTCGGCCGCGACCATCCCGCGACCCCCGATCGGCCCCTGCGTCTCATCGACGATCAGCGCGACCGTCCGCGTGGAAGTCTGCGCTATAACCATCTGGTCGCTCAGGCGCGTCTCCCGTGAAGGAAGCCCGAACCGCTTCCGGATATCGAAGACGGGAACGATTTCTCCCCCCATGTTGATGATGCCCCGTATGATGTCCGGGGCCTTGGGAAGCGGCGTGATGTCGACCACACGCACGACGCGCTTTACCGCAGCGAGGTAAAGCGCGTAGAGCCTCGCGTCGAGATTGAAAACGAAGACCTGTTCGGACCCCCTCATTTCAGTACCATTTTAGTCTCAACCCGGCCGATCCGCAATCCGGCATGTGCAGGATATTCTAATATATTCCCTCAAATATTGTATACTATTTGTCATACGTTACAGCGTGCATAATTGCCTCGATGGTAAAGTTTCACGCAATACGGGCTTCGGAGGTAACATGGGCAAACGCAGGAAAACAGTCCGCAGCGCCGTTCACGGAGAACAGGGCTTTACACTCCTCGAAATGATAGTCGTGGTATTCATCCTCAGTCTCCTTGTGGCGATCGTCGCGCCGAAGATAATAGGCAGGACCGATGATGCAAAGATCGCGGACGCCAGGGTGCAGATCCGGAACTTCGAGACCGGCCTGAAGCTGTTCAAGCTCGACAACGGCTTTTATCCCGACACCCAGCAGGGCCTCGACGCCCTGATCGCAAAGCCGTCTGCAGGGAGGATCCCGGACAGGTACAGGGAGGGCGGGTATCTCGAACAGAAAAAGATCCCCCTCGATCCGTGGGGAAATCCTTATGTCTATGTGTCGCCCGGTCTCCACGGCGACTTCGACATCATGAGCTTCGGCGGCGACGGCAAAGAAGGCGGAGAAGGCAAGGACGCCGATATCGTGAACTGGGACATGCAATAGCGGGGACGAAGGATGAATTATGCCGGATGAAAATTAGCGACGGGGACAAGCATTTGAAAAGCAGCAGGCATTTTCTTCATCCTTCATCCCCCGGTCTTCAGCCTTCCGTCGGTCCGTCCGGTCTTTCCCTCCTCGAACTTGTAGCGGTGGTCTTCATCATCTCCCTCTTTGCTGCGCTCGTCTTTCCTTCCTTCTACGGTTTCGGAGAAGCAAAGGTCAACTCCGACGCCGGGAAGATCGCTTCCCTTCTCAGGTACCTCAACGACACCGCTATCTACACCAAGGAGACCTATTCCCTGAAATTCGACCTGCGGGACGCTTCGCTTCAGTGGAACGGACCGGACGGCGAGAAACACGAGGACGTCAAAAGCCTGTCGAGCGTGTACCTCCCTTCAAAGGGAGAGATAAAGGAAGGGGAGGCGACGGTATTCTTCGGCCCCCTCGGTACTGCGGAGAACATCGAGGTCCGCCTGAAAGACGGGGAAAAGGGAATGACCGTCACTTTCAGTCCCATAAGCGGAAGGGCCAAAATAATTGCGAAGGATGAAGGATGAAGGATGAAAGCGGGAAGTATGCCGACCCGGAGGCATTCGTCCGCCAAAAGGGTTTCACCCTTCTCGAGGTCATGGTGTCCCTCGCGATAGTCGGAGGGCTCCTCGTCACCCTCATCTATTCGCTGAACTATAACCTCGGCATCGCCGGAAGGCATGAGTTCATCACCGTCGCCACTCTCCTCGCGAAAGACAAGATGGCCGAATCCGAGAAGACACCCGCGGAGGCAAAGGGCCCGTTCCCGAAGCCTTTCTCTTCGTACCGCTACATCGTGGGATTAAAGGATTCGCCCTTTCCCGGCCTCGCCGAGATGGACGTCACGGTCGAAAGGGGCGGCGAGAAGGTGGAGCTTTCGGAGATGGTCCGGAAGAAACAGTGAGAATGCCCTTCGCAGCAGAAAAACGTTCGTGCGGCGCCGGGGCGGGTTTCACCCTCCTTGAAATGCTCGTCGCCATCGCCATACTGACGATCATACTCGGCGCCGTCTACTCCACCTTTTTTCTTTCGAATAAGGCCCTGGACGGCGTCGACAATACTCTGCTGAAACTCCGGGAATGCCGGATGACCCTCGATACCATCGGCAGGGAAATGGATTCCGCGCTCTACAACCGGTCGAGCACGTTTCCGGTATTCAAGATGGAAGACAGGGACCTCTACGGCAGGCAGGCGTCGAAGCTCGCCTTTACCGCCTTTTCCCCTCTTGTGCCCGGCCTTTCCCTCGTATCCTACTATGTGGACGACAACGGAGGGAAGCTGACGCTCATGAAAAAGATCCACAGCTCCTATATCCCGGACAACCCTGAAGACAAAGGGGTAGACCTCATCGAGAACATCCGGGCATTCTCGGTGGAGGCGAACCTGGACGGGAAGTGGGTCAGGACGTGGGACGCGGCGGAAATGGACGGGGTCCCTCAGGAGCTCAGGGTCACGATCACCTTCACGATGAAGGACAAGCCGTTCACTCTCTACGAAACAATATACCCCAAAATCGGGAGTGTGCTGTAGCCATGGGCGGGTTCCGCGCACCGTCGGGACGGGATAACAGGGGCATCGCCCTCGTCCTTACGCTTCTGGCGGTGGCGATAATAACCGCCATGGTCGTCGAGTTCTCCTACGATGTGTACGTCAGCACGAGCAGCCTCTACAACTGGCAAAACTCGCAGAAGCTTTCCCTCGCCGCGAGGTCGACGGCCCGGCTCGGACCGGGGCTCATCAACAGGATGATCGCGATGGACAAATACACCCCCGGCTCCTTCGAGATGTCCCAGAAGATCCCCTTTGCCGACCTGCATGGAACGGCAACGCTGCGCATAGAGGGTGAAAACTCGAAATTCAACCTCAGGACCCTCGTAAACCAGAACGGGACGTTGAACAGATACGCCTACGACTCCCTTCTGAGGCTCCTGAGGGCGCTGCACCTCAGGACCGAGCTGGCCGACAGGATCATCTACTGGATAAACCCGCTCCTCGAGCCGGAGCTGAAAAGTCCCGAGAACGTCGCAAAAGGGGCCGACCCCGACAGCATCGACGAACTCCTGCTTGTCCCGGGGATGGACGGCAGGAGTTATGAGCGGCTCCGTCCCTATGTTACAATATACGGCAGCGGGTCCATCAATATTAACGGCGCGGACATCCCGGTGCTCATGTCCCTGTCCTCATCGATCGACGAAGGGATGGCGAAAAACATAATCAGGTACAGGAAGGAAACGCCTTTCATGAATGCCGGCGACATCAAGAATGTAATGGGGTTCGATAACGACCTCGGCATCTCTCTCGGCACCGGGGTTACCAACATGAAGGGGACGAGTCCCGCGCTCATATGCACGCAGGGCACCGCATTCCGCATCATCGCCACCGCACAATCGGGGAAACTCAGGAGGATCATCGACAGCGTCGTCGACGGAAGCGGCACGGTCCTCTACTGGAAGGAACTGTAGCCGATGGGACCCGCAAATGAAACAAGAAGATACTCTGCCGCAGAGGACACAGATATCACGGAGAAAGAGCGGGCGTGATGAAAAAAGGCCGTGGCTCGATAAAGAGCGGGAGAAGATGAGCAGAAGGGCGTTTCTTGACCTGAAGGAAAATGAACTCTCCGTCTACCTTTCCGGGAAAAACGGAAAGGCCGGATTTTCTCCCGATGTGCCGACTTACGCCGTGGGCGCGGGATATTCCTTCAGCATCGCCGGCGACGCAGGGGCGAAGGAATCAGTCCTCAGCCTGCCGCTCAGCCTCCTCAATTTCAGGACCCTGGATTTTCCCTTTTCGGACCTGAAGAAGATACGCGAGCTCGTCCCGTTCGGGATCGACGGACTAATCCTCGGCGGGTCGGGAAGCGTCGTCTTCGACGTTGTCGCCCTCGGCCGGAGAGATGGAAACTGCAAGGTGCTTGTAGCCTGCGTCGTGAAGAAGACGCTCAGGACGATCCTCGAAACTCTGAAGGCCGGGGGCTACGACCCCGCTGCCGTGACCTGCCTGGAACTTTCACATATTCTTTCCGGAGGCCTTACCGGCGAGGTCGCAGACCTTCTCATCTCGCCCCCGCAGATTACCTCCGTGGAGCGGATGGATGCCGCAGCCGGAGAGATGGAGCATCCGGCGCTGAACCTCAGGCGTGATGAATTCGCCTATACCGTGGATACCGAAAAGACCCGGAAGTCCCTCAGGGTGGCGGCGGCGCTCGCTGTCCTGATCCTTGCCCTGTTCCTTGCCGATACGACGATGACTATTTTTTCGGCCGGGAAGGATAACGCGCGGCTCAGGGGCGACATCAGGAAGATCTATCTCGGACTCTTCCCGGACGAGACGAAGATATCGAGCGAACTCTATCAGCTCAAGGCGCACGTAAAAGAATTGAAAGACAGGGAGAGCGCCTTCGCAGGCGTCTCCCCCCTGGAGACCCTGCTGGAGCTGTCCGGCTCGGGCGCGCCCGGCCTTGCCCTGAACGAGGTGACCATGGAGAGGGACCTGGTTGTCCTGAAGGGCGAGTGTCCCTCTCTGAGCGACGTCCAAAAATACAAGGGCCGGCTCGAAGGGTCGTTCCGCGACGTCGTAATATCCGACACAAAGCCCTCGGTGCGTAACAGCATACTTTTCACCATTACGGCCAGAGAGAGGAAGGCATGAAACTCCGGGCGGACGGAAGATCGGCGGCGATCGCGGGCGCAGCGCTTCTGTGCGTCTTCGCCATCTTCCTCGTAAACGCCTCCCGGTCGCTAAAGAGCGAGCGTTCCTCGCTGAGAGAGGAAAAGAAAGAGCTCCTTGCGCTCAGGGACGAGTTCCTTTCGCTTAAGACCTCGCTGGGCGCGGTGGAGGGCAGGAAGACAGCGGCTGAATCAGGGGGGATAGTCCAGACGGCTGACGAGCTGTTCAGGTCCATGGGCCTGAGCGGCAAGGTGAAATCTCTGAAATCGACCGATGCGAGGGACGGAAAATATGCGATCGAGGAAGAGGCCGAGATCAAGCTTGAAAAGGTGACGATGAACGAGGTGGCGAACATTTTTTACCGGATGGAATACGGGCCGTTCCCCCTGTCGATCAGGCGGTCCGCCGTCAGGACCGACTTTGAAAATCCCTTTCTCCTCGATATCACGATGACCCTCGATCTCGTCAGGCCGAAGTGAAGCGGCTCCTCGCGGCAGCGGTCTTCGCAGCGGTCATGCTGTTCGCCGCCTGGTTTGTCGTATTCCCGGAAAAAACGCTACTTGCCCTCATACGGAATTCCCTCGGCGGCAGCGGGCTGACAGTCGATCTGTCGGGATTCAGGAAGGGATACTTCTACGATTTCAGGACGGAAAACGTGGCCTTCGGGAAGTCCGGCCGCACCCTCCTCACAGCGCAGGATATCTCCTGCAGGCTCGACTTCTCTTCCCTCCTCCTTCTGAAACCCGCTCTGAGGTGCGGCGGGAAAATGGCCGGCGGCAGGATAACGGGAAGCATCGGGCTGCCGGGCGGAAAGGGGCCGGTACGGGTGAGCATAGACAACGCCCGTATTGAAGAACTGCCGTTTCTGTCCCTGGCCGGCATTGGAGGCAGCGGGAGCATCTCCGGCAGGCTTATTATGACAAAGGGCTCGGGCGATATCCTCTTCGCGGTGAGGGAGGCCCATCTGCTTCCCGCCTCGTTCGGGGGCATAAGGGTCCCGCTCGATGCGTTCTCGGACGGAACGGGCGCCCTTGCGCTCGACGGCGGGAAGCTCAGGGTCACCTCGTTTTCGCTCGAAGGAAACGGCATATACGCGCGGGTAAAGGGGACGATGGAAGGAAACGTGCTGAACCTGAAGATGGAGCTCATGCCGGAAAAATCATTCGCCCTGGAGAACCCGGTCTTCGCCCTTCTGGCGGCATACAGGGATTCGCCCGGTCACTACTCGATCCCGATAACAGCGGCGGTTAATTTCTGATGCTGATATTGAACGGTGCGTTGTGCCGGTAGCTCTTGTCACGGGGGCATCGCGCGGGCTCGGACGCGAACTGGCAAAGGCCCTCTCGGCGGAAGGCTACTCCATTGCATTGAACTACCGCTCGTCGGACAGGGAGGCGCTTTCGCTTGCCGAGGAGATCGGGAGCCCGGATGTGCTCCTGATAAAGGCGGATGTCGGCGATGCAAAGCAGGCGGGAAAGATGGCGGCCTGGATCGAAAAACGGTTCGGCAGGCTCGACGTAATAATAAATAACGCCGGGATAACGAGGGACAACCTGCTCCTCCGGCAGTCCGGGCAGGAATGGGACGAGACCATCGGGACAAACCTGAAGGGCTGCTTCAACGTCATTAAAGCCCTCTGCCCTGCGATCGCGCGCTCTGGCGGCGGACATATCGTCAATGTTTCGTCTTATTCGGGTGTAAAGGGGAAGGCCGGGCAGGCGGCATACAGCGCGTCAAAGGCGGCGGTACTCGGCCTGACGCGCACCTGTGCGATCGAGCTTGCGGAACATAACATAAGGGTGAATGTTGTGCTCCCGGGGTATATGGAAACCCGGATGGGCACGGCAGCGGAAAAGGCGATGGAAAGGGCGAAGGCCGACAGCGTGCTCGGGAAATTGTCCGACCCCGGCGAGGTTGCCGCTTTCATTCTGTATCTTCTGAAGACGCGAAACATTACCGGCCAGGTCTTCGGCCTCGAAAGCCGGATACTGTGACATAATTTATTGCGGCCTTAAAGTCATGCGGGAGGCACTATGGCAAAAGGGTTTTTCATAACGGGAACGGACACGGGCGTCGGCAAGACCCTCATCGCGGGCGCACTTATCAGAACGATCCGGGTTCTCGGCAAAAAGGTCTGCGGCATGAAGCCTGTGGAAAGCGGCTGCGGAAGGCGGGGGGAAGTGCTCATCCCCTTTGACGGGATGTTTCTGAAACAGGTGTCGCACGCGGACGAACCTCTCGCGCTCATAACGCCGTGCTGCCTGGAAAGCCCGCTGGCGCCTCTGGCCGCAGCGGAAGTGGACACGAGAGATATCGACATCGCCGCAATCGGCAGCGCATTCCGGAAGCTCTCCGCAAGATACGAGACCCTCGTGGTGGAAGGCATCGGAGGGCTCATGGTCCCGATTGCAGCGGACTATTACGCCCTCGATCTCGCGGGTGAAATCGGACTGCCGTTGATCGTTGTCGCAAGACCCGGACTCGGCACGATAAACCACATTATGCTCACCGTTGACTGCGCCCTGAAGGCCGGACTAACCGTGGCCGGCGTCATCATCAATTACGGACAACCCCCTGAAAACAGCCTCGCCGAACAGACGAACCCCGGGCTCCTCTCGCAGATATCGCCCGTCCCGCTCATCGGGATATTCCCCCATCTCAAGAGCACGGAAGAGGACGAGATGGCGAAGGCCGCCGTCAGGAACCTCGACATGGAACTGATCAAAAGCTGCCTTTAGGCTCGCCGCACCGCTTTTTCATGAGTAATGCGATACCGGCCGGCCGCTTTCATCCCTGAGTCATCCGGGTCAGTTCGATAAGGGAAAACCATCCTCGCGGATCGGTAAACCACCTGTTGATTCCGAGCCCCGTTTCTTTCGCCAGCGCGCCCGCCGATTCCCTGCTGAATTTGCCGCAGATCTCGGTATGTATCGTTTCACCCTTTTCGACCGGCACCTGTATGCCGAGCCCTTCGATCCCGGCCAGGACCCTGCGGTTCGCCCGGAGATGCATCTCTACCTGCTCCTTGCCGGCATCGTAAAAGGCGACGTGATCGAAATGGGACAGGTTGAAGTCGGCGTCCAGTTCCCTGTTCAAGACGTTCAGGATATTCCTGTTGAACTCGGCAGTGACCCCCCTGCCGTCGTTATACGCTCTTTCGAGCACCCCGGAGGGTTTTATCATATCGATGCCGAGGAGAAACCGGTCGCCGGGGCCCATCATTGCCGCTACATTTTTCAGCAGCGCGATCCTCTCGTCACGGGGGAAGTTTCCGATCGTACTTCCAAAAAACACGAACAATCTCCGCCTTCCCTGCGGTATTTTTTCGAGATGTTTTGTGAAATCGGCGACGATGCCGAGTATTCTCAAGTCGGGATAGAAGTCGAGCAATTCGACCGAAGACTCCACCAGCGCCGATTCGCTCACATCCACCGGCAGATAGCGGATACCGGCCCGACACGTCTTGCAGAATGCATCGAGGAGCGTCCGTATCTTCATATTGGATCCGGAGCCGAGTTCGATTATGTCCGCCTCGCCGAGGTCCCCGACGATGTCGGCGGCGGAGCTCCCCAGTATCGACAATTCCGTGCGAGTCTGGTAATACTCGGGCAGGCCGCATATCTCTTCGAAGAGCCGGGAGCCGTAAGCGTCGTAGAAGTATTTGCTCGGAACCGACTTCCGTTCGGAGGTCAGACCCCGCAGCGCGTCTCTCTTGAGGTCGCTGCGGAACGTATCTCTCATATAGTTCAGGATCTCGATACGTTCGGAGTCAAGTACGCTATGCATCGATGACATTCTCCATCAGCGGCAGGGCACGAACCGCACGATTTTTTTTGAACTCCCTATCACGTCACCGAGGGCCGCCACCGTTCTTTCGATGTCATCGACCGTGCTGTCTTGCCCCAGCGATATGCGAATCGAGCAGTGCGCCTCCTCTTCGGACAGCCCTGTCGCCAGAAGCACGTGCGACGGCTTCGGCGAGCCGCTCTTGCACGCAGAGCCCGAGGATATCCGAACCCCGTGGCGGTCGAGGGCCAGCACCACGGACTCCCCCCGGAAACCCGGAAGCACGGCGTTCAAGGTGTTTGGAAGCCTCTCCGAGGGATGGCCGTTTACCTTCATCCCCGGGACGAGCCCCCTGAGCCCGGCTTCGAGCGAATCCCTGAGCGCGGCAACCCGGTCCCTTTCTGAAAGCCATCCGGACATGAGATCCGCGGCACGGCCGAAACCGGCGATGCCCGTGACGTTTTCCGTGCCCGAGCGCAGGCCGAACTCCTGGCCGCCGCCGTGCACAAGGCTTTCCATCTCCACGTCTTTGGCGACATAAAGCGCGCCGACGCCCTTCGGGCCGTGGAGCTTGTGCGACGAGACGCTCAGCAGGTCAACCCCGAGATCGAGCGCATTTACCGGGACCTTGCCGAAGGCCTGGACCGCGTCCGTATGCATCAGGACGCCGGCCTCGTGCGCCACGCGGGCAAGCTCCTCTATCGGCTCGATCGTGCCGATTTCGTTGTTGGCGAGCATCACGCTTATGAGGACCGTGTCCGGTGTAAGCGCCTTTCCGACATCCTCCGGGTCGACCATGCCGGTTGAATCTACAGCCAGGTGCGTCACCCTCACCCCGAGGCTTTCGAGCCATTTAAGAGAGGCGAGCACAGAGGGATGCTCTATCGCCGAGGTTATGACGTGCGCCCCCTGCGGCCCCTTTTTGAAGACAACGCCTTTGATGGCCAGGTTGTTCGCCTCGGAGCCGCCTCCGGTGAAGATGATCCTCCTTGAGGAGACACCGAGGGCCGCGGACACCTTGCGCCTCGCCCCCTCCAGGATCTCTTTTGCCCTGCTGCCGGTCCTGTGGATGCTTGACGGATTTCCGTAGGTTGCCGCGATCTCGGAGATAAAGGCCGCCACCTCCGGCGCAAGCGCGGTCGTTGCGTTGTTGTCGAGATAGACTTCTGCAGGCTCGTCCGTTTTTACTTTGACACTCCAGGATTCTTCCTTTTCTCCCAGGCTAAGGCGCGCGGTTCCGTCACTGACGGGCCCGACCTCGCAAAGAAGGCACTTGTAGACAGGGAAGCCCGAGATGGGGTCGAACTGATCGAGGTCCGTAAGACGGTTCACGTTAGCCTGCCGCCATTCCGGCGGGCCGAGAGGACCTCCGCCTGCGTGGTTGGCGTCCACCGCGCCCCGCATAATATGCCCGCTCACCTTCGCCCTCATCAGCACGCTTCCCCTCGGAGTACTTATCCTCACGCGGTCGCCGTCCTTTATGCCGCGCGCTTCGGCGTCCTCCGTATTCATCAGTACGCCCGGTTCAGGCCTTTCTTCGTTCAGGCCCTTTGTGCCGATATGCTGGGTGTGGAAGCTGCTTCGCGAGCGGCTTCCCGAGTTGAACACAAGCGGAAATCTTTCAAAGAGGTCGGGCCTGCTGATCGGACTCTCCGCAGGCTCGGAATATACGGGCAGCGGGTCGTAGCCGTATTCTTCGAGCACGTTCGAGTGTATCTCGAACTTCCCGGTGGGCGTGTCGAACCCGGGCCTCCGATCGGCCCTGAGGAGGCCCTTTTCCCACTTCCTGTATTCCATCATCCGCGTTGGCACGCTCGCCATGCCGCCGGCCTCCATCACCTGCTCATACGTAAAGCCGGAGCCGTCGAGAACGTGACGAAGGAGCGCCTCGTCCCCCTGCGGGTAGAGTTGACCGTAGCCCAGCCTCGCGGCAAGCTCGGTCATGATGCGGTAGTCCGGTCTTGACTGGCCGAGCGGCTCCATGAGGGGCTCGCGGATTCTGAAGAGAGGGCCGTAGACCATGTAGCTTCTGCCCTCGAAGTATGTCGAGGCGGGAAGCACGATGTCCGCAAAGGCCGCATCGGCGGTGAACTGCCTGTCTATCGCCGCAAGGAACTCAAGTCCCGCAAGCGTCTTTTCCCATATCTCGGTCCGGGGCCAGGAGGTGATGATGGAGGCGCCCTGTATGATGAGCGCGCGGATCTTGTAGGGCCTGCCTTCGAGCACCGATTCGGGAAGCGCGATGGCGTGGGCCTCGTCGCGGTATGTTACGTATATGGGAAAGCGGTCCCGGCCGAGCCGCGGCCCGGTGTCCGGGTTTGCGACATGCCCGCTGCGGTTTATGGGGAAGGAGCTTCCCGGCATGGCGAAGCACCTGCCGCCCGGAACGTCGAGCTGCCCGGCGAGCGCCCAGAGCACCATGGCCGCCCTTATCGACTGCACCGCGCTTCTGCTGTACTCGAGCCCGGTGTACATGAGCTGGGAAGCGCCCCGGGTCCCGGCGAGCCTCCTTGCAAGCGAGACCGTCTTTTCCGCAGGCACGCCCGTGATCCGCTCGACCACGTCCGGCCTGAAATGCTGCACATAGCGGGAGAAGTCCTCAAAGCCGTGCGTCCAGTTGCGGACGAACTTTTCGTCATGGAGTTCCTCGTCTATGAGGACATTGCACATGCCGAGGGCGAGTGCCCCGTCGGTTCCCGGTCTGACCGGTATCCAGTCGGCGTGCGGCAGCCTCGCGGCTGGCGTCCTCCGGGGATCGATCACCACGACCGATGCGCCCCGGGCGCGGGCCTCGACGATGCGCTTCATCTCTATGGGCGGCTGGTCCGTTGCGGGGTTCGTGCCCCACACCACGATCAGCTCCGAGTTTTCGATGTCGTTGAACATGTCCATGAGCATCTTGCCGGTCGTAAGATGAGGGGCTATCATGCCGCAGGAGACATAGCAGAGCGCGCCTACGCCCATCGTGTTGGGAGAGCCGAAGGGAAAAAGCACGCTCGATGCCGATGACACCGCCACGCCCCTGGGCTGAAATATGTCGCAAAGGGATTGCTCGAACGTTCCCACCCCGGTATAGATCGCAGCCGCCTCGGGGCCATGCTGCCGCTTGATGGCGTTGAGCCTTTCCGCGATCTCCGTATAGGCATCGTCCCAGCTTATGGGTTCGAACTCGTACGTCCCCTTCGGGCCATTTCTTCTCAGCGGACTGAGGAGGCGGTTTTCGGAATAGATGATCTCGGGGGCGTGCTCTCCAAGCCTGCAGAGAATTCCCATGGGAGAACCCTCGTCGGGCCTCAGCCCGCTTATGCGCCCGCTGCCGTCGTATTCCGCAACGACCCAGCAGCCTGCAGAGCAGATTCCGCAGATACCTTTTTTCTCTTTTTGCAGAGCCTTCATGAAGCGCCTTGTCTATACCCTTGGCAGCAGAGTGATTAGTTCCACCATATCACACTTCTGAGCCACTGTGAACCGCCCGGCGAATTTAATGGAAAAAAATCGACTCCGCCTCTTTTTTACCGACAGGGTATTGTCCTTTTTGGCGCAGGGAGTCGACTGGCGGGGGACCACACCAAACAGTATTGCCGGGACGGATGTCAGTACTCTTTTATCGGCTTCAAATCGAGGAGGCGTCTGATCGCCACGATCTCGGATACGTGATATGCGTTGTGATCGGCGGCAAGCAGTACCTCGCGAAAGACGGTGTAGTCCTTTGCATGGGGAATGGGCTGAAAAAAATCGGCCTTTGGATTGTTCACGAGGTCCACGAAGGCCTCGAGGTCCGCGCCGAATTCCTCGACCGTCTTCTTCCAGCGGGCCGGAGTAGCTGTTTCGCCGGGCTTCGGCCAGTAACCGCCAGGGAATTCCGGCGAGACATGATCGGGGTTTCTCACGAATTCGAGAATGTCCCATTGGGCAATGCGCACGTGTTCGAGGAGATGCCAGACCGTATAGGTGGCATTAGGCAGTCTGCGGTTGATCTCCTTCAGGGGAAACCCTGAAACCGCATCGTCAAAGCTCATGTGGGCGTTTCCGCCCCGCAGAAGGGCGGTCAGTTCTTCGCGGATTACCTTGTCTGCTTTCATGGTCGGCCCGGTCCTCTTTAACTCAAATGTAGCAGCGCGCCGGGCCGTTGTCAATCCGATCTTTTCCCGGAATCAGACGGGACAGTCATTAGGGCATTGTCCTGACGGAGGGAACCTTTTTCAATATCCTTGCGCCCGTCTCCTTCCGGTAAATGATTTATTCCAGCTGCAGTGTAAGGCAGCTCAAAGACGCGGGAGTTTGAAACGCCCGGGGTCTGAGTTAGAATGGAAGTGGAAGGACCCGAACCCCGGGCTGACATTATTCCCGGGGCAGATGAAAGAGTGAACGAAGGAGGAGGACATGAAACGGTTATGCTGCCTCGTCATTGCATTGTCCATTTCCTTTTTTGCCGCATCACAAGCGGCGGCGCAGGAGTACAGAAGCCTCGTGACCCGGGACGGTGTCGAGGTCATGGCTGCATTTGACCCTCTCGGTCCGAACAACCAGGTAGCGGCTTACATCAGGTTCGTCAACGGCAACAGGTATAAAGTGAAGATAACGTGGACGCCCTTTATTACCTGTAAAGGGTCAAATGAAAAAAAGGGCTACGGCGCTCCCTTTACCGTGGATGCGGGGGCATCCTACGAATTGAGGCTGTGGAGGTCATCGGCCTGCAGAGTCGGGTCGATAAAAGACATGAGGGTGGACATGGAAGTGAGGAGGGCAGACATGTACGGCCAATGACGGGATGCCCTTATCATGAGGAAGAACATTGATGGATTTCCAGAAATCCTTTTCCGGGATGCCGGTTGCACTGCAGGCTCCTTTTTCCGGCCTTAAGTTTGATTGTCATCGACATCTTCATAAATATCGATGGAAAACCGGGGCGTACAGACAGCGATAAAGACCAGGTCCCCGGGGCGCAATCACCCTGAATGGAAATCGTGCCGCGGTTAATGCCAGTCGCCTTGATTGATGTGTTCTGCAGTATTTCATTTCTGACTTCAACCAATGCTTTTTCAACATTGAGCATGGGTATCCCTTTCTCACCCGCATGTCGTTTCACCGCGTCCGATATTACATCTCTCGAACTCCACATATAAGCATATGACAATTTTAGACGGCACAATAATTCACAGGCAAGCTCATGATAATACCATGACAGAGGGAAAATGATATCATCATACTTAATTCCTGTATGGTATAGTTCATTTCTATATTTGTGACACGTTAAGATGAAATGAAGCTCTTCTTCACTTATCTTGTTTAATTTACGAAGAAATTTAGGTTTTTCCTCAAACCATTGGCCAAGCACTTTTTGTTTTAGGTCTGTACTATATTTTTCTGTTACTGGTTTTATAGCTTTCCAAAGATCATCTTTTTGAAATTCGATTTGACATTGTTTATGTGTAACTACTCAGGTCTCTTTCGTATGACATCTTCATTTTTGACTGGACTCGCGCTGCATCTTTATGGTATAACGAATGCGTGTCGAGTTCATTTCTATGTCAGGGCCGTCTGGTAAGTGAGTGACAGCCTTTCATAACCTCAAATCGCCGGAAGAGCTTGGCCCGGAAAAAGTAAAGGAATACCTCGAATACCTCGCGGAGGAGCGGGAAGTATCCGCCAACACCCAGACCCAAGGCCCTTAATGCGCTGGTGTTTCTCTATGAGCAGATCCTCAAAGAACCCTTTGGCTCTCTGGGCGATTTTGCAAAAGCCAAGCGGCCGCAACGGCTTCCGGTAGTCCTCAGCCGTGCGGAGGTGGACCGGCTTCTCTCGCGGGGTTGGCAGTCAAGAGTCCGGCGGATAAATAACCTTCATCCGCACAGGCTACCGCCGAAGCCGCTTCTGCTGCAGCCGAAAGGTCCTGTCTACCCCCAGGGAATTTCCTCATGACGATCCCCATGAAGTGACATAGTATAACCGGCAGAGACGTGAAAAGTGAAGGGTGAAGAGTGAATGGTTAAAGACAAGAACGGACCGGGAACCCGGCACGGGAACAACATGAACAGTGAAACGGCAACGGCAGGGAAACGTGAATCAGTAGTGCTTCTTCAGCTCGATGAGGACCTGCTTGGCGATGTTCTTGAGCGTCTCGAAGACGCCCGCGCCGGTGACGGCAACGCCCTCGAAGGAGGGGATGTTTTTCGGGTTCAGCAGTTTGTTCATGTTGTCGAGGGGGGCGGCGCTTGGAAGGTCCCGCTTGTTGTACTGGATCGTGTAGGGCAGTTTGTCGAGGTCGTAGCCCTGCTCGGCGAGGTTGATCCGGAGATCCTCGAGGCTCTCGATGTTCGCCTCCATGCGCGCAATCTGGCTGTCCGCCACGAAGACAACGCCGTCGACGCCCTTCAGGATCAGCTTCCTGCTTGCCGCGTAGAAAACCTGTCCGGGGACGGTGTAGAGGTGGAACCGCACCTTGAACCCCCTTATGTCGCCGAGGGCGAGGGGGAGAAAGTCGAAAAATAGCGTCCGCTCAGTCTCGGTGGCAAGGGAGATGAGCTTCCCCTTCTGGTCCGGGTTCGTCCTCCTGTAAACGTGCTGGAGATTGGTCGTCTTCCCGCAGAGGCCGGGGCCGTAATAGACGATCTTGCAGTTGATCTCGCGGGACGAATAGTTAATGAAAGACACGTATCGGATACCTACCTGAACAGGTTGTCGATGTCTTCGTCGCTGATTTCCGCAAAGGGGGAGTCGTCGAGCTTCCCTTCGACCTTTTCCTTTTCCGATTTGCTCGTGATCTCTTCGAAGATCCGGACGAGGGAATCGCTCGCCTTCTTCACCCGGAGGCGGACAAGGCCGAGGGAAGACCGTTTGTCGAAGATGACCACGAGGATCACCCTCTGGCCGATAAGCGATATGTGGATGTTGTCCTTTTCGCCCTCGTGGAAGAGGATCGTGAATTCCCTTTCCCCGAGGAGCCGGGCGATGCCGCCCGTTGCGGCGATATTGCCGGCCGTCAGCGATGCGAGCGATGTGGTGTCTATGTCGTGGGTGTCGCCGGCGGAGGCGATGAGCTGTCCGTTTTTGTCCACGAGAAAGACCACCTTCGCGTTCGTCTGAAGGTGCAGCTTCTGGAGTTCCTCATCGATCTTCCGGAACTCCTCTTCGTACATTATAAGATCCGACGCGCTCATAACCCCTTCAAAAATATCACACTCGCCGCCTCTTTATCAATCTGTTTTTGTTCCGCCGCCTAATTATCGCCTCAAAAAGGGTTGAGGGATGCTCCTCCCCGCCTCTTTTGCAGCGGCAGGGTCTATTCGCAGTCTCTGCAGCAGCGGACACGGTTTCTGCCGGCCTCTTTTGCGTCATACAGGGCCTTATCTGCACGGGCGAGCACCGCCTCCCATCTGCCGTCCCCGCGGGCCTTGTCGAATACGGCCACGCCGCAGCTGATCGTGACACGGCCGCGGCCGGAGCCCTCATGATCGATCCCGAGGGACTCGACGCTCTTCCTTATCCTCTCCGCCACGGCGACAGTCCCTTCGGCGTCCTGTTCGGGGACCGCCACGATCACGATCTCTTCCCCCCCGTAGCGGAAGACCTCGTCGGAGGCGCGGATCGTCTTTTTTATTTCTCCCGCCACCGCCTTCAGGACCTCGTCGCCCGCAAGGTGGCCGTAGATGTCGTTATAGGACTTGAAGTTGTCGATATCGCACATGATTATGCTGTAGCCCTGGGAATACCGGTCGGCACGGTGATGCACCTTTTCTATCACGGTGTGGAAGGTCCTCCGGTTTCCTATGCCCATCAGGGGATCGATGCCGGCCAGTTCCCGGAGACTGACATTCAGCTGCCGGAGCCTTTCGTTTTTCTCGCTCAGCTCCTTCTCGAGTTTTATGATGCGCTCCCCCGCCCTCACCCTCACCTTGAGCTCGTCCCGTTCAAACGGTTTGGCCAGATAGTCGTCGGCCCCCGCATCGAGGCCCCTGACGATGTCCTCCTTTTTGTCCTTGCCGGTGAGGAGGATGAAATAGACATAGCCGTGGATGCCGGATGAGCGGATCTCCCGGCAGAGGGTGATGCCGTCCATCACCGGCATGATCCAGTCGGCGATGATGAGCTGCAGGTCTTCCCTCTGAAGGATCTCCCATGCCTGTCTTCCGTTTTCGGCGGCACGGACCTCATACCCCCAGTTTTCAAGGGTCTTCTGGAGGATGAGCCGCGAGACGAGGTCGTCTTCCGCAATCAGGATCTTCACCTCAGGCGCCGTCCCCCTTCATTGAGGAGACGCAGACTTCGAGACGCCCGATCTCCGACCTTAGCTCCGTCAGCAGAGACGGCATGCCCCCGAGGTCCCCGGCGCGGCCCGCCTCTTCCATTTCAAGGACGATCGAATGCAGCCTCCGCGCGCTTAACGTGCCGGCGGACCCCTTTATGTTGTGGGCGGTCTTCTGCACCGTGTCGGCGTCTCCCGACCCGATCGCGTCCGCGATCTCCTTCACCTGATCGGGCAGGAGCTTGAGGAACTGTTCGAGCATCTCAAGGAAAAACCCCCGTTCATTGTCGAACCTGTCCATCGCGTCTTCCATATCCACCGGCGATTCCTGCCCCTGACCGCTTCCACAGGCGGCAGCGGCGTCAGTTGCGGGCCCCGCCGGACCGCGCCGCCCGCCGGGCCCGGGACCGACCCATTTGCCGATAACGCTGAAGACCTCGTCGGGGTTGATCGGCTTGGCGAGGTAGTCGTCCATGCCGGCCTCAAGGCAGCGCTCCCGATCGCCTTTCATCACGTGCGCCGTCATGGCTATGATGACCGAGTGCCGTTCAGCCCCTTCCCGCCTGCGTATCTCCCTTGTCGTCTGGTAGCCGTCCATTTCAGGCATCTGGATATCCATCAGGATGACATCGTACCCTCCCCGGTCTATGACTTCGAGGGCGCGCAGCCCGTTGTCGGCAACATCGACAACGAATCCCGCCTTCCTCAAGATCGCCGCAGCGGTTTTTTGATTGATAGGGTTGTCCTCCACAAGAAGGACCCGCACGTTTCCAAACTTCTTTCCCTGCGTGTTCCCGGGCGTAACCGCCGGCTCGGCCCCGCTCCACATGCCGGCCCCCTTACCGGTGACGGCGCCGCCTATGCTTTCGACCAGCAGGGACTGTTTCACCGGCTTCACCAGCAACCCGGCGCAACCTATGCTCTTCAGCCGGGACGAGTACCCCCGGCTTCCCAGCGAGGTGAGAATAATGATCGGCGTGTCGCTGATCCCCGGCGTATTCCTGACCACGATCGCGGTGTGCTCGCCGTCCATCCCCGGCATCTGCATATCGAGGAGCATCAGCCTGAAGGGATCGCCTGCCAGGACGCCCTGCTTCAGCATCGAAATCGCCTCGGCCCCGCTTCCGGCGGATTCCGCGCGCATGCGAAAACCGGCGAGCATCTTCGAGAGGATCGTCCTGTTGGTCCTGTTGTCGTCTACGACGAGCGCCCTCATCCCGGCCACGTCGGGAAGAACGCCTTCAGGCTCTTCACCGTCCCTGAGCTGTTTCTCGAAGGGTATCGACACCCGGAACCTCGAGCCCTCGCCGGCCCCGGATTCGACAGTGATCTCTCCGCCCGCCATCTCCACGAGCTTTTTCGTGATCGACAGGCCGAGCCCCGTCCCTCCGTACATACGCGTCGTGGTGCCGTCGGCCTGGAAGAATTCTTCGAAGATGTGGCCGATCTTGTCCGCCGGGATCCCTATGCCGGTATCGCGCACAGTGAAGTCGATGACTGCGCCCTCACCCGTCTCCCGGGCGAGTTCCGCCGTAATCGTCACCTCTCCCGTGTCCGTAAACTTCACGGCATTGCCGCCGAGGTTCAGCAGGACCTGACGAAGCCTGTCCGGGTCGCCCTTCAGCCGCAGCGGTACGTCCGGGCCGATGAGGCTCGCAAGCTCTATGTTCTTTTCCGTGGCCTGGGAGGCAAGCGTGTCGGTGACCTCTTCGACGACCGAACGAAGGTTGAAGTTAACCGAGTCGAGCGAGAACTTCCCCGCCTCGATCTTCGAAAAATCGAGGATGTCGTTGATGATGTTCAGGAGATTATATGCGCTCTTCTGCACTGTCGCAAGGTAGTCGCGCTGTTCGGCGGTAAGGTCGGTGGTGAGGACAAGAGACGTCATGCCGATGATGCCGTTCATCGGGGTCCGGATCTCGTGGCTCATGTTTGCGAGGAACTGCGATTTCAGCCTGCTCGATTCTTCCGCGGCAAGACGCGCCTCAATGAGCTCCCTGTGCTTCGTTGCGAGGATGTGCATCATGTTGTTGAATGTCTCGGTGATCTCTGCAACGGTGTCGATCGTCGATTTCCTGTAGACCTCGCACTCCTTGCAGTCCTTGTATTTTTTCGCGAACTGTCCCTGTATCTCGCCTCCGCAGTGGGTACCCGCCACCTGCCAGCACCGGACTCCCTTGCGGCCGTACACGGGGCAGTCCTTATAATCGCACTTCTTGAGGTCCCAGCAATCCGGGATGTCCGGGTTTTCGAGGGGCTGGTAGCGGTATGATTCGAAGCCCTTCTTTTTCTCCACCTCGCCTATGATCGCAGAGAACGTATCGAGCGACCTGCGCAGGTTGTCCCTGTCAGCCTCGATCACACTATAGGCCCTTTCAAGCTCCCGCGTCACCGCGGTCAGCTCAAGGAGGGTCCTGTTGAGGGATTCCTCGGCCTCCTTGCGCTCCGTTATGTCCAGAGCAACGCAGACGAACCCCCGGACGACACCGTTTTTGTCGTGCATCGCGGACCCCGAGAAGATGATCGGGATGCCGCCTCCGTTTTTCGCCAGGTACACCATCTCCCTGTCGCTGACGATGCCGGCCGAAAAGAGATCTTCAAACCTGCAGGCCGGCCGCGCGGTCTCCGTTTCAGCTCCGCCGTCGACGCCGAAAAGCATCTCCATCGGTCTGCCGAGAAGCTCTTCCTCGCCGTATCCGAGAAGGGTCAGCGTAGCCTGGTTCACCATGTTGATCGAGCCGTCGGGAGTGGTGACGATGAGGCTGTCGATCATGTTTTTGATGATGTCGTCCATATAGTCCTTGGAGACCGTGGTGTTCTGGAGGTCTTCGGCCATCTGGTTGAAAGAGGCCACGAGCGTTCCGATCTCGTCCCTGGAAGGTATCGACACCCTGTGCGAGAGCTCGCCCCTGGCCAGGGCCTGTGTCGCCCTGGAGAGTTTCTTTATAGGGTCGGTTATCCTCTGCGAAAATACGTAGGCGATCGTCCCCATAACCCCCAGGACAAGGAGAAAGATGACGAAGAATATCGATCTCAGCCTGTTGGGTTCGACCATGAACTCGTCGTACGGGAGGGTGACGAGGACCGAGAGCCCCACCTCTTTTGCCGGCGCGTAGGCAACAAAGCCGTCGACGCCCATGATCGTCGCCCTGGCAAAGCCGCTCTTCATCGCAACGGCGTTGCGTATGAGTCTGACCGCTTCCTTCCCGGTGCCGACGATGGGACTAAGGACCTTGTCTTTCTGCGGGTGGGCCAGTATCGTGCCTGCCGTATCGATAAGGCTGACGAATCCCTGTCTGCCGATCTTCGTGCCGTATATGTCAGCCGTTATCTTCGATACGGGGACATAGCCGAATATGATACCCTTGAACTCATTCCCGAAATAATATCGCCTCTGGATGCCCATGCGTATCACCGGCTCGCCCAGTGCCGGCCGGTCTTCGGCCGGCATGATCACGACCGTGTTGGGGCTTTCCATGACGCGCCTGTAGAGGGGGTCGGAAGAGACGTTCCGCAGATCCTCGGACAGGGAGCCGTTGACGACTTTTACCTCTTCGCCCCCCTTTTCATTTACGTAAATCAGAACCGGGAATTCCCCCTCGAATTTCGCAAAGTACCTGAAGAGGGGCATCTCCTGGAACTTCTCGGCATAGTCGTCTATTTCCCTGTCGGCGGCCACCCGCTCGATGACAGCGCTCTTGTTCGCAAAATAATTATGGATCTCGACCGACATCCGGTTCGCCATGAATTCGAGATTAGCCCTTTCGGCATCTTCGAGGTCGCGGGTCATAAGCGCATAACTCGATACCCCGAGGATGACGGCGATGACGGAGATCATGCCGATGAGGGAAACCAGTATCTTCGTCTTTATCGATCTGAACATCATTCCCTCGGCTTAACCACGGGGGCGGCGCCGTTGTCGACGATGATCTTCCGCCCCCCGGGGCTGAATATGAAATCCACGAACCTTTGCGAAAGCCCCCTCAGCTGTCCTTTCCATACAAGAGAAAAGGGGATGAAGAGGTTATATGCCCCGGAGCGGACGTTCCTGAGCGACGGGTATACCCCCTCCACCTTCAGCACCTTAAGTCTCCTGCCCTTGACCATCGAAAGGGGACCGTAGCCGATGGTGTCCCTGTACTTTTCGACGATATGGAAATTTTCAGGTGTCGACTTGACCACCTGGCCCGCCAATGATGAGATATCCTTGAACCCCGGGACCGTTTCCTCGATGGCGGCGCGTGAAGAATCGCCCTCTTCCCTGTCCGCTATATAGATGGGCCTCTTTTCGCCGCCGAGTTGGCTCCATGACGTTATCCTGCCCGAATAGATGCCGATGATCTGCGCGTAGCTCAGGCCGCTGACCTTCCTCACGTTGCGGCTGCAGATAAACACCACCGGGGAGTATGCAAAAACGATATGGTTCAGGTTGAATCTGCTGTCTCTCGCCGTAATCAGCCTCGCTATCCTCCCGAGGTCGGCAGTCCCCCTTTCGACCGCCCTTATGCCGCCGTCGCTGCCGATGCTCTTCGATATTACGATCTTCGTCCCCGGATTCTCCTTTTCGAAGGCGGATGCCATTGCGCGGAGCAGGGCCTGGCTGTCGCCCGATCCCGAGATTATGATCTTTTCACCGGCCGTTGCCGCGCATGGGGAGAGGATAAACAGAACCAGGATGACTGTGAGTGCCGCCATGCGTTTCACTGTGGTCTCATACATCTATATCATTTTCTCACAATTTTGCGATTGTTTTCTACTAAATTTGAAACCGCCCATATTCAGCCGGAAAGGCTTTACCGGAAGCCGGGCGGGATGATACAATCTTTCCCGGTGACGCGGGCAGGAGGGGAAGAGGCTATTTGCCCCGAAGATAAAGTATAATAAACCGTGATTCGTGACTGTTACTCCTTAGTGTGCGAGGTTGTCATATGAAAGTACTTGTGATCGGGGGCGGAGGAAGGGAGCATGCGATCGTCTGGAAGCTCGCGCAGAGCAGGTCGGTCGACAAGATCTACTGCTGCCCCGGGAATGCGGGGATCGCGGGGATCGCCGAATGTATCGACGTTCGCCAGAACGATTTCAAGGCCCTCCTCGACTTCGTGAGATACGAGTGGATAGACCTTACCATCGTCGGCCCGGAAGACCCGCTATCGAAGGGGATCGTCGATATCTTCGAAAAGGAGGGAAGAAAAATACTCGGCCCCGCCAGGGCGGCGGCGCAGCTCGAATCGAGCAAGGTCTTTTCGAAGGACCTGATGAGGGCCCATAACATCCCGACCGCTGAATACAAGGTCTTCACCTCCTACCTGCACGCCGAGGAATACATCAGGGTCAAGGGCACGCCTATAGTGATCAAGGCCGACGGGCTCGCCGCCGGCAAGGGCGTCTTTATAGCGTCGAATACCGACGAGGCGACGGAGGCCCTGAGACTGATTATGAAGGAAAGGGCCTTCGGCGACGCCGGCGACAGGGTGTTGATCGAGCAGTGCCTGCAGGGCGAAGAGGCTTCCTTCATGGCATTTACCGACGGCACTACGGTCGTGCCGATGGTCAGCTCCCAGGACCATAAACGCATCTTCGACGGCGACAGGGGACCCAATACCGGAGGGATGGGCGCTTACAGCCCGGCCCCGGTCATTACACCGGAGCTTGAAAGAGTCGTGATGGACAGGATCATGTATCCGACGGTCAGGGCGCTGAAGGCCGAAGGGATAACTTACAAGGGCGTCCTGTATGCAGGTCTCATGATCGACAAAGGGGTCCCCTGCGTACTCGAATTCAACTGCCGCCTCGGCGACCCGGAGACCCAGCCGGTGCTTTCCCGTCTGAAGACCGATCTCGTGGAGATCGCAACTGCGATCTGCGATGAACGTCTTGCGGACCTGAAAATCGAATGGAAAAAGGACCCGGCGGTCTGCGTAGTGATGTCGTCCGAGGGCTACCCCGGAAAATACAGAAAAGGGGACAGCATCAGCGGAATCGACGATGCCGGCCGCATCGACGGCGTTCATGTCTTCCATGCGGGCACCGCGTTCAATGACGGCTCGATCGTAACCTCGGGCGGCAGGGTCCTCGGCGTTACGGCGACCGGAGGCGATATTGCGGAAGCGAGGAACAGGGCATATGAGGCGGTCGGCAGGATCGACTTCAGGGGGATGCACTTCAGGAAGGATATCGCCGACAGGGCGATAAAGAGGATGGCGGAAACTCCGGAGAATACCGCGCAGAGGGCATGATGAATCCCGGGAAAGAGAATACCAAACCGAAGGTCCTTATAATCATGGGAAGCGATTCCGATCTGCCGGTCATGGAAGAGTCCGCAAAGATGCTCGAAGCTTTCGGCGTCCCTTTCGATATGACCCTCGCCTCCGCTCACAGGACCCCGGCGCGCACGGTGAGCTTGGTGAAAGCCGCGGAGAAAAACGGCGTCGACGTGGTGATTGCCGGGGCCGGAATGGCTGCCCATCTCCCCGGGGTGATAGCATCTCACACCACATTGCCTGTCATCGGCGTACCCCTTGAGGCGTCGCCGCTCAAGGGTATGGACGCGCTCCTCAGCATAGTGCAGATGCCCCCTGGAATACCGGTTGCCACCGTTTCCGTCGGGAAGGCGGGAGCCAAAAACGCCGGGATACTGGCTGTCCAGATCCTTGCAAGAAAGGATGCGAAACTCGCCGGGAAACTCCGCGCCCACAGGGAGGAGATGGCGAAAGAGGTCGAAGAAAAGGCCGGAAGACTAAGCAGAAGGAAGTAATGCGCACCCATCCGGAGTGTTTCCCCTGTTTTCTCAGGCAGACGATTATAGCGCTCGAACAGCATGGCGCACGGGAGCGATGCGAAGAGATAATAAAAGAGGTCCTGCCGGTGATCGCCGGTGCCGACACGCTGAAGCCGCCGGCGTATACGACCACCTTCATTCACCGCCTCATACGGAATAGACTGGGTGACGACCCCTTCAAAAACATAAAATCCACCTACAACAGGATCGCGATGGACCTCTATCCTAAGCTCAGGGGAAAGATGGCGGAAAGCGCCGATCCTCTCCGGACGGCGGCACGGCTTGCTATTGCGGGAAACGTGATCGACTTCGGCATCTATTCGTCCATCGACATAGAGGGCTCGATCGGGAGGGCGCTCGAACAAAGTATCGCCGTGGACGATTACACAGCTTTCCAGGAGGCGCTCCCGGGGGCGCAGGACATCCTCTATCTCCTCGACAATTGCGGCGAGATAGCCTTCGACAGGCTCCTCATAGAGGAACTGGCGTCCAGGGGCAAGAATGTAACGGCAGTGGTGAAGGGCTCGCCGGTCCTGAACGACGTGACGCGCGAAGACGCAGAACAGGTCGGCCTCGGCAGCGTCTGCCGGGTCATCGACAACGGCTCCGACGCGATCGGCACGATTATCGAATGGACCTCCCCGACGTTCCGGGAGGCATTCGACCGCACAGACCTCGTCATCAGCAAAGGACAGGGCAACTTCGAGACACTCACAGGGACCGAAAAAAGGACGTTCTTCCTCTTTCAGTCCAAATGTGATCTGGTCTCTAAAGAATTAGGCCTTCCACCCGGTTCAATGCTTCTCAAAAAATCTAAATAGCCGGAGAGCTTAGTTGCAGATATAAGATGGGCTGTTATCTCCTCGGAGTCCTGGCCCCCATACCCCTTCTTTCCCTGAAGCCGCCTTCCCGCCGTTCCTGCGGCTTCGCCTCGTTCACGACGATCGACCTTTCCATGAACTGCTTGCCGTTAAGCAGGTCGATAGCCTTTTTCCCCTCTTCCTCCGAAGACATCTCGACGAACCCGAACCCCCTCAGTCTCCCGGTGGCGGCATCCTTGATCAGTTTCACGGATACCACTTCGCCGGCTTGTGAGAACAGGTCGCGGAGGTCGTCCTCATTCGCCTTGAATGAGATGTTGCCCACGTAAAGTCTCATCGCACTCCTCCTTGAATTTGTGCCCTGCCTCTGCGGCAGAAAGCTACGAATAGCCTCACTATACTAAGCCGCAGGGTATTTGTCAAGAAATAATTGGAAGCGGAACGGGCGCTTTCTAAAGGGTCCGGTGCTGTGCTACTATTTGGGAAATGGCGGTAAAAATAATATCGGCGTCACGGGAAGATGAGGCGTTAAAGGCCGCTTCCCTGGCGATCATCGGAGAGGGCATCGTCGCGGTCCCGACCGAGACATTCTACGGCCTCTGCACGAGATTCGACTCGGTGCCGGCGCTGGAAAAGCTGTATGCAATGAAAGGCCGGCCGAAAGACATGGCGATCCCGCTCATCATCGGCGATGAAGACATGCTCGGACTTGTGACGTCTGCGGTCACGGCAGCGGCAAAGGTGCTTGTCCGGCAGTTCTGGCCCGGTCC
Source organism: Thermodesulfovibrionales bacterium (assembly GCA_046704045.1). Lineage (GTDB taxonomy): Bacteria > Nitrospirota > Thermodesulfovibrionia > Thermodesulfovibrionales > UBA6898 > JAWOKY01. The sequence goes on along the minus strand of JBJKSM010000099.1, from coordinate 10,098 downwards.
CCTGACGATGCTCCTTGATGCGAGGGAAGACCTCCCGGAACTGATAACAGCCGGTACCGGGAAGGTGGCGGTGCGTGTACCCGGCGCCTCCTTCGCACTGGCCCTCGTCAGGTCGCTCGGGGTTCCTCTCACCGCGACAAGCGCCAACATCTCCGGCCTGCCGCCGGCCGGGAGCGCCGAAGAAGCAGTCGACTACTTCGACGATAGCCTCGATGTTGTCATCGACGGAGGAAAAACGCCGGGGGGAGCGCCTTCGACGATAGTCGAGATCACCGATGGACAGTTGAAGGTCAGAAGACCCGGAAGGATCAAGGAAGAAGAGATAATGGCGGTTTTGCGCGGTTAAGGGGTGGTTGACTATCGCGGCAACTTGTCATAAGCTATAAATAAGGTCAGACGATGAGATGGATCAAATCGGCATTAATTTTGTCAGTGGTATTGATGCCTCTTATTGCAGTCGGTACATCGTCCGGCTATCGCGGCGGCGGACATCATGGCGGCGATTACCACCATGGCGGTCACCGCGGCCATTTCCGGAGCCACGTGGGTATCTACTTCGGAGGGCCGGTCTGGGGCCCCTGGTGGGATTATCCATATTATTATCCGTATTCTTACCCGTACTACTATCCCTATTACCCGCCTTATTATTATCCGTACGCCTATCCGCCCGTTGTCGAAGTGCCGTCGGCTCCAAAGACCTATATAGAGCGGTCTCCGCAGGAAACCCCGCAGTCGGACATGTGGTACTTCTGCCCTGGATCGAAGGCATATTACCCGTACGCAAAGGAATGTCCGGGCGGCTGGCAGGAAGTGCCGTCAACGCCCCGGGACTTCGAGCAGGGCGGCACGCGGTCTGATACCTGGTATTACTGTCCCGACTCGGGAAAATATTACCCTTATGTAACCGGATGCCCGGGGGGCTGGCAGAAGGTGCCTGCCCGGCAGCCAGCCGGATCCGGGAGATAGCATGATGCGTCATGTGATGAAGTTGTCGCTCCTCATCGCCGTTACAGCGCTGGCTGCCTGCGCGACGATCCCGAACGGGCCGAGCGTCATGGTGCTGCCCGGCACTGGCAAGAGTTTCGACCAGTTCCGCATGGACGACACCTTGTGCCGTCAGTACGCATACGGGCAGGCGGGCGGAGTGACCGGTCAGCAGGCCGCGCAGAAATCAGCGGTGTCGAGCGCCGTTATCGGCACTGCAGTTGGCGCCGTAGCGGGAGCTGCCATCGGAAGCGCATCAGGCGACGTGGGCGCGGGTGCGGCGATAGGCGCAGGCAGCGGGCTTCTCCTCGGCAGCGCCGTGGGGACCGGCTATGCTTCGGATTCCTATTACGCTGCCCAGCGTCTTTACGACAATGCTTACCTGCAGTGCATGTACGCCAGGGGAAACCGGATACCGGTCAACGGCCGCATGGTCTCCCAGGAACCTTCGATACCGCAAAGGCATACTCCACCTCCGCCTCCCGACTATCCGCCGCCGGGTCAGTGACCGGGAGACTCCGGGAAACGGCAAGTCAGGCCCCTATTTTATCCCGCGTGCTTCAAATGCTCCTTCGAATGAGCCGTTTCGCCAGTTCTTCCGCGAAGTCGGAGAGCGAGTCGTCCCGCGCCCCGAAGACGGCAAAGCAGTCCCACTCATCGGTCAGGCGCAGGACGTCCTCCCGGTCTTCCATCGTGGCCGCCGCCTTGCCGGAAGCAGCTACCCGGTCCGTGATGTCGCGGCTGGAGATGTCTTTCTCCGCAGTCCCGCCGGCGTAGTAGATCGGCAGAAGCACAAGGAGGTCGGAACGGCGCAGGTGTGATGAAAAGGTCCCGACATACCCCTCCTTCATAAGTCTCGTGGGGCCGTAGCCGTGGGGCTGGAATATGTAACATACCCTGTCGGCGGTTCCGCGCATGGTCTCCATCAGGCAGGAGATCTTGTGAGGATTATGGGCATAGTCGTCGACGACAAGACGCCTTCCGTCATTGAGATGCACGTCGAACCTCCTCTCGATGCCGGAGAACGCGGGAAGATGCGCTGCGATGTCGGCCGGGCCGGCGCCCAGTTCCGATAGCAGTGCGATGCATGCGAGGGCATTGTAGAGGTTGTGCCTGCCCGGGAGGGAGAGTTCGAATCTCCGTCCCCTCACGCTGAATGAAGAGTTGAAGGCACGGAAGTCGACGTCCTCCGCCTGATAGGCCGACCTGTTGTCGATCGAAAAGCTTGCAGTCGAAGCGATGCCGCACGCCGCAAGATTTTTGTCGTCCGCCCCGGTGATGAGCAACTCAGAAGTGTTCTCCGCAAGGGTTCTGAACATGGAAGCGGTTTCTTCTATGGAATGATGGTCGAGGTCCAGGTTGGAGATAATCGAATAAGAGGGCCGGTAATGCACAATCGTACCGTCGGACTCGCATGCCTCGACGACAAGCAGATCTGAATCTCCGGCGATGGAATTGCCGGGGTTGTCCGGGGTCCTGAACTGCTTCACCCTGCCGCCGCCTATGAAATTGGGCCCCATGCCGAGCCTGCTCATGAGGAACGCGAGCATTCCGGAGACGGTCGACTTGCCGCTCGTCCCTGCTACGGCGATCGTCCTGAAGCGCGATACTATCCCGGCAAGATACCCGGGCCGCGTCATGACCGGGATCCCCAGTTCCCCGGCCTTCAGGAGATCCGGATTGTCCTTCTCCACCGCCGTGCTGAAAACCGCGGCGTCGAAGGTCTTATCGAGACCGCTGCCGTCCTGAGGCGCTATTACGATCCCCTTCGACTTCAGGCGCCGGCATATGCCGTTTCCGGGTTCCCGGTCAAAGAGCCTGTCGGAGCCGCAAACGGCATGCCCCCTGTCGGCCATGAAACCGGCTATCGCCGAAACGCCGCTGCCGCCTATACCGGAGAAAAAAATTTTCATCTCAACAGAAAGTGAATATACCTTTGAGTTGCAAAAAAAAGATTATCTCTGCGGTTACGTGAACCAGGGAAATAATCTGCGGATTCCATGGCGTTTTTCAGCATGTACGACTACGCTCTTCTACAGTCTGGAGGTGTTTTTCCCCAAGATTCAGTACCGGTAGATGACCGTTTTCAGGTCTTCTCTTTCGAGCAGACGTTTCGCCTCGACAGCGGCTGTGCTGCGTGAACCGAACTTCCCGACCAGGACCCTGCGAACCCGTCTCCCCGCGTCATTCAGGACGAAGGCATCATACCCTTTCTTCTTCAGTTTTTCGATAAGCGCCGCCGCATTCTTCTCGTTATGAAATGCACCCACCTGCACGGAATAACTACCCTTCTTCGCCTTCTCCGTAACAGCATCCGCCTTGTTTGCCACTCTCTCCGGAACGGACTGTGCCGCGGAAGCGGCGGTTTCCGCCCGCGGCGCCCGGGCCGCAACCCGCTGTTCTGCAGGCAACGCATTCTTCTTTGCCCCGGCAACCGGCGCCTTTTTCAGCGGCGCCTTCGCAACCGGAGCGGCGATCCTGCTCCCATGGCCCTGGAAAAAGCGATAGGCGAACACCCCGGCGCCTGCAGCGATAACGATCACGACTGCGGCGACGACAAGAAACTTTTTCATAGACCTCCTTTGCTGCTCAGTGGAAACTTCCGGACTTTCCTCTTCATCCCAGGGAACGGATCTTTCCCGGTCTTCCGCAAGGAGGAAATCTGTCGTATCGTCCCGTGACACGGCATCTGCGGCGTCATGCCCCTCCTCTGCGCCGCCTTCACCCGAAGAACCGGCCCCTTCTTTCACTGCGTCGCCGGGCCCGGCCTCGCCTTCTTCACGGACAGGGCCGTAAGAATCGCTCTGCGGCGTTTCAGATACCGCGACTGCGGGCCCCACGGTCTCCCCGTCCCCCTTCTCGAGAAACGACATCCATTCTTCATCGAGAGACGCCGCTTCGGCCTCTTCCGGGCCGGGAACCCCGGGGCTCATCCGCGGCTCTTCAGGTGCAATCCCATCGCCAAGAACAGATGCCGTCTTTGAAAGGATTTCCCCCGCGTCCAAAGGTTTCAGGGCAACGTCGACAATGCCTATGGTCGACGTATACCTCGGATCGAGTTCGTCGGGATATGAAATAAGCATTATGACAGGCGTACCCTGCAGCCCGTCGACGCAGTGGACCGCCCTGCTGATCTTCAGTCCGTTCGACCCCGGCAACAGGATGCTTATAAAAACGAGGTCAGGACGGATCTCCCCGGCTTTCGCCACTCCCTCATCGGGATCTGCGAACGAGAATACCTCGAACCCCTTCCGCCCCAGAACTTCCGCGATAAGCGCACAGGCAGCGCGGTCGCCGTCGATAACGAGAATCTTCTTTGTTTCGCTCATACCGTTATCTCGCGAATCTCCTGAATTTGGACTCGTTTATCTCCGATTCGAGTCCCCGGATTCTCTGCCTCTGATTATACAGGATGAGATAAAATAATATATATCCCGTTACAGAGAGGCCCCCCAGCAGCTCCAGGCTTTCGGGTAACACACCGTACTTAAGAAATTCCAGCGTATCGGCGACGCCTGACCTGAGCGCGATGAATACGATCGCAAATACGATGAAAAGAAACTGGAGAAACCTCAGAAAGCTCCTGATGCTCTCTTCCTGCCTCCTCAGATCTCCGAGTTCCCCGGCCTGCATCTCCAGGATGCAGCCCGCGCACTCCCTTTTGCCGCGCACCCTGTGGCTCCCGCAGAGCGGACCCTTCTTGCACCTTGGGCATGTGAAGCCTTCGTTTTTCCCGAGATAGGTGTCGCAGACAGGGCATTGAACGAGTTCCCTCGCGTCCCGTGTGCCGCCGGTCCCTCTCACCCGATCAGGCTCCCGCACTCTTTGCAAACCTCCCCGGAAGAAAAATTGCCGCCGGCGTCACCGGGCCGTTTTTCTCTCCTGATGATATCGTTTTTTCTCACCCCCGCCGGTACCCTCATGGATATCACGTCTTCGTTCCTGGCGGAGAGGACCGTGGCGCCGGTTTCATCCTGCATCGACACGGTCTCGAACGGCGTCCCTTCGAGACCGGGCGAAAGATATTCGAGACGGTCACCCCTGTCAAGGCGGTTTCTGAGGCCTATCGTTGCAACGCCCCCTGCAACGTCGAGGACAACGCCGACAAGCTCATGACTCATCCTGTAACAGTCGCCGTCGGAATTGTAATCACCGTCCGGCTGGGCGCCGAAGTACATCCCCGTCGTGTAACCGCGGCTGCTGAACATCGAAAGCTCCCTCAGCCAGCGCCGCTCGACCTTATACGCCGGGCCTGCCATCGCATCGAGGGCCTCGCGGTATGTCTTTACCACTCCGGCGACATAATTTATCCCCTTCATGCGGCCCTCGATCTTGAAGCTTGTCACGCCCGCCTTTGCAAGCAGGGGCAGATGTTCGATCATGCACAGGTCCTTCGAGCTCATGAGGTAGGTGCCCCGGTCGTCGTCGAACACGGGGAAATACTCCCCCGGCCTCTTTTCCTCCATGAGCGCATAGCTCCACCTGCAGGAGTTCGTGCACCGTCCCGAGTTGGCGCTCCTCTGCGCAAGAAAGCTGCTGATATAGCATTTCCCCGAGTAGGATATGCATATCGCCCCGTGGACGATAACCTCCAGTTCAACATCGGTCCGCTCCCGTATATACCCTATCTCGTCGATCGTAAGCTCCCTTGAAAGAACGATGCGCTTCGCCCCCAGACCCTCCCAGAACCTCGCAGATTCGGCATTCGTTACGTTTGCCTGGGTGCTCACATGCAGGTCCAGTTGAGGGGCCCTCTTTCTGAACATGGCAAAGACCCCGGGGTCCGACACTATCACGGCGTCGGGCCGGATTTCCTCAAGGAGAGCGATATGCTCCTCAATCGCCTGAAGGTCGCGGCTGTGGGGAAAAATATTTACCGTAACGTAGACCTTCACTCCTTTTCCGCGGGCATAGCCTGCCGCCTCCCCCATTTCGGCGGAATTGAAGTTTCCCGCCTTCCCCCTCAGCGAAAGCAGGGAATCGCCGAGATAGACTGCGTCCGCTCCATAGTGGATCGCCGCCCTTAGCTTCTCGAAATCTCCCGCAGGCGCAAGCAGTTCGGGGGGTCTTTTCATTTCACTGCCCCGCGCATTTCTTTATCTCTTTCCTGGCGAGCTCATCGCACCTTTCGTTCTCAAGATGCCCGTTATGCCCCTTGACCCAGGCCCATTCCACCCGGTGCGGGGACGCGGCGGCAAGGAGTCTCTCCCACAGGTCCCTGTTCAGGACCGGTTTCTTCTGCGAGTTCTGCCAATTTTTCTTCCTCCATCCCTCGATCCATTCGCTCATGCCCTTTACCACATAGTTGGAGTCAGTGGTCACTCTCACCCGGCACGGCCGCTTGAGCGCCTCGAGCGCCGAAATGACCGCGAGGAGTTCCATCCGGTTGTTCGTCGTCATTTTCTCGCACCCGGAAAGCTCCATGATCTTATCGCCGGATTTGAGTATGGCCGCGAAGCCGCCGACTCCGGGGTTTCCACTGCACGCGCCATCTGCAAAAATTTCAACGGAAGGTTTGCCCGTCTCTTTCATGACACTTTATATTACATTTTTTTTGAGCATTTTCCAAAAGCCCCGCTCACAACGGCGCAGGAAACGCTCCTCGACGCCAAAATCCGGCATACCGTCCGGGAACACGGCCGCACCTCAACGCCCGAGAGCCCATTTTTTCTCCCAGGAGACGGCCCGCCCGTACTCCCTGAACAGACTTTCGCGGCGGCGGAACTCCCTTGTGTGGACAAGCCTCCTTCCGTTTTTCATCTTCACGCCGATGTCCGCATGGAGCATCTCGTGATAGACGATGAATTCGACAAAGAAGAGCGGGACCGTTTTCCTGTCGAGCACAGGGCTGATAGTGATGACGCCGGTATCTGCGTTATAGCTGCCGAGGGTCCTTCGCCTCACAGCCCGGCGTCGGGTCCTCGCTCCCCAGGTGATCCCGGCACTGACGCGGTTTTCAAAATACCCGGCGTTAATCCTCCGTGCGATGTCGAGAAGGTCATGACAGTCTCCCTCTGCCCTGATACTCTTTTTCCTCGGCGAAGACCCCTTCAGGAATCCCCTGTGTTGCCTGATAAACGCCCTCACGAGAGGAGTTTTTCCCCGGCCGCTACCTATGAAGGCCGCTACCTCGTCTATTACCGATGCCCCGGCGCCGAGGAATATCCTGTGAATCCTCACCTCGGTACCGCAGCCGGTCGCCTTCACCGATATCATACTGGTGGCGTTGTTCGTGAAGGTGAGCGACACCGTCCTGCCGAGGACCTCCTCCAGTTTCATCCGGAATGATTCCTCATCGCAGGGAAACGGCAGCTCAGGCTGTTGTGAAGCGTCGGCTTTGCGGAAAAAAGACATGATTCATATTACACAATAGAGGCGTCTGTTATGAAGGGCACGGGAACAGAAAGGATTTTCACCTGCCGGTGCAGTCCAGCACCCGGAAAAGTATCTCGCTAAGGTCTTCCACCCGGTAAGGCTTCGTTATAACGTCCCGGAATCCAAACTCCCTGTAATTGGACAGTATGGGGTCTTCGGCATATCCGCTCGACACTATAGCCCTGGCGTCCGGGTCTATCTCCAGCAGTTTTTTCATGCACTCCACCCCGCCCATGCCCCCCTTGATCGTCAAATCGAGAAGCACCGCGTCAAAGGGCTGCCCCGACAAGCCCGCCTCCCGGTATTTCCTGACCGCCTCCTCTCCCTCTTCGGCGAAGAAGGCTTCGTAACCTATCTCCCTCAGCATGCTGCCGACGATCATCCTTATGACGTCCTCATCGTCCATCACAAGTACCTTCCCCCTGCCGGAGAAGAGTTTCTTGCTATGTATCGCAGCCTCCTGCGCTTCGCCGGTCGCCGCCGGCAGATGTATATTGAACTCGGTCCCCTTTCCCGGCTCGGAATGGACCGTTATCGTGCCGTTATGCTTGTCGATTATGGAATAGGCTGTGGCAAGACCGAGCCCGCTTCCCTCCTCCTTGGTCGTAAAATAAGGGTCGAAGATCCTGCCGATGTTTTCCTCAGCTATTCCAGGGCCGTGATCTTCGATTTCGATCCTGACAAACCGCCCGGACCCTACGCCGTGGAGGTGCTCCGGCCCGATACGCCAGTTGGAGCAGCGCACGGCTATAGTCCCTCCCCGGGGCATCGCCTGTTCCGCATTAAGAACAATATTGTTTATTACCTGGCAGATCTGCCCCTCGTCCGCCTCAACCGTCCAGAGGTCATCGGGGATGAGAAAAGCGCATTTTGTGCGTGAACCGCGCAGGGCGAAATTCGCCGCGTCCCTTACGAGCCCCGGAAGGGAAATGATCTTCTTGACAGCCACCCTTCCCTTTGCGAAGGTGAGCAACTGCTGCGCAAGGTCCGCCGCGCGGGAAGACGCCCTTTCGGCCTCTTCAAGCCGCCGGTAAATCTTGTCGCCATCCGTTGCGTACCTCTTTGCGAGGGAAATATTGCCGAGGACCGCGGAAAGCAGGTTATTGAAGTCATGGGCGATACCGCCGGCCAGAACCCCCAGGGACTCCAGCCTTTCGGTCCTGAGGAGGTCTTCCTCCATGCGCTTCCTCTCGGCGATTTCGGATTGCAGCAGCTTGTTCGCCTCAAGCAGCGCGGCGGTGCGCTCCTTCACCAGCCCTTCCAGCCGGTCGCGGTACCCCTTCAGTTCCACTTCGCGTTTCTTAAGCTCGGTTATGTCCCTGACCACCTCCATGCCGGCTATGACCTTCCCGGCGTCATCCCTCAGCAGCGAAGCGGTGATTTCGACGAAAAGCTCCCTGTTACCGATCGTTGCGCCCTTTGCCACGGTATGGACCTCACCGTCGCGGAAGGACATCGCAACCGCACAGGGTTCACAGACGCCGTTGCGCTGCTTGTATGCCCTGTAACAGTATTCCCCGGCATGGTCCCCTATGAGTTTGCGGTGAGGCCGGTTCTGATAGAGTATCCGGAACCCGGTATCGTAGATCGCAACGGGATCTCCTATGGCCGCAAAGATCGACTCGAACTTCGCGACCTCCTGCCCCGCTTCCCTGGCTTCATCAAGGAAGGCGGCCGACGGCTTGCATCTTTCATCTCCCGACACATGATCTGACATCGCAGCGTAACTATATTACACTTTTTGGGCGGGATGAAACATTCTTCGGGGAAAAAACCGTGGACACCGGCCCCGACAGCGTCATGACCTGCAGCCGTCCCCGGCTGCGATTACTACGGGAAGGTGTTCCCTGTTTTCAAGCGCCGTCATAACCCTTTCGCGTATCCGGTCCTTCCCGAGGTCTTCCTTGCCGGACATCTCCTCGATATCTATCCTGACGAGGCCGGTAATGCGAAGTTTGTCTTCGCGAAATTCGCCGTAGCCGCCCCCGGGCTGGTATTTTTCCATGAGACATCTCAGCCCGAAGATCTTTTCATCCCTGTCTTCGACGATATGCGCCTTTCCCCTGATGATCACGCTTCGATAAAGATACTCCGCCCGGCAGGGGTTTTCCACCCCTCTCACATATGCTATCGGCAGGTCGACCTCGAAGCAGACTCTGCTGTCTCTCCTGATGTCCTCCATTTTCTCGCCTTCCTGCGCCGTGTGGAAAAAAATACGCCCGGCGTGATACGCGAAGTTGAGAGGCTTGACCATCGGATAGCCGTTGTCGCCGACAGTCCCCAACCTGCCCACGTGACAGGTATTCAACAGTCCGATCATGACATCCATGCCTTTAATCTCTTTCCTGACCTTGCGCATTCGTATATTCCTCCCCTCGACCTTCCTGTAACGGCGATAAACGCGGTTCAACTGCTCATTCACACGAAACCTGCCACCCTTCCCGCAGCAAACGTGGCGGGAGGGCGGAAGAAAGCACAGTTATTGACATCTTACACTAATCACCCGTGTTCCGCCCTGTACAACACATAGATATTTTAAGGAATTCATCTACACGTCCACAGGTATCAGACAGTGCAACTACTGAGGGTTTGCGTACATCTCCGTCGATGTTTCGTGTCCTTCCGGCAAGCCTGCTTGAAACGCGTATTTTCTTAAGCGGAGAGTACTTTTATGCCGGCAAGGCGGCGAGTGCTGTCTTGTAATTCCACGGAAGCCATTGCCGGGGGTCTTTTGAGACC